>JAFLCH010000132.1:0-6436 GCA_017303775.1 Anaerolineae bacterium | reverse complement strand
TGCCAGCCTTCCACCACCTGCGGGCCGGAAAGCCCCAGCCCCAACAGGAAACGTCCGCCGGAAAGCTGGTCGAGCGTCATGGCGGTCATAGCCGTGTTGGCCGGGGTGCGGGCAGGCATTTGCAGGATAGCCGTCCCCAGCTTGATGCGGTCCGTCCGTGATCCCATCCACGCCAGCGGCGAAACCGCGTCGGAGCCATAGGCTTCCGCCGTCCACACCGCGTACACCCCTAAGCGATCTGCCTCCTGCACCAATTCCATCGGGACTTCGATTCGCGCACCGGAATAACCGGTCATCAGGCCTAACCGCATAACAAATCCTTTTGTAAAGTTATTTTCAAAACCCATCATAATCGAGGTGCATGAGCGCCGGATGAACTCCGCGCTTATCAATCACTTCCGGTAAAACAGGGCTGACCGCACCGCGTCCACCAGTTTCCCACCCGCTTTACCATAACGCCCCATCAGGGAAGTCGGCCCTGTCATCAGGTTAGACGGATCGTTAATCAGGTAATCCTCGCCGCTGCGCGCCACCACCAGCACCCAGTGCTGGTCGATGTCGCTGTAAGCGGTGGTCGGCGTCAAATCCACCAGCACCGGCACCGGTCGCCCCGTTTGCAGGCTGGCATCAATCCGTCGCAGGATGTCCGCCGATGGCCCGTCCTGCTTGCCATCAAAGCTCACGTCCGGATAAACCACCCGCAGCGCTTCCCAGCGCGTGAAGTACCCGTTGATGAACCCGCCGCGCGTCACCATATCGCGGTTGAATTGGTCGGGCAGGGTGTTATAGCCCAGATTATTCGCCAGCATGGTCAGGCAGGTCAGCAGGCAGCCCCAGCGCCCGATAGACGGCGCACCGCCCATATTCGCCAGTGGGATATGTGACCAGCGCGGATCACGCTGCGACAGATGCGGCGCGAGCGGTGGCGGTGTAGGGGCGGCGATGGGCGCGGGCGTCGTGCCAGCCGGTTGACCCACCGGTGTGAAAGCTGTTGGAGCAGCCGGCGCGGGCTGTGGCTGCACACCCGGTACCGTGATGCGCACCCAGAACTTCGCGCCGAAGGGCTGCCCGCTGGCGTTCTTCAGCTTCCAATCACCCCAATATGAACCCGGTGTCTTGGGCGCGGTCAGCTCCACCGAGAGATTCACTTCGCTCCCCGGCGGCGTCGGCGGCACAGGCTGGCTCAGATGGCTGGTCATCGCCGTGCCTTCAAAGAAGTTCAGCGTATACCCCGCGCCCCATGCTTGGCTGCCCGCGTTCTTAACCCGCCACGTTTTGGTGAAGGTCGCGCCGGATTGGATCGGCGAGTCATCCGCGATGGTGATGTCCGCCACGAAATAACTGGCGTCTGCCGGCACATTGACCGTCGGCGCGGGCGGGAAGCATAACACGCGCGCATGGAAAACCTGCCCGAAGCGGTTGCCGCGCTCATCCGCGAACTGCCAGTCGCAGTAATGTTTACCGGCCTTGTTGGGCGCGCTCATCTGCAACGTGAGTTCGACATGCTGCCCCGGCTCGGCTTGTGGCAGCGGATACTTGCGCTGCGCCGTCATCAGCGTCCCGCCCACGAACACAACCGAATAGCCCTGCTTCCACGCCGTCTTGCCGCTGTTACGCAGCAGCCATGTCTTGCTAAACGCTTGCCCGAAGGTCATTGGGGTATCGTCAGGAATCGTCAAATCATCCACGAAGGAACCGTGAGGTTTTGCCGGGGGCATCGCTTCCTCCTATCCTAAAACATGCCGCTGCTAACTTTCAGTGTAGCACCGATTGCGCTTCAGGAAGTCAGGCGCGAGTTATGAAATTATCGCTTACAGGTCATGCAGTTCGTCGAGGCTGATGAACCCCTGCCGCAGCGCCATCAACGCCGCCGAGTGCCGGTCAGACGCGCCCAATTTGTTGACAGCCTGTGCCAGCGTCTCGATGATCGACGTTTGCGACAGTTGCAGCCGCTGCGCGATCTCGGTGTTATCAAACCCCGCCGCCACGAACAGCAGCACCTGCCGTTCGGTCACGTCCAGCCCTTTTTGCGTCCCGCCGCCGATCATGCCGGTGACGATGCGTTCCGCCACCCCTTGCCCCAGCACCATATGGCCCTGCGTCACCTTGATGATGCTGTCCATCAGTTCATTTTCATCGCCGGACTTCAACACATAACCATGTGCGCCGGCGCGCATCGCCCGCATGATGTACCAGTCCTCATCACGTCCGGTCAGCACCAGCACCTTGACGTTCGGCGCTTCCGCCCGCACCTGCGGCAGGATTTCCAGACCGCCTTTGCCCGGCATATTCAAGTCCAGCAGCAGCACATCCGGCAGCAGCGATATGGTCTCGCGCAGCGCACCATCCCCGTCCGAAGCCTCGCCCACGATCACGAACTCATCGCGTGATTCAAGGAAGCTCGCCAGCATCCGCCGGATCATCACATGATCATCCGCCAGCAGCACGCGGATCAGCGGCTTATCCCGCCGCATGACCGGTTTGCCCTCCGGCAGTGTTGCCTCGTTCGGCTTCACTTGATTGCTGTTGTCGGTTTGTCGCTTGGGGGCGCTCAGCACCGTTTCCAGCGCTTGCGCCAGCGCGTCGGCGTTCGGGAAGCGGCGTACCGGATTTTTCTCCAGCGTCCGCAGGATGATTCGTTCCAGTTCAACCGGCAAATCAGGCTTGATCAAGCGCGGCGGGGGCGGGGGCTGCCGTACCTGTTGCAGCAGCAGCGCCGGAATCTCGTCCGCGTCGAAGGGCAGATGGCCGGTGGACATCTCGTACAGCACCACGCCCAGCGAGTAAATATCGGTGCGGTGGTCGAGCGTATGCCCCTGCGCCTGTTCCGGCGACAGGTAAGCCGGTGTGCCGATCACCATCCCTTCAGCCGTGACTCGCTTGGCCTCGCGTGGCAGCGCCAGCCCCAGATCCATAATCTTCACCACGCCGTCCGGAGTCACCTTGATATTGGCCGGTTTCACGTCGCGGTGAATGATATAACGCGCGTGGGCATACCCCAACGCCCGCGCCATCTGAATGCCGAGGTCGATCACCGTCTCCGGCGCGGATGGGATGTAATTGCTCAGCGGCACCCCCTCCACAAATTCCACCACCAGAAACTGGTAATCATCTTCTTCCGCGATGTCATAAATCGCCATAATGTTGGGATGATTGAGCTGCGCCGCCGCCGTCGCTTCTTGGAAGAAGCGTTTGCGCGTCGATTCCCGCACATGCGGCAGCAAAACCTTCAGCGCCACGGTGCGGTTTAAGCGTGTGTCCAACGCCTTATATACTGTCGCGGTAGAACCGTCGCCGAGGTGTTCCTGTACTTCGTAGCGATCTTTAAGTTTGCGTCCGATCATCCTGTGTTCCCACTGGTGCGCCGGTAACGTTTAAAAATTCTAACCTGTAGCATAACACAGGACGCCCGTTATCGCATCTGAACCGCTTCATCCCTATCCGTGAGGTATTCTCAAGATTCGTCCGGATGGGCGCGCTGCCTTAATGGAACGGCGTAATCTCAAGCGTTTTCTGCCTCCGCTTTTACCACATTCGCCACCCGTCCGCCCGTCACCCGCAGCACGTCGTCCAGCGTAATTTCCAGCGTGCGCCCCGCTTTGCCCGCCCCTGCGTACAGCGGCACGCCCCATGGCAGTTGGCTGTCCATCACCACCGTCATACCCTCAACCGTCGGAATCGGGCTGACCGTCCCGGTTTCAATTCCCAACCCCGTTAGCACTTCCTCTGCTGCCGGAATGCTGATCTGCTCTCGTTTGACGCCCAGTGCCGCTGCGACCTTCTTATAATCAATCCGGTCAGTTCCGCGCCGCCCCACCAGCGCCCATCCGCCCTGCTTCAGCCGGAAGGCCACCGTTGTCAGGTACAGCTCCAGCGGAAACGGCAGCCGTTCGAGGCTTTCCGCCACCGTTCGCGCCTCCACATGTTCATGAATGACGTACCGCGCACCCGCCGCCTTCAACCGTTCGATGATCACATTATGCATATCACTCACGCTTCATGACCCCGCTGTTTTCTCATTTTGACCACTGTTTTCGGCCTGTACCATAAAGTCTTAACAAATTTGATGTTTGATCTTCAACAAGACTTTGTGAAATCCCCCGACTTTCCCCCTATGCACAAATTGTAACTTGTGTCATAATAATAACTGGTAGGGTATGAAACTGCTCGGTAAAAAACTGCACAAAGCTCCTGTTTCTAACACATCAGCCGCTTCTGCATTTGTTTTCCAGTCTGCCAACTTGCTCTATCGATTCGTATGATTCTGTGTGTTTAGACAGGAGCCAACCATGGCAAAGAAATTATATGTAGGTAACCTTTCCTATGGCACTACTCAGGAAAGTGTTCGCACTCTGTTCGCTCAGGCGGGTGATGTGGCCGAAGTAACGCTCATTAATGATCGTGACACCGGTCGCCCCAAGGGTTTCGGTTTCGTCGAAATGGCGACCGAAGAAGCTGCTCAGGAAGCCATTCGTCGCTTCAACGGCTTCACCTTGGACAACCGTCCTCTCACCGTCAACGAAGCCCGCCCGCGTGAAGAACGCTCCGGTGGTTTCGGTGGTGGCCGTCGTGACAACCGTGGTGGTGGCCGCGACCGCTATTAATTAGCGGTAGCTAATCGTGTAAAGACGGACAGCGCAAGGGGGTGTGAATCCGCTTGCGCTGTTTTGTTTTCAATCGTCTAATAACTTATGGAGGCGAGACATGGAAAAGAAACGCAGAGCCGCCAAACCAGCGAGTTCAAAATCCAAAGATTACTACTGCGTTTGGGTACGCCGCAATTACGAAGAAGTCTGGCGTGCCGTCAGCAAGCATGACAGTCGTGAAGCTGCTGAACTGGAACTGGAACGCCGGCGTGGATTCACCGGAGCCTTCAACTACGATAACGCCGAACTGCGTATTTTGTCGCGCAACGAAGCCCGCAAAGAATTTGGCAAGACTTGGGACTATAAGCCTATCGGTGGCGCTAAGCCCGCGCCCGTCAAAGAGATCGACGATTAACCCCTAACCTTGACTGCAATCACAGGGGGAGCCTTCCGCTTGCCCCTGTGCTGCTTCCCCTCTTATCACTTCAATCCTGCGAAATACTCCAACAAATACCGGTGCGCGAACAGATACCCCCCGCCCACCTGCCGCATCAATCCCGCCTGCACACAGTAATCTAGGAACCGCGCATAATTCATCGGAACATGGCCTGAGCTGTAGAGAATGAACCGGATCAAAACATGTTTGATGACGGTTTGTGATCCACCGCGTATCAGGCTGTAAGCCCACCCGATTGCTAGCCCGTACCCGATACCGGCCAGAAAACCAATTTCAATAAAGTAATTGAGTCCTTGGTCAAGCTTCCCAATCACGATACTGGCTACAAGGATGGCGATAATGCCTGCGATTAAGCCTGCGCTGAGGGTCTTGAGCGCGTTAATTCCAGAATGGCGGATGCCAATGTTCGGTAAAGTTCGGACATTGACGTTCGCTTGGGGCGTCAGGCCAAATATAAACCCCGTCATCATGCCGATCACACTGCCAAAAACCGCGCCATAATAAGGACTGAATATTGAACTGAACGAGACAAAAATAGCTGTACCGGTGATGATGCCCGCAAGTATTGAATATCGGTTCAATCGCCAGCGAAGTAAATCAACCGTGACAATCGGATAGTAAATAGAGACGTTGATCAGGCCAATCGCCACCCCTAACACCAATCCGATCAACGGGCCGAGCACGATCTGTAAGGCGATCCCCGCCATCAGACTGATTGCTACGCCAATGACAAACCGATACAACACTTGAAGACTGCGGCTTTCAAGCCATGTTGGTTGTAGCGTCTCGATGTAAAAAACACTCGACTTGAAGGAAGTCATTTTCCCCGCCAGCCACGTCAACCAGCCCTTCACCCTTTCCGGCGTATACACTTCACTCGGCGCAGCCTTTAACCGCTTCTCCACCCACAGATCAAAGAGATGTGTCCGCCGCGCCGCCGCATCTTCCCCCCCGGCCACCCGCAGCGTTGTGGCCGTTTCACCGGCATACGCGTAAGCCATGGCGTTCAGCAAAAAGGGAACGCGCGACATGTCCCGCAGTTCCGGGTCATCAGCCATCGCCGCCCGCAGCGCCTCCAGCGCAGGCCGGTTCAAATAATCGTTGATCTGGTCTTCGTGCAGCGCATCCAGCACCACCGCCCCCCGTACATCCAGCTTCGCCGTCAGCGCCTCATAATCCTCACTGCGGCTGCACACCGCCAGATCAACCGTCCGGTACTGCTGCCGGAAGGCGTTAATCGCCTCCACACTCGCCTCACGGTATGCTGCGGCCACCTCGTCCAACCCGTCCAGCAGCAGCAGGAGTTGTTCGCCTTCCACCCATTCCTGCGCCACCGCTTTGGGGATCTGATACTTCTGGCGCAGTTCATCCACCAGCCACTCGCCCAACGGTT
>JAFLCH010000131.1:8728-11107 GCA_017303775.1 Anaerolineae bacterium | reverse complement strand
GGTGTGCCGGACGATTGTGAACGGGCGGACGGTATTCGTAGATGGGCAGGTTGTGGGTGAACGCGGCTGGGGCAAGTTCGTGCGCCCGGACGTGAGCAAAGTGTGGGACAACCTGTAAAACGCAAGCAACGCACAACACAGCATAACGAGATAAACGATGAGCTACGACATTGATTTCAGTGAGTATTTTCTATTTGATGCATTGACGGATCATCTGCATGGTTTGGCGGCGGCGTATCCGGCTCTGGCGACGTTGGAGTCTCTGGGTAAAAGCTGGCGCGAACGTGACATCTGGTGCATGACGCTGACGAACAGCGCCACCGGCCCGCACGACGAGAAACCCGCTTTTTACATCGACGCTCACATCCACGCCGAGGAAGTGACGACTTCGCACACGGCGCTGTACACCATCTGGTATCTGCTGAGTCAGTATGGCAGCGACGCCGAGGTGACGTGGCTGCTGGACAATACGACGTTTTACATCATCCCGCGGTTGAACCCGGACGGCGCGGAAATCAGCCTGACGACGGCGCATCACTGGTGCGGCAACGGACGCTACCTACCGGGTGAGGAACAAACGCGCGGCCTATGCCAGCAGGATATTAACGGTGACGGTTTGATCGTGCAGATGCGGATTGAAGATTCGGCGGGCGAGTGGAAGGTTTCCAAAGATGATCCGCGCCTGATGATCCTGCGCAAGCCGGGCGAGTACCACGATGGGCCGTATTACCGGCTGTATAGGGAGGGGGTTATCAAGGGCGAGTGGGACGGGGTGACGTTCGATATTGAACGCCCGCGCGACGGCAACTTGAACCGCAACTTCCCGGCAGGATGGTGGTCGGAACAGCGGCAGTATGGGGCGGGCGATTTACCACTCTCGGAGCCGGAAGCACTGGCCTGCGCTCGTTTCATCCTCAGCCACCCCAACATTATGGGGATGCAGTGCTACCACACGCACGGCGGCGTGCATCTGCGGCCTTCACTCATCGCGCCGGACAGCACCCTGCCCCGCAGCGATTTGGGGTTGATCAAGCGGATCGGCGCGATGGGCACTGAATTGACGGGGTATCCGGTCATTTCGGTGTATGAGGAATTTACGACCGATCCGGACAATCCACGCACCGGATCACTGATGCAGTGGTCGTATGACGAATTGGGGATCATCACCTTCTCGACGGAACTGTGGAATCCGGAATTGGCGGCAGGGATCGCAGAACCGGCCAAGTATCAGATTCGGGCGCGATCAACGGAAGACGAGATTAAGCTGCTGCAATACAATGATGAGCATCTGGGCGGGAAGGGATTCGTGAACTGGCAGCCGTTCGACCATCCGCAGTTGGGGAAGGTCGAAATCGGTGGGTGGACACATATGTACACCTTCCGCAACCCGCCGCCGGCATCGATGGCCGCGACCGAGCAAGCACGACGATTCCTGCCGGAGACGATCCACAACAACTGCCTGTTCACCCTCAAGCACGCGGCCTGTACGCCCCTGCTGCGCATCGACTCGACACAGGTGGAAGCGCTGGGTGGTGATTTGTATCGGGTGACGGCGGTGGTGGCGAACCACGGTTTCCTGCCGACCAACATGACAGCGCGCGCGTTGAAGTTTGGGACGGCGGGACAGGTCGAGGCTGTGCTGGAAGTAAGCAGCGGCACAGAACTTATCAGCGGGGCAGCGGAGCAGGTTATCGGGCATCTGGCGGGGCGGGATGAACGGGTGACAACATGGTCGCCATGGATGCCGGATTGGCACGACACCAAAGCGAAGGTGGAATGGGTGGTGCGCGGGGCAGCGGGCAGTGAACTCACACTGACGGCACGCGCCCAACGCGCAGGCACACAGCGGACAGTCATCCGATTAGGGTGATGATTACCCATATACAACAGAGATGAGCCAGATATGCAATTACTGAGCGAAGCGTTCTACCGGCGAAAGATTGGGCAGATTCAGGCACGACTGGAGGCCGAAGGGCTGGACGGACTGCTGCTGCTGGATGTGCCAAACGTAATTTACGCCTGTGGATTCTTTCATACACCGTCCGAGCGCCCACTGGGGTTATTCATCCCCGGCAGCGGTGAACCGGCGCTGTTCGTGCCGCTGCTAGAGCAGGAGAACGCGGGCGATACATGGGTGCGGGATATTCGGACGTACTTCGAGTATCCGGGCGAGATGCATCCGGTGCAGTGGATGGTGGCAGAAGCCGGCGTGGAGCGGTTGGGCGTGGATACGCTGACCGTAGATGTGTTCAACAAGCTGGGGGGACGGGTGACGGTCACACCATTGATCGAGCAAATGCGCTGGGTGAAAGAACCGGAAGAAATCGCATTTGTGGAGAAAGCGGCCTCCTACGCCGATTATTGTCTGGAGTACATCCG
>JAFLCH010000131.1:0-8628 GCA_017303775.1 Anaerolineae bacterium | reverse complement strand
GCGCTTGTGCCCAGCCGGTTCTTAGCAAACCATCCGCCTGAAAAGCGTATTATCGCGCTGTAGGGGTTTATATGAACGCGCAGGATTCGGTGCTGATCATCGGGGGGGTGTCGTGGAACGCGATGGTGTATGTGAACGCGTTCCCTACCCCACAGCCCCAAACGGTCTTCAGCCGGGGATTTCATGAGACGGTTGGCTCGACCGGGTCGGGCAAGGCGCTCAATCTGCACCGGTTAGGGATGCCGGTCACGCTGCATGCCCTGATCGGAGATGATGCGCCGGGGCAAGCGATACGGGACTTCTTCAATCGTGAAGGTATCCGGTTTATTTATGATATTGACCCGGCAGGCACGCAGCGACACATCAACCTCATGGACAAGGAGGAAGGGCGCATCTCGATCTTCGTGGTGTATGGAACCTTCGAGCCGGCCTTCGACATGAAACGGTTGGAAACGCTGATCGGTGAGCATGATCATATTGTGCTGAACATCTCGAATTACTGCCGCTATTTGATTCCGCTCATCAAACAGGCGGGGAAAGCCATCTGGTGTGACTTACATGATTACGACGGGAAGAATCCGTTCTACGATGACTTCATCAAGGCGGCGGATTACCTGTTCATGAGTTCGGACGCCCACGGCATCAAATCGTATCGCGCTTTCATGGAAATACAGATCGCGGCGGGCAAACGGTTGGTCGTGAGCACACACGGCAAGAATGGCTCCACGGCGCTGACCGCTGATGGGCGTTGGATCGAAACACCTGCTATCAGCGAGTACAGCATGAAGGACACGAACGGCGCGGGGGATGGGTTTGTGGCGGGTGTGCTATATGGCTATGCGAACAACTACCCTATCGAACAATGTTTGCAATTCGGCTCCATCGTGGGCGGGCTGGCGGTGACATCGCTGGAACTGGCTGCGCCGGAGTTAAACCCGACTTTACTGGCAACTGAATATGAACGACTTTTTAACCGGAAAGGAATTTAACGATGCCTGAACCAGCCGCATGGCGCTACCAAAAGATTATTCGCCCGATGTTCGATCTGCCCGCACCACACCGCATCCTGAAGGGCGGGACAGTGCTGACCTGCGTGGGTGATGAAGTGATCGAAAACGGGTTTGTGGAAATTGAGAAGGGCAAGATTAAGGCCGTCGGCAAGGCCAGCGAGTTGGGCAGCAGCGACGCTGAAGTGATCGACGTGACCGGCAAGACCATTATGCCGGGGATGATCAACTCACACGCGCATCTGGCATGGGACGGTGTACACGATCTGGCGCGGCAGTCGATGGATGATCCGGTTGAAATTAGTGCCTACAAGAGCGCATCCAACATGCTCAAAAGCCTACGGGCGGGCATCACGCTGGTGCGCGATTTGGGGATGAATAAAACCAACTTCTTCGCCAAACAAGCCATCGAACAGGGGATCTTCCCCGGCCCGCGCCTGTTAATCTGCGGCGAGGCGATCATTCAAACTGGCGGGCATACGTACTGGTGCTGCCGCGAGGCCAGCGGAGCGGACGAAATGCGCCGTGCCGTGCGGGAACAGGTGAAGGGCGGCGCGGATCTCATCAAGATTATGGCCTGCCACGACACGCTGGAATTCACTGACGCCGAATTAGAAGCGGTGATCGACGAAAGCCACCGCAATGGTCTGCCCATCACCGCGCACGCCACTTATAATGATTGCATCAAGCGGGTGGCGAAGTTCGGCGTAGATGTGGTCGAGCATGGCGGCTCAATGGATGATGAAACGATCCAACTGCTGCTGGATAAGCAAATCCCGATTGTGACCACGTTCGCGCCGGTGGTGATGCAAGCCAACGCTGAAATCGCCCGTAAGTACAACGTGCCGGAATGGAAAATTGAGGAACGCCAGAAAGCCATCGCCAAACCAGAACGCTACGCAGGGCTGGTGAACGCGGCCAAAGCCGGTGTGCCGATTGCCTTTGGCACGGACGCGGGCAGTCCGGTCGTGGGGCATGAAGTAGTCGCGCCAGAACTAAAGTTTATGGTGCAAGTGGGCGTGGTGAGTAATAATTACGCCGCGCTGCGGAGCGCCACCATCATTGCCGCCCGTTTGAGCAAGTTGGAAGGCAAGCTCGGCACGTTGGAAGCGGGCAAAGAAGCAGATGTGATTGTGGTGAACGGCGACCCGCTCGCTGATCTGGATGCGCTGGAACAGATCGACATGACCTTCATCAGCGGAAAGAAAATGCTAGGCGTGGGTAATTGATCAAACTATTACATGATTGGGGGATCATCAACAGCCGCCAATCAATCCTGTTCATGGTGTATGCCACGCTGCTGCACGTCGGCATACTGGGCATGAACGATGTGTTACTCAACTTTTATTTCGTGAGTCTGGGGCATGGGGAGGAAACCATTGGTCTGCTGCAATCCCTGCCCCGGCTGGCCGGTTTCCTGACCAGCATTCCAGTGGGGCTGCTGGCCAGCCGCTTCGGCGCACGCCGCATCATCGTCATCTCGACGATTGGCTGCTCGCTGAGCTTCTTCACGTTGGTGCTGTTTCCATCGCTGCCGGGGTTAGGGTTCAGCCGCTTCATGCTGGGGCTGCTGTACGGCGCACAGCAGATCGCGCTGTCACCGCTGATGTTCGTTCTGGTGAAACCGGAAATGCATACCCGTTTCTTCGCCTCGCATAACGTAGTGAGCATGATCGGGATGGCCATTGGCAGCCTGATCGGTGGCATCCTCCCCAGCGTGATGATCAGCCTGTTCGGCGCAGCGGCAGGCGTGGATGATCCACATACGCCATTCGCTTATGGCACCTCGCTGCTGGTGGCTGGCGCGGTGGGGTTGGCGAGTGTGTGGCCGCTGGTGAAGATGGACAGCACGATTGACACCGTGAAAAAAGTAACCCTCCCCCAAACGCGCCCGATACGCATCCCGTGGTTACGGCTCAGCATGCTTTCACTGCCGCTGCTGACTTTTGGCTTCAGCGGCGGATTGACATTTCCCTTTTACAATCTGTTCTTCCGCGTCCAGTTCAACCAGCCGGATTACGCGGTAGGCACCATTCTGAGCCTCGGCTGGCTGGGGATGGCATTCGTTCCCCTGTTGAATCCGCTGTGGGAAAACCGCTTCGGGCGGGTGTGGGCGCTAGGCATCACCCTGACCATCGCTGCCATTGCATTCTTGGGGCTGGGACTGGCGCAGGGACTATTCATCGCGATTGTGTTTTATGTGGTGGGTGCGTCCTTCCGTAATGTGATGCAGCCCATCTTCCAACCGCTGGTCATGCGTCATGTACTGCCGGAACAGCATAATATCGTCAGCAGCTTGAATATGGTGCTGTGGAATATCGGCTGGTTCACGGCGACAGCCATGAGCGGTTTCTTGCAAAAGGAATACGGATTCGGCCTCATCATGCAGTTGGTGGCGATCAGCGTCTTATTCACGGCGATGAGCGTGGTGCTCATCTTCCGCAACCGAACAACTCAGTTTGAACAAGGACAGACGGCATGAGTCAAAAAATTACCGGCATTTTCAATATTCTGGCGACTCCTTTCACGCCCGATTACCAGCTTGACGTGACCAGCCTGCGCCAACTGGTAAACTTCCAACTCAACATGGGCGCATACGGCCTGACGATCCTCGGTGTGCTGGGCGAGGCGGCCAAAATGAGCGTGGATGAACGCAAGTTGGTGGTCGAAACTGTCATCGAAACGGTGGCGGGACGGGTACCTGTGGTGGTGGGAACGAGCCACGAGGACACAGCGACCTGTGTGGCGCTGAGCAAGGCAGCCTTCGCCGCTGGCGCAGCCGGGGTGATGATCGCACCACCCCGCATGGAAAAACCAACTGATGAGCGGGTGATCGGCCTGTACAGCGAGATCGCCACACACATCGACCAGCCGATTGTGGTGCAAGACTTCCCACCGGTAAATGGTGTCATCATGTCGGCAGATATGCTGGCGACGCTGGCTGAGAAAATTCCGAACGCCCGTTACCTTAAGCTGGAAGATCCTCCGCTCATGGAAAAAATCGGGGCAATCCGCGCCCGAACCGACAAGTTTGAAATCTTCGGCGGGTTGGGCGGGATGTTCCTGCTGGAAGAATTGGGGCGCGGCGCATCCGGCACCATGACCGGGTTTGCCTTCACCGAGATTCTGGTGGCGATTTATCAAGCATTCAATGAAGGTCGCAGGGACGAGGCCGAGCGCATCTTTGACCATTACCTGCCGCTGATTCGCTATGAAAATCAGCCGGTCATCAACCTGACGATTCGTAAGGAACTGCTCTACCGGCGCGGCGCGATGGCGCACCCGACCCTGCGCCAGCCGTTCGTGCCCATTGACGCAGGCACTCACGAAGAAATCGGATGGATTCTCAAGCGGGTTGGCATTGCTGACCCGACGCAAAAAGTACAGCTTTAAGACATCAAGCGAGGATGACACTATGGACTTAGGACTCAAGGGCAAGGTAGCGCTGGTGGCTGCTGCCAGCAAGGGATTGGGCTACGGCGTGGCGAATGCGCTGGCCGCGGAAGGCGCAAAAGTTTCGATTTGCAGCCGGGACAGCGCGTCAGTCGAGGCGGCTGTGAAGCAATTGCAAGCGGATACAGGCGCGGAAGTTATTGGCACCGCCTGCGATGTCACCCGTGCCGATTCGATTCAGGCATGGATTGATGGAACCGTCGCACAGTGGGGGGTGATTGACGCGCTGCTGGTGAACGCCGGCGGGCCGCCCGGTGGGCTGCTGCTGGATATGACCGAAGAACAGTGGCAGGCCGCCTTCGAACTCACACTGATGAGTTCGGTGCGCATGATCCGTGCGGCCGTTCCGCACATGACCAACGGTGGTTCTATCCTGACCGTCACCTCATCTTCGATCAAAGAACCCATCGAACGGTTGGGGCTGTCTACCGTGATGCGTTCCGGCGTGGCCGGGTTGGTCAAAACACTGGCGGATGAACTGGCGGGCAAGCAAATCCGCGTTAACAACCTGATTCCGGGACGCATTGACACCGATCGCGTGGCGCAGCTCGACCATGCCACCGCCAAACGCCAGAACATCACCGTGGAAGAAGTGCGGGCGCAAAGTGCCGCTAAGATTCCGCTCAAGCGGCTAGGCACCATTCACGAGTTTGGTTCCGCCGCCGCTTATCTACTCTCGCCAGCCGCCCAGTACATCACAGGGGCAACCCTGCGCGTGGATGGCGGCGCGATGCGTTCGATCTGATCTGCAACACAGAGGATACACATGACTGCATATGCTGATTTCCAGAACCATATCGCCGAACTGAGCGATCTTCTGAACGCGATTTCGATCCTCAAATGGGACGCTCGCACCCAAATGCCTCCCGGTGGGGCGGCCACGCGCGGCAACCAGTTAGCGACACTGTCACGGGTTGCACAGGCACACTTCATCAGCGACAAAACGGCGCGCATCCTTGATGCGGTTGAAGCCGAAATTGCTGGCGAAGATCCCGATTCATACAGGGTGCGGGCGGTCAAACAGACGCGCCAGTACTACGACATTGTACGCCGCATTCCGGTGGAACTCACGGCGCGCAAGGCCACCCTCGCTCCTGTTTCGGAGCATGTGTGGTCGGAAGCGAAAAAGAACAATGACTTCGCCAGCTTCGCGCCTTATCTGCGCCAAATGCTGGAGCTGGCCAAGCAGCAAGCAGATGCGGTGGGTTACGAAGGGCATCCATTTGACGCGTTGGTCTTCGAGTTCGAACCGAGCGTCAACGCGGCCAGTTTGAAAGTGCTCTTCGAGGACTTGAAAGCTGGCTTATTACCGCTGCTCAAGCGCATCGTAGCGCACGACAAACCGTTAGAAAAAGACCTGTGGGCGCGCGAGTATCCGCTGGACAAGCAAAAAGCATTCGGCTTGGAAATCGCCCAGAAGATCGGGTATGACTTGGAACGGGGACGGTTGGACATCGCTCCGCATCCTTTCGAGATTTCATTCACGCGCAACGATGTGCGCATCACCACCCGTTACAACCTCAATTATCTCCCTATGGCGCTGTATGGAACGATGCACGAAACCGGACACGCCCTCTATGAGCAAGGCGTCTCGGCAGAACTCACCCGCAGCGCCCTGACCACCGATTTCCTCGGCCAGTATCCGGTGGGCGGGACGAGCTACGGCGCGCACGAGTCGCAGTCACGCTTGTGGGAAAACCAGATCGGGCGCAGCCGTGATTTCTGGAATGTCCACTTTGACCGTCTGCGTGAGTTCTTCCCGGAACAGTTGGCGGACGCAGACCCCGACTTGCTTTACCGTTCGGTCAACCGGGTACGTCCCAGCCTCATCCGCGTGGAAGCCGACGAAGTGACCTATAACCTGCACATCATGCTGCGCGTGGAAATCGAAATGGCGCTCTTGGAAGGCAGCCTACAGGTGGAAGATCTGCCCGAAGCATGGAACGCCAAGATGCAGGAATATCTGGGCGTCACCCCGCCCAACGACAGCAAGGGTGTGCTGCAAGATGTACACTGGTCGGGCGGCGGATTCGGCTCGTTCCCCGGTTACACCATCGGTAATGTGATGTCCTCGCAGTTCCTCGAAGCCGCTCATCAGCAGGTGGCCGGTCTTGATGACTCGCTGCGGCGCGGGGAGTATGCGCCGCTGTTGACATGGTTGCAGCAGAATATCTACCAGCACGGTCGAGCATACGATGCCAATGAACTGCTGGTGCGTTCAACCAGCAGCCCGCTGCATGTCAAACCATACCTCGCTTACCTCGAAGCCAAATTCACCGGGCTTTACGGGCTTTCGTAAGACGCGCCCGCCTACACCACCACTCAAGAACCGCCTTCACTGGCGGTTTTTGTTTCCGGCAGCAATCTTTACACACTCTTGATACAACACGACATTCTCTTGTCCCCATCTTGACGCGCACCTGCTTATAGTAAGGATGCATGATCGTTTCTTCAGGAGCATTCAACATGGGAACCATACTGGTTCAATTAGCTGATCAACAATGGACGCGGCAAGCCCTGCATCTGGCCTGTGCGCTGGCACGTGGTCAAGAGCATCACATCGTTCTTTTACGGTTGATGCCCGTCCGGCATATGAGCTACCTCGGCACAGATTGGGGCAACCAGCCGATGAGTGACGCGGAATATGAACTTTTGGAAGACTATCTGGCCACCGCTGAAGACTATGGCATTGCGGTGAACGTGACTCACATGCAGTCCGTATCAGCCCTTGAGTCAGTCATACAGGCCGCCGAACTGCTGGAAGCGAATACGGTCTTCGCACAGATTCCCCCCAGCCATATCCCGTACTGGCATACGCTGCATCGCTGGTTGGTCGAGCAGCGGTTCATGCTGGCACGGCGGACGCTCTATACGCTAGAAGAACCGCGCACCAGCCTTGAACCCGGTGCATCAATTACCGTCAAACCAGCGCGTACAGCAGTCTTCAAGTGATGGGAATCTGCTCCCTTTGCCATCTTGATACATTCTTTACGCGCACCCCCTAAACCTTGATACGTTCCTGTCTCCCAACGTTCTTTTCAGTACTAGACTCTACTAGTGTGAACAAAGGGAGCAGATAAACGTATGACTATTCGTGACGCCCAAGAGCGTGTCGCCCGGGTTGTATTTGGTGCGCGCCTCAAGACTGCCGAAATTTCGCATCAAAGTGCATCCAACCCGATTGCACTGGCTGTGCTGGCGAGTGATGCCTTATCCTCTGTCGCCTACGCAACCGAAGAAATCCTCATCATCCTCAACACAGCCGCCATCAGTGGTTTTGCGCTGGCGGGCTTCGTGGGCAACGGAATCTCAATTCCAGTCGCTATTCTCATCGCGATCCTCATTGGCATTGTGACCATCTCTTACCGGCAAACCATTTTCTCGAATCCGGCAGGTGGTGGCGGATACCGTGTCGCGAAAGAAAATTTGGGTGAAGAACTGGCGCAGGTCACGGGTGCAGCACTCTTGACCGACTACATCCTCACGGTTGCCGTCAGCATCAGCGCTGGCGTCGCTAACATCGCCAGCATCTTCCCACAGTTAACCCCGTTTCGGGTGGAAATTACCATCGGCATCATCATCTTTATGACCGTCATCAACTTGCGTGGCGTCAAAGAAAGTGCCCGTCTGTTTTCAATACCGACCTATTTCTTTCTCGCCATGATGCTGTTGACGCTCGCAATAGGATTCATCAAGCTGCTCACCGGCACGCTGGATACCGTCATCGGCGTCGAAGCCATCCAGCATAATATGCTAGAGCCAGTCGGATTGCTCCTCTTGCTGCGTGCCTTTTCGTCCGGCTGTACTGCCCTGACCGGCATCGAAGCCATCTCGAACGACACGCAGTTGTTCAAGCAGCCGCGCGCCAAAAACGCCGCCAACACCTTGGTCGCCATGAGCGCAATCCTCATCACGCTGTTTCTGAGCATCACCATCTTAGCCAACGCGGTGCAGGCCGTTCCGTCACATTCCGAAACGATCATCAGCCAGCTCGCGCGTACCATCTATGGCAATGAGGGCTTCGGTCGTCTCGCTTACATCCTCACCATCAGCGGCGCCTTCGCCGTGCTCTTCATGGCCGCCAACACACCCTTCGCCGACTTTCCCCAATTAGCCGCCCTCCACAGCAGTGACGGTTTCTTACCGCGCCAGTTGACTTATCGCGGTC
>JAFLCH010000130.1:1692-11110 GCA_017303775.1 Anaerolineae bacterium | reverse complement strand
GTGCAGCGCCTTGTGCGGCTGCCGGGCGCGTGAACGAAGTCTGCGAGTGACCTAACGAGCGTGGGAGGGGGTGCCGTCTTTGACCGCCACGCCGCCGCCGCCGCCAACCCTAAGCCCGCAGGAACGCCCCGATCAGGCTTTTCGCCTCCCGAATATGGCGCGCCTTATCCAACGACTTGGAGGTCAGCCACTCCAACCGGGCGCCGGGGATCGCCTCTGCCATCGTCTCCGCCATCCCCGCCGGATGCAGCGGGTCAATATCATTCCCCAGCACCAGTGTCGGCACAGCGATCCGTCCCAACGCCTTCGGGTCGCGGTACGGAACATCCGCCGGCATCCGTTCCAGCTTGATCACCGTTTCCGCCGCCCGTGGCTGTGTGAACTGTCGCAGCAGCGACTGTCCCACATCCGGCGCTTCATGCTGAATTTTCAAGTAGTGCTCCGTCTGCCGGAACAGCCCGATTCCCTCTTGCGCCCCGAACCGCTGAATGTAGCTGGCGATCTCCTGCATCACCCGCAAATTCTCCGGCAGCGGCTCATCCAACCACGCCGGACGCGACAAAATCAACTTGTTCACCCGTTCCGGATAGCGAATCGCCACGTTCAGGCTCACGCCCGCGCCCATCGAAATCCCGCCCAGTGCCGCCTTCTCCACCTTCAAATGATCCATCAGCGCCACCACGTCATCGCCGAACGAGTCGAACGAATAGCCCTCCGCCCGTCCCACCGGACGCGTTTCCCCGTGCCCCCGGCACTCCATTGAAATGAATCGTATCCCCGCTTGCGCCTCAAACACCTCCGCCGTCTGTTGCATATCTCCGCCCAATCCGTGCAGGAAGATGAACGGCTTTCCTTCCCCCGTGTCTATATAATGAAATTGAATATGATCTCGTTCAAAAAAAAACATAATTTTTCTGCTCGCTCCTTGAACTGGTATCGTCTGTGTGTTTACCGCCCAAGCTTCTTTTTCAGGAAGGCCACGCTCATGCCCACCTGTTCTTCCCGTAATCCGTGCAAGATCAATCCTCCTTCGTATCCCACCGTCCGCAGCAGCCAGATGTAACGGTCATAATCCAGCAAACCGGTGCCGGCGGCCTCGTGTCCCGCTTCACCATCCCGGCTCAAATCCTTCGCGTGTGCCAGCCCGATGTCCCCGCCTACCAGATCAAACGCCTCGTCCAACACCCCCCGCATTCGGGGCAGGTCGCCTTTCTGGAACAGGTTCGCCGCGTCCATGATGACCTTCAGCCGTGGGGACTGCATCTCGTCCAGCAGTTGCCGCGCCTTCCGCGCCGAACTCACCACGTTAGAAACCTCCGGTTCCACCCCCAGCCGCACATCAAATTCCTCGGCGATCTTCAGCGCCGCCTCCATCGACTCGCGTAAATCCGCCCACGCTTCCGCGCTTGCGTTTTCCGGGTGTCCCCGCCACATATCGGCTGCGTCTCGCGTCCCCGTACACAGCGTAATCATGCCGGTACCCAACCCCTTGGCTGCCCTCGCCAGCACCTCCAGCCGTCGCAGCCCGTCCTGCCGCACCTGTACGTCCGGATGAATCATGTTGAACGTGCCGGAAATCGCCTCCATGCGAATATCCCGCTCCGCCAGCCCGCTCCGAATCTGCTCGACCAGCGCCTCATCAATCGCGTCCGGCATCGAAGGCTGCCCCGCGCACACCATATTGAACTGCACACACTTCAGCCCGTGGTCATGCACGCTGTCCAGCACATCATCCAGTGTCGGTTGGTTAAAGGTCTTAGCGAAAATTCCGATCTCCATCACACCTCCCCGCTTACGCTGTCCAATCGTACCGCTGTCCCGCGCTCCACCGAACGCGCTACCGCCACCATCGCCCGCATCGCCGCGATTCCGTCCTCAAGGCGCGCGCCCGTCTGCTCTGCTCCGTTCAAGATCGTGTCCGCGAACCCCTCCACCTGTAGTTTATAGGTGTACGCGTCGGCCCCCAGCGGTCGCCGGTACAGCCCATCTTGAACCGAGAAGCATTCCACCTCGCTCGACTTGTGAAACCACGGCAAAAATACCTTGCCCTTCACCGACCCGTGCTCGCCGTAAACTTGGAATCCCTCTTCCCAGTCGCCTCGCACTGCCACGATCAAATCGAGATGTCCCACGCTCCCGTCCGCGAAATCCACTGCGATAAACCAGCAGTACGCGCCGAAGCGTTCCACCAACCGCGCCTGCACACTCACAATCTCCCCGCCGAGGAAGCGCGCCATATCCACCAGATGGCTGCCGTGCGTGAGCATGAAGTACCGCCGTTTATCGCTTTTGGGATCTCCGCTAGGGCGGGTAGCTTGTTGGCTGCTCAAAATCAACGGTTGCAGGTTATCAGTCATCGCGTAGCGGTATGTCGAATCGCAGTACCACGCCTTCAACCCCATCAACGCTCCCATCTCCTCGCGGATGAAGCGCTGCGCGAAGGCGATGCCGGGGTCGAACCGTTTGTTGTTTCCCACTTGGAACACCACGCCGCGCGCCTGTACCTGCTGCCGAAGTTGTTCCGTTTCTTCAAGGTTCACGCCGAGCGGCTTTTCCACCAGCACATGCTTGCCCGCCTCAACCGCCTTTAGCGCCAACGGGACGTGGAACTGGTCTGCCGTCGCCACGATTACCGCCTCAACCTGCGGGTCGGCCAGCATCGCGTCGTAATCCGCGTAAGTCACCTGTGGCCGGTGCATCGCGCCCATCGCCTCGCGCAGATCATCCGCCCGGTCGCAAATCGCGTATAGTTCTGCGTTTCGTGCCTTACGCACTGCGTCGAAGTGCGCCGCCTGCGAAATCGGCCCGCATCCCAACACACCAATACGGAGGAGTCGTTCTGTTTTCTTCATCTGTGTAGATCCGTTGCACAGCCGTAAAACCAGATTATGCCGTAGCCATCATCTGCCCTGCAACCGGCATGGGCCATATTTCGCACAAACTGCTGAAAGAATGGGGGTGCCTTTGGGGATAATTGGAACTCAAAGAGCGTGCCAGCACGGGGGATGACCGGATAATAGGGGTGTGCTTACCCCGAAATGAAAACAGAGGCTCTAAAAAGAGTCCTCTGTTTTAATCATGATGGATTTCGACATACCGCTTCCAGGCGTCCGGGCCAGTGCCAATGGCGATGACCAGATAGCTGGTACGGGGTGTCTTTGGCTCCCACTTCAGTTTCATACCCAGTTCATTCGGGAGCTTATCACCCTTGCGGTGATTGCAGGTGTAGCAGGCGCAGGCCGTGTTCGTCCATTGATCCTTGCCCCCGCGTGACTTCGGGAAGACGTGGTCAACCGTGAAGTCGTTCTTGGAAAGCACCTTGCCTTTGACCAGCGCGCCGGGCTGCACGCCGCAGTAAATGCAGGTGTAATTGTCGCGCACGAGCACGCCCTTGCGGCTCCAGTGTGCTTGCCTTCTTGGGACGTTGATGTAAGTCCGCAGCGCAATAACCGATGGTACTGGAAATTTGTCACGTATCGTCTGTAAGAAGTGACCCGACTGTTCAATAACAACCGCTTTCCCCGCCAGCACAAGATTGATGGCACGGGGCACAGTGATGACCGCAAGCGGTTCCCAGTTGCTCCCATTGAGCAGCAGGACGCGGCCCTTTAATGGTACAGCAGTAGACACAGATTCACCTCAAATAAATGTATTAACCGACGATGACTTTACCTTTGCGCTAAAATTCACACAAAGCACATTATAACGCAAAATTATTAAACTGGCTTTATCCCTTCGACCATATGTTTTAAACTTTTAATCTGCTGATGAATAAGGCGGGGAAGCCGAGCCAACACCCATTTTCGCGCAAGACTTCCCCACCATCATTCAGTGGCACGTTCAGACCACTGGTCGAATAATCTACTCAGGCGGGCGGCAGTGCTGCAACCCGATTATACCCACTGACGGGGTGGCCGATAAAACATCATTCAATTTACTTACGGATTATGTTCGTTATTGGTTTCAAAGACACGAAATCGCCACTAAAAAATAGGGCAATCGGAGGGGGAAACCGGCCCCAATCCTCGAAATTAATGACCTGCGACGTCTGAGAACTGGTGACCGGTGTTACAACGGTGGCGAACGGCTCGTCCGCCACCGATCAGTGTTCTACTTGACGATTCGCAGGATCGGCTCAGAGCGAGCCGCGCGTGCGTTACATTTCTCAATTTCGCTGATGGTTTCTTGTGCGGTGAACACCAGTTCACGGAGCCATCCAACGAGTTCCCGGTTGTCGAGCGCGGTCACTTCCTGAAGCTGTCCTTCGCTGGCTGCATCGTGGAGGTTGTCGAACACCTCAAACACTGCTTCCAGCCCTGCATCGGTGAAGAGAAATTCACGGTTCGTGTACTGTGCTTGTAACATCGTCTCTTTTACCTCTTGCCGACAGACCATATGACAAATAAAAAGGGCGTGGACTATATTTCGTCTCACGCCCTTTACAGGGAACCTGTTAGCAGGTTGTGTCGTCATCTCTTTTTGAGACGACGCCACCTCTCGTGAGACTGACCTCTGAAACCGTCTTCCGCATATGCCGGTGAAAAATCGGCGGAATCGCTCCAGACCGCAGGCGCGATGAATCCACTGAGATTCATCGGCTGATTCAGTCCATTATGGGCGCGTGCTATCGCCAATTCATTCACGCTAAGCATCGGAAAACGACTCGCAAACATCGTTAAGCACCTCGCTCGACGACGGTATTATCCAGCATCATTTGGATGCTTTCGCCGGTAATAAAGACACGGCGCATTCCGTCGGGTTTACTCACTTTGAGGTGTCCCTTCCGAATCAGTCGCTTAAGCGTGCTCAAGCTCACGCCGAGCGCTTCGGCAGCTTCCTGCCGGGAATAGACTGATCCTGATTCAATACGTGGTTTAACTATTACCATGAAACACCCCTTTCACAACATCGTTCAATCTAACACAGTTTTCAATGGTCGTCAAGAGATTGCAAGCCGCAATTTCTGATTGTCTATAGATTTTAACAGGTCAACAGGGGTACAGGGCTTGACTCGGCCATTACGAGAGAGGATAATTCTGCATCGAAAGGCTGTGACGGAGAACATGCGCGAGGTGATGCGCCCACAGGGAGTCGCGGGTCATGGATTGAGAACCCGGACGGGCTGTATTCGCGGAATTCGCTCCTGAGCCGAGCGGTGAACAGGACAGGTGTCCCTAATAGCCGCCTCCGCCGTATCCGGTGTTACAGGATTGACGAGGTGGGCTGCTTGATGCAGCCAATTAGGGTGGTACCGCGGGAGATAATGACGCTCTCGTCCCTGATGTTATGGGGCGAGGGCGTTTTTTATTTGGTGCTGCTGGCGGCTCTGATTGAACATAGATATGAGCATGCGATGGGCTGGCAGCGGAAAACGGAATGAGGAGATCAGGTCATGCTGGAACAATTGGAAGCCCTTTATAAGGAAGCGCTAGCTGAGATCGAGAATGTGCAGAACACAGAGGCGCTGCACGAGTGGGAGATTAAGTATCTGGGCAAGAAAGGTTCGGTGACATTGATGCTGCGCAGCACCGGACAACTCCCGAAGGAAGAGCGGGCGGCATTCGGACAGCGCGCGAACACGATTAAGGAAGCGCTGACCGAAGCGTTCGCTGCACGGGAAAAAGCGGTGCAAGACGCCGAGTTGGCGCAGGATCTGGAAGCGGGCGAGGTTGATGTAACGCTGCCGGGGCGACCCCAGCCGACCGGCGGGCTGCACCCCAGCACGCAAACCTTCCGCGAACTGTACCGCATCTGGGGCGATATGGGCTTCCTTGTGTATCGCAGCCGGGATGTGGAAACGGACGAGATGAACTTCAGCCTGCTGAACATTCCGGAGCATCATCCGGCGCGGGATATGCAGGATACGTTTTATACCACCGAGCCGGGAGTGATCCTGCGGACGCATACATCGCCGGGGCAAATCCGGTCGATGCGCGAGTTGGGACAGAACGGAACCCAGCCGATCCGCGTGATCCTGCCGGGGATGTGCTACCGGAATGAGCAGGTGACGTCGCGCAGCGAGATGCAGTTCCACCAGCTTGAAGGGGTGGTGGTGGGCAAGAATATTCGCATGAGCGACTTGAAGGGCACGGTGACGGAGTTCGCCCGCCGGATGTTCGGGAAGAATGCGCGCATGCGCTTCCGGGCGTCGTACTTCCCGTTCACCGAGCCGAGCATGGAAGTGGACGTGGAGTGCTTCCTGTGCGGCGGGGACGGGTGCAAGATGTGCAAGTACAGCGGTTGGTTGGAGATCGCGGGTTCGGGCATGATGCATCCGGTGGTGCTGCGCAACGGGGGATATGACCCGACGGTGTGGAGCGGGTTCGCCTTCGGAATGGGGCCGGAACGTATGACGATTTTGAAGCACGGCATCAACGATATTCGTTTGTTCTGGTCGAACGATCTGCGCTTCTTGGAACAATTCTAGACGATTACCGCCAGCCCGAAGGCGGGCGAGGGCGCTACGAGGAGATGAGCAATGGAAGTACCTGTAAGCTGGCTGAAGGAATTTGTCGAGATTGATATTCCGGTTGAGCTGCTGGCGGAACGACTGACGCTGGCCGGATTGGAAGTGGGCGCGATCACTTATCTGGGTGTGCCGCAGGGGCAGGTGGAAGGAATCCGCTGGCCGAAGAGCGACCATCTGGTGTGGGATCGGGAGAAGCTGGTGCTGGGGGCGATTCGTGAAGTGAAGGCGCACCCGAACGCTGACCGGCTGGTGATCGCGATGGTAGATTACGGCGGGACGGAACTGGAGCAAACGGTGACCGGCGCGCCGAACTTGATTCCGTATAAGGAACAGGGGCCGCTCGACCCGCCGTTGTGGTCGCCCTTCGCCAAAGAAGGGGCGGAGGTTTGGGACGGGCACAGCGAAGAACGCAAGCGCATGATCTTGAAGGAGAAGCCGCTGCGGGGTATTCCGAACCGCTGTATGGTGTGTTCGGAGAAGGAGTTGGGGCTTTCCGACGAGCATGAGGGGATTCTGCTGCTGGAACATGACCCGAAGTACGTCCCCGGTACGCCGCTTCAGGATGTGCTGGGCGACATCGTTTTGACGGTGGAACTGACGCCGAATCTGGCGCGATGCTTCAGCATTCTGGGGGTGGCGCGAGAGGTCGCGGCGCTGCTGGATAAGCCGCTGCGACTGCCGAGTTACGAGGCGGTGATGGAAGGCGCGGGTATCGAGGGCGAGGTGAGCATCGAGATTCAGAACCCGGAATTGAACCCACGCTTCACGCTGACGCTGCTGCGCGGGACGACGATTAAGCCCTCGCCACAGTGGATGCAGCGGCGGTTGAAGCTGGTGGGACAGCGACCGATCAACAACATTGTGGATGTGACGAATTACATCACGTTTGAGATCGGGCAGCCGCTGCACGCGTTCGACTTCGATAAGTTGAAGGAACGGGCAGGCGGAAAAGCGCCGACCATCATCACGCGGCTGGCGACCCCCGGCGAAACGCTGGCAACGCTGGACGAGGTGACGCGCACCCTTGATCCGCACAACATTCTGGTGTGCGACACGGAGGGTGTGCTGGGGATGGGCGGGATCATCGGCGGGGCGGAAACCGAGATTAGCGACAGCACGCGGAATGTGCTGCTGGAAGCGGCGAACTGGAACTTCATCAACATCCGGCGTTCGATGCAGTCGCAGAAGGTGTTCACGGACGCGGGGACACGCTTCAGCCGCGGGGTTCATCCGAGCCAAGCGCCGCTGGGCGTGAAGCGCGGGATTGAACTGATGCGGCAGACGGGCGGCGGGCAGGTGGCGCAGGGGATGATTGATGTGTACCCGAAGCCCGCGCCGGTGGTGGTGGTTGATTTGCACGCGAGTGAGGTGAAGCGGCTGCTGGGGATCGCGATTCCGGCGGCGGAGTGCGCGAGTCTGTTGAAGCGGCAAGGGTTCGAGGTGACGGTTAACGGGGATACCCTGCACGTCGTCGCACCGGATAACCGGATGGACATCAGCAGCGACCCGGTGACGGGGCAGGCTGATCTGGTGGAAGAGATCGCGCGGATTTACGGCTATGACCGGATTCCGGATACGATCATCGAAGACCAGATGCCGCCGCAGTGGGCGAACACGGCGCTGGAACGGGAAGAACGGGCGCGCGATGTGCTGGTGGCGCTGGGGCTGCGGGAGAACATCAGCTACCGCTTCACGAGCGCGGCGGACGAGGCGAAATTGGTGCCGGGGGGCGGAGCAGAAGCGGCTTACGTGACGCTGGCGAACCCGATGGACGCCGAGAAGAATGTGCTGCGGCGGACGCTGCTCATCAACCTGCTGGGGAACGCGATCAATAACGCGCGCTACACCAACCGGCAGTTGATTTATGAGATCGGGAATGTGTATCTGCCGCGCGCGGGGGAAACGCTGCCGGACGAGCCACGACGGTTGGGACTGCTGCTGACGGGGCCGCGCCGAGTCCAAGGATGGGCGGGCGGCGAGAGCGGCGAGGCGATGGACTTTTACGACCTGAAGGGCGTGGTGGAAGGTTTGCTGAACGGTTTGCACGTCAGCGGGGCGACGTATGCCCGATCCACACACGCGAGTTTGCACCCCGGACGCTCGGCACAGGTGAGCGCGAAGGGGAAGGCGCTGGGCGACTTCGGCGAGCTGCACCCGCTGGTGGCACGGAGCTTCGGGCTGGAAGGCGCGCCGGTGCTGGTGGGCGAGTTTGATCTGGACGCGCTGTTGGAGGTGGTGCAGCCGAACAATGATGTGAAGCCGCTGCCGACCACGCCGCCGGTCTTGCAAGATATCGCGCTGGTGGTGAACGAGACGACTCCGGCGGCAGCGGTGGAGGCGGTGATCGTGCAGGCGGGCGGCAAGCTGTTGAAGGGCGTGACGCTGTTCGATGTGTACCGGGGCGATCCGATCCCTGACGGGCACAAGAGCCTCGCTTACAGTCTGGTTTATCAGACGGACGAAAAGACGTTGAAGGATGAAGAGGTGGCGAGCGTCCACAAGCGGATTGTGAAGGCGGTTGAGCGCGAGTTGGGCGCGAAGCTGCGGGCGTAACATCCGGCTGCAACTGATTGAAGGAAGAGGGCTGATGCCCTCTTTTTGTTTGGCGGCGGCAGCGGCGGCGTGGCGGTGAAATGCGGCACCCCCTCCCACGCTCGTTAGGTCACTCGCAGACTTCGTTCACGTGCCCCACGGCAGCCGCACAAGGCGCTGCACGCCAAGGCGAGGGGCAAAGACAGGAATGCCGATTGGTGAGGGGAAAGTGGCTGTGTTGGCGGCATTGGCGGCAGTGACATTGGCATTCTGCGGCCAATTCTTTTTGCAGCAGCAGCGGCGGCGGCGTGGTTGAAAAAAGGGCGGGAAGAAGCCGAGGTTTCCGCCGAGGGGTGGGTTTGTCGTCGTCGTCGTCGTCGCCGCCGACAATAAAGGCGGCGGGAGTGAGCGAGACTG
>JAFLCH010000130.1:0-1682 GCA_017303775.1 Anaerolineae bacterium | reverse complement strand
CCCTCCACCTAATCGGGTCAAGTCTACCTCCTATCCTCCCCCAAAGCATTAGGGGAGGCAAAAGACAGGCGAGGGACGCGCTGTTTTTGGTCGGCGCGGCGGGAGTGAGCGAGACTGGCGCAGACAAGGATTTCCCCTATTGGTGGGTATGCGGTTGTTAAGATGCGCAGGGGCAAAGAACCCCCTCCGTCTGCCTCCGGTAAATCATGCGATTATGGCGACGGCTGGTATCATCATAGCACAAATGATCTGGTTTAGGGTTACCAAATGGTCACTATTTGGGGACGAGTTTTCTAACCGTTTGAGGGAAGCGGAGTGTTAAGACGGTCGGTAAATGGTTAGAAAATGGTTTGTGGGCAAAATCCGACCCGTTTGGCCTGATAGCTGATGCTGGGTATGAGCTGATTCGATCCGGCACTTCTGGAAGACGGATCAAAGCCAGATCTATCGCGCGCTGCATAAGATGGAAGCGGATGGGTGGGCTGGCGGCGCTTCTGCCGGACATTGATCATCCCGCCGCGCCGCTGCTAGAGTTGGTGGGCTTTGAGCTTTTACAACACAATCCCCCTTTTATGAGAGGGTTTATACTTCCTTGCCTAGCACGTACCAACGAACTCCAAAGTAGACATAAGCCGCAGCAACGAACAACCAAAGGAAATCTATACTGTCACGTTGGGTTGGATCACTCACGATGTATGCCAGCAAGAGAATAAGTGTGCCGTTTGTTAAACGTTTCTTGATGTCAGATCGTTTGTCACTCATCAAACTTCTTCTCCCAAAATGAACCACCTATTCCCAAAGTAAAGTGATACCCCAAGTGTAATTAACAGGCCAATAAGCGATAAGGTGGATAGGTTAGTAGTCTGATTGTGCACGATCAAAATACTGTTACTGCACCAAGTGTCCTGCTTATTGAGGTTCTATCATTCATCATCTACTCCTAGCTTTTCTTCCCGCTCACGGATTTGTTTCTTGATTATATCAATAGGGTCTTTAGGCTTGGGCGCTTCAGCTTCAGGCAGCGGCAAAACCACTATTGTTTGGGGGGGGCGGCCTTGACGGAACACAAATATAAGCACTGCGATTCCAACTATCGCGCCGAGCACAAGAATACGTTTTAGGTCTTCTAAAATACTGATTCCTATTTCGGTAATGCCGGGTGGAATGGTCAGTAGCCCGAATACCAACGCCACACTGAGCAGAATAACAACCAATCCCCAACAGCCCATCAGATACCAGTAGACCATGAAATAAAGCCACAGGATCACACGCTGGATAAAGGCTAGGATCACTGTCACGCCAAGAATACCCAACCCACCAGCCATGATCATGGGGATGTATTCTATTTGACCTGAACGCAGCAAGTAGGCAGATGGGACAACTACCCAAAACATGAACAGGCCACCGGCCATTAACTTCAGGGCGAGCGGTGGCACATGGGTAATATCACTCAGCTTTTGCATGGGATGAATGAAGCCCCGTAAATAGATATTTACCCTTATGGTATATGATCCTGAAATCAGATTGCATAAAGGTTCTAAGTAATGATAGTTATATGGTTGTTTGGGGAGTAATACTCTACACTCTCAATCAAATACGGAAGGCTTCGTTTGAGAACTATTTGGTGTTCGCTCGAATCTTGATGGCAGCTAGCCTATCACCATGCCTCATTGCACTCAATA
>JAFLCH010000013.1 GCA_017303775.1 Anaerolineae bacterium | reverse complement strand
TTTGCCATCGGAGCCTAGCTTCCGTAGCGTTGCCAATCACCGCCGCCCGCAGCTAATCCATATACTCCACCGCGCGGATCGCTCACGAAAATCGTGCCATCAGAACCCAGTTGAAGTTGTGGTGTATACGGGATTTCGGCCTCGGTCATCGCCCAGCCAATTCGATCACGAACGCCCACTTGATTGCGCCACAGCAGCCCAAAACCCCGTCGTGGTTGCCACGTGAACGGCGGGGCATTATTAAACGCCGGATCAGTATCCGCCATACCATCTACAAACGCATCATTCATAACCTGCCAGCGCGGATTGCCCACACTGTCATATAAGACGTAAATCGCGTCCTGCCGCGCCACCCAGATCATCACCCCGCTTTGATACTGCTGGAATGCACCCGCGCTGTCGGACGGTGGGCTTAATGGGCAGGTTGCGGGTATCGGGCTGCTGAAAAACCATGCAATCGTGCAATTCTGTGCCGGCACACTAGCGCTCACAGCAGTCGGAATCGGTACAATCCCTGGAGGCAAGATCGAAACAGGCGTCGTCATCATATAGGTCGCCTGAATAATCGGCGCGGGGCTGGGCGTCAAGGTCGGGCGTGAAGTCGGTGTGATCGTTGCTGTGTGGGTAGGTGTCTTACTCGGTGGCAGCGTTGGCGTCACCAGCACGAA
Organism: Anaerolineae bacterium; assembly: GCA_017303775.1. Taxonomy (GTDB): domain Bacteria; phylum Chloroflexota; class Anaerolineae; order Aggregatilineales; family Phototrophicaceae; genus CFX2. The sequence goes on along the minus strand of JAFLCH010000013.1, from coordinate 33,992 downwards.
ATCCGATTCCTGCGTGAAGGATGGAATCGAAGTGCTGAGTTCAATCGTCGAGACAGGGATAATCACCGGCGACGGCGTCGGACTCAAATAACGAGTCGGTGCCGGTGTCGTCGGTGCCAGCGTAATATCTTGCACCAGCAGCGGCCCATTATTCAACGCCACGCGCTCCGGGCTGCATGCCACCATCATCAACATCAAACCTAAAACAATCCATGGGCGAAAGCCCATACGCCCACCTCTTTCAAACATCCCCACTCAACCGATTGTAAGCATCATCCCGCTATTCTGCAATTGGCTGAAAGTGATTAGGCAGTGTATCCTAATAGAACATTGATGCAATCGAATTGCAGCACACATAATTATTTCCAAACAGGTTAATCAATATCACACTTAAGGGAATAAGATGGCACGTCGCAAAGGATCTACTCGCCGTCGTCAAAGCACCAGCTACAGCGCTGGCAAAAGTTATGGCGAAGCACGCATCGAACGTATCACATGGGTCTTGCTCGTTCTCGTAATCGCCTTAATTCAAATCCTTCAGCAGGGCGGCATGAGCTTACCGAACTTTTTCGTTCCCTTTTCAGGTGCGGTCGTTCTCTTCGCCTCCGGTGCATATCAATACTCACGCCGCTGGCGGGTTAGCCCTTTCACATGGTTAGGCGGTGCGCTGCTGGCCATCTTAGCGCTCATCAACCTTTACGTCAGTCCCGCCAGTAACTTCTTGGGGCTGTCGCTCATCGTCTTCGCCGCCATCATAATTTTCGGTCTCATAACAGGTGAAACCTGATCGACTAATTTTATGTTATCCTAATAGGCCAATTGGTTATTGTGAATAAGAAATATTGATAGGTCAAGCATGTCGGAAAGTCCACAAAGTCTCACGGTAGAAGATATTCGCAAACTCGCGCTTCCGCTCGGCACACGTGTCGTCGCCGGTGATGGGTTGCTCAACCGCGCAGTAAGCTGGGCCACCGTCTTTTATCCCGAAACGCACATCGCAGCCAAAACCCTGCAAAAAGGCGAGGTTGTGCTGGTTGCCCAACCGGAAACTGACTCCTCCCGTATTACACCTGATGTCGATGTGCTCCGTTGGGCATCAGACATGCATGCGTCCGGCGTCGTCCTCAGCGAAAACGCTTCCCCTGCCCTCATCGCGGAAGCCAACGCCATCGGTATGCCCGTCATGGTGATTCCAGCCGGCAGCCGCATCCGTATGGTAGAAAAAGCGGTCGTCAGTCTGCTTGTAGATCGCAAAGGTCAAATCGAACGCCGCGCCACCCAGATTTATCGCCAGCTCACCCAGATCTCGTCGCGTAACGAAGGCATGGCGGAACTCGTTAGTGCCATGGCGCGTCTCACCAACAAAGCCGTCGTTGTACAGGACAAACGTCTCCGTATCATCGAAAGCTCCGTCCAACCACAGTTCATCGGCAACTGGGATGATGTCGAGCAGTTCCTCCGTAACGTCTACAATCTGCCCGTAGATATGCAAGATCGCCAGCGCGTCGCAGAAATCGACAATCCCGTGCTGCTCCAATCGCTGCCGACTCCCGGCCTCGCCCGCTTTGTCTCGCCCATCATCACCAAGAATATCGGGCGCGGCTACCTTTCCATCATCGGGCGCGACACCGAACTGGATGATGTGGACTTACTCGTTGCCGAACATGGTGCAGCCGCCTGCGCACTGGAAATGGCGAAAGCCAAAGCCATCAGCGATACCGAAAAACGTCTGCGCGGAACATTTCTTGACCGCCTCTTGATCGGTGATGTCAGCCAGCAAGAAGCCATCCGTCAAGGCGAACGTTTCGAACACGATATGACCCAAACCCATCTGGCGATTGTGTTGGCTTGGCAGGGTGAAAAGACCCCTTCCAATCGCCGCTTGGAAACGCTCGTCAATGGTGTCGTCGCCAGTCACCATGCCAGCGCCCTCGTTTGGCAGCGCGAGCGTGAAAATGAACTCCTCGTGTTCCATGCCACCGATCCCAAAGACTCAATCGAATCCAGCATGAAGTTAGCGAAATCGTTCACACAGGAAGTTCAGCGCCAGTACCCATCATCGCGTGTCGCTGTCGGTCTTGGGCAGGCTGCACGAGACATCACCGCTTGGCGCAACAGCTACCGGGATGCCGTGCAAGCCCTCGAACTAGCCGCCCGCCTCCATACCGATACCCCGCTCTACATCGGCGATCTCGGTGTCTATCAACTGATCTTGAGCCTCTCCGACCGCGAAAAACTGATCGCCTTCTGTCAGCGCACACTCGGCACATTAGAAGAATACGATCATCGCCAGAACGCCGATCTCATAAAAACCCTCGAAGCCTTTTTTGCCTGTCATGGTAATCTTAGCCAGACAGCGGAAACGCTCATCGTTCACCGCAACACCCTGCTCTATCGCATGAACCGCATCAATGAAATCGCACAAATCGACCTCGAACGTCCCGAAATCCGTCTCGCGCTCCATCTAGCGCTCACTATCCGTCGCCTCTTAGCGATGAACTGATGGCATAAAATCCGCCCTCTTATGAACTTCATCCACGACTCTCGAAACACTTCGGGAGTCGTGGCGTTTATGCCTGCGGTTTCAACCACCACTGTTGACAATTTAGCATTTTTGTTCTAAAATTAGGTGGTTGTATTGTACTTTCCCACGAGGTTCACCTTGTCCCGAAGCATCCTATCTCACAACCATTTTCTTTTGGCGGATGTGGCGGCATTGGCGGCGCACCTCGGCGGCAGTTCCCCATCTCCCCGCATACGCCCTCGTTTTGTCGGCGGCAGTCTCCCCTCTTCCCGCTGCCATTGCCGCATGGCGGCAGCCAACACCGTTCTTCCCGCAGCCAAAAGCGCCAAACCCGCGTCTTCCCGCCTTCAAACAACATAAACCCGCGCCAGCCACGCTTGTTCCCGCCGTCAATAACGGCGGATAGTCCGCCACAAGACCACTCTCAAAAACGTCCCCCCGAACGCTGCAATCCGCAGCAAAATCCTCCATCACATCCGTGTGGCAGGGTTGCATTATCGATATTCAGGTCAGGATAAATGGGCAAAAAAACAGAGAGGGGGCAATAACTATGCAACTTGCACGATTGAACGCTAAACAATTTTACATAGATTATCTGTAGAGAATAACACGTTTTGCGGCTAAATTATCACCAATAAAAAAAGATGGATTTTATATGCTTTGTACAAACTAACGGTACGACACCGAGAAATTCAGGAGAAACACAATGCAGCACGACCATCCATCTGACTGTACGGACATCGAACTTCACCCTATCGACACACAGGAGCATGATGCTTGTGCGTTAATCTGTGCCGTTCGCAAAGGTGGGCAGCCCACTCATGGTAATGTAAAACGCACAATCGAAGCCCTCACCCGTATGGGGCATCGTACCGGTATTGTGGATGGTGAAGGTGATGGTGTCGGAATCCTCACGGACATTCCCAGACAGTTATGGATGAAGCGTTTAGCACGTGCTGGTTTGCGCACCTCCATTGTTGCGAACCGTAACTTCTGGGTCGCCCACATCATGATCCCTGCTTCTGCGCGTGGTCGTACCCATAACCTCATTGAACAAATTAGTCAGCAAATGTCCGCTGCTGGTCTTGATGTTATTCTCGAAGAACCCGGCATCGTCAACAGTTATATGCTCGGCCCGAATGCCCAGAAGAACGAACCCGCCTTCTGGCAAATCGCCGGCATGAACGGTTCCATTCCGACCGAACAACTCGACCGTACCCTTTTCCGCCTTCAAACCAAGTTGGAAAAAGACCTTGGGGTTCACTTCCCCTCGTTCTCATCTCACAGCGTGGTTTTCAAAGTACAAGGGACGGTGGAAATCCTCCGTCGCTACTATCCCGAACTGCGTGACCCGGACTATGCTTCCACCGTAACGCTGGGGCACGCCCGTTATAGCACCAACACCAATTCCATCTTCGAACGTGTCCAGCCCTTTGGCGTCATGGGACACAATGGTGAATTCAACACCATCTCCCGCTTCCGTCTCGAAGCCGGCATGCTGGGAATCCCCCTCGACGCCAACAACTCCGACTCGCAAGATGTTGACCGTGTCCTGCAATCGCTCTGCATGGATTTCGACATGGATCTCATCGAGGCAATGGAGTACGTTTTCCCTGCCCACAATCACGATCTCATCCAGAACGCAGCCGACATTCATGCCATGTACGAATACATCCGGCAAGCGTTCGGCCCCTTCGCTCAAGGCCCGGCTGCGGTAGCAGGTCGTCTTGGAGATACCTGTGTTTTCAGTGTCGATGCCTTAGGGCTTCGTCCGCTCTGGTTTGGTGAAACGGAAAAGGAATACTTCGCCACCTCAGAACGCGGTGTCTACGCACTCGATATGATGTCCACCGAACCTAAGCCGCTCGCTCCCGGCGAAAAAATCGCTCTCAAACTCAAGGCTGGCGAAGGTCTCGAAGTCTTCGACTATCCTGCCATCCAGCGGCACGTCCTCAGCCGCCAGATTGAACGGGGCATTCAACATAATCAGGCTCCTGCTGGCATGTGGTCGCTCAATGACCTGAAGATGCCCCTACCCGCTTCGCCTGCTGTCCCTTCCGACTCAGGCAGCGGTCTCAAGCTTGCTCCTGCAGCAGCCCACCTCGCCGAAGCCGTACAGCCACAGTCAGCACCCGTTATAGCAACCTCGACTATTCCGTGGAGCATGAAGAAAACGCCGATCAATGCCAATACCATGGCTGCTCTCGGTTGGGAACGCTATCACGTCCAATTCATGGAATCCATCGCTGAAGCACACAAGGAACAGGTTGGCTCACTCGGTTGGGACGGCCCACTTGCAGCCCTCAGTCAAACACGTGTCAACATTGCCGACTACTTCAAAGAAACAGTCGCCGTCGTCACCAATCCAGCGATTGATCGTGAGCGCGAAAAGGCTCAGTTCTCGGTTAAGAGTTTGATTGGTGCTCGCCCTCAAGTGAGTACGTCCACCAATCCGAACAACATACTCCTTCAAATAGCGAGTCCCGTGCTTCTGGGTGGCTACTCTGAGCTTGGCGATCTGGATGAAGTCCGAACAGCTGCCGAAAAGAGCGGCACACTAATTATCGAAGATCTTTTCGAGATTTTCGGCGAGCGTTTGGTTGTTCTGCCCACTTGGGCTGCGATGGACGAAGGTATTCAGGATGCTGTCATCCGGCTTCAAAATGCGGCGATCGAAGCCGTGGCAAATGGAGCGCAGTGTCTCATTCTGGACGATACAGATATCTTTGATGGTCAACATCTCTGGATTGATCCACTCCTGATCACTTCTTCCATTGATCAAGCCTTACGCAATGCCCCTGCCACACCAAACCTACGCCGTCAAACGGGTGTTGTTGTCCGTTCTGGCGCACTCCGGGATCTGCACGATTTAGCGTTGTGCATCGCCCTCGGCGCCAACGGAATCGTCCCGTACTCGATGTACGCTGTTGCACTGGGTATCGCCCCCCGCCCCAGCAAAGAAGCAATCACCCCCGAAATTCGTCAGAAACAATTGACGGGTCTCGTTAAAGTGCTAAATGGTGGCATCGAAAAAGTCATTTCAACCATTGGTTGTCATGAGCTTCGCGGTTACGGTCACTCATTCAGTTCCATTGGCCTCGCTAAAGATGTTGCCACTTATCTCGCAACACCCAATTACTTTGGTTCGGAGGCGCGTGGCCTCACATGGAGTGCCATGAAGGATGACGCAGAAGAGCGTGCTGCTGAACTGCGTGGAGAAAAAAGTGGCAAGCTCGCCAATGCGGATCGTCTCTATCCGAAGATGTGGAAGAAAATTGAAGATATCGCGCTCGGTGAACTCAGCCTCGAAGAATACACCCAGCAGATGTTTGAACTGGAAGCGGATATTCCAGTTGCTCTGCGGCATGTCATAGGCTTAAAAACCACCGAAAACAACATTGATCCGGCTACCGTTGATATAAGTATTAAAGATCACGCGATGCCAGCTATCATTGGCGCAATGTCATTCGGCTCACAGGGAGAACTCGCCTACAAAGCATATGGTGAAGCGGCTTATCGCCTGAATACCATCTGCGTGAATGGTGAAGGGGGTGAACTACCAGACGTGATGGGGCGTTATCCTCGCAATCGTGGCAATCAGATTGCTTCCGCCCGTTTCGGTGTCAACATCGAATTCTTGAACTCCTGTGATTATCTCGAAATCAAAATTGGTCAAGGAGCGAAACCGGGTGAAGGTGGTCAGTTACCCGGTTACAAAGTAACCGAACAGGTTGCAGCAGCCCGACATACCACCCCCGGTGTAGATTTGATCTCGCCTAGCAATAACCATGATCTTTACTCGATCGAAGACCTTGCTCAATTGATTGATGAACTCAAAACCGCCAATCCGCAAGCCAAGGTTTCGGTCAAAATTCCGGTCGTTCCCGGTGTTGGCGTAATTGCGGTCGGCGTTGCTAAAGCAGGTGCGGATATTATTAACATCACCGGCTACGATGGTGGTACCGGTGCTGCCCGTGCCCACTCGCTCCGTCATGTCGGTCTACCTGCCGAAATCGGCGTCTGGTTGGCTCATCGCGCCCTCAGCGAAAGTGGTTTGCGCGATGATGTCGAACTCTGGTGCGATGGCGGAATGAAAAGTGGTCGCGATGTGCTGAAGATGATGTGTCTCGGTGCAAATCGTGTTGGTTTCGGCACACTGGCAATGGTCGCTGTTGGTTGCACCATTTGCCGCAAGTGTCATGAAGGCACATGCCACGTCGGAATTACTACCCACATCAAGACCAAGGAAGAAGCACTCCTTAAGGGAATCAAGCACTTCGACCCGCGTGATTATGATGCCTCTGTAAATGGTATTGTTAATGTCTTCAATCTGCTTGCTGACGACATCCGCAAATGGACTGCAAAACTCGGCTTTACCCGCACACAGGATGTAGTTGGTCGCGCTGATTTACTTGAACAGATTGCGATGCACGATCGGATTGACCTCAGCCCATTAACAAAACGCGCCCCTCAAAACAAGAAGCGTACCCTTCAGCCCGGAGTTGGTGTACGTTTGGTTCGTCCGCGCAACACTCTCACCAAACAGATTACAGCGACCATCGCTGAACAGGTCGAATACGGTGAACGCGAATTGAGCTATGATGATGAACAGGTCATGGCAATGGATCGGGCTTTGGGTACACATCTCTCTGGTGCAATCAAACGCCGCGATTTCCCCAATGCAGATCTTGTCAACGCCATCCATCTGAACTTCAGCAACTCGGCTATTCCCGGCAATGGTCTCGCAGCTTTTATCGATCTCCCGTTGGAAGTAATGGTTGAAGGTGGAGCGCAAGACGGTGTTGCAAAGTGCGCGCGAGCCGGTAATGTAACGATTCTCAAGGGCTTAAACCATAATGGTCAGCGCTTAGATGGTTCGGTCGGCAAGAGTTTTGCTTATGGCGCACAAGGTGGACGTTTCATCATACAGGGTAATGCAGATACGCGTGCTTGTATTCGTTTGAGCGGTGCAGATGTAATTTTCGGTGGTGAGGTTACACAACCACTGCGTGACGAATTAGGTGGTTTAGCTGCGCGCGCCAACATCAAGGGTTATGCGTGTGAATATATGACCTCTGGTCGAGTGATTATTCTTGGCGACCCCGGCCCGTGGATGTGCGCAGGTATGTCTGGTGGGGTCATCTATCAGCGCATACAACCAGAGATGAATCTGACTGTTGATGCGATCCGGCGTCGCATTGCTGAAGGGGCAACGGTTGACATTTTCCCACTGGACGATAAAGGCACAGCCGATGTTCGCGAACTGCTGAACACCTATATTCAAACGCTAGAAGTCAACAATCAGCCACAGGCAGCCCAGCATCTCTATAATCTGCTGGCTAAACCTCAGGATCACTTCGTTAAGGTTGCCCCACCAAATCGTAAGAACTAGCACCGCGAGTGAATTCGTTTGACAAAATAGCCGCCATTCGTCTTATGGCGGCTATTTATTTCACGATATACTCGGCATAAAATGGAGTTCAGTTAGCTTTCCTCCCTCTCTGGTGTACAGGATCAAAATATACGTGAATACTCTAACGATAATCACCGGCATTATTGTGCTGGTGACTTATGCGGGTGTGGCAGTTGGTCGAATCCCCGGTCTCAGAATGAACCGTGCCACTATCACGCTCACGAGTGCCGCCATCCTTATCGCAATCGGCGCATTAAACGAAAAACAAGCTTATGCTTCGCTTGATATTGGCACCATTCTATTGCTTGCTGCGATGATGGTAATCAATGCGAACCTACGTATGGCAGGCTTCTTCAACATTGTCAGCAATAGCCTGCTGCAATTCGCGCGCAGCCCTCGCATACTACTAGCAGCTATCATCTTCGCCTCAGGAGTTCTTTCAGCAGTCTTTCTCAACGATCCTGTCTGCATTTTGTTTACGCCTTTGGTGATTGAGCTTTGCGAACGGTTAGAGCGTAATCCCATTCCATACCTCATTGGTTTAGGCACAGCAGCCAACGTCGGCTCTACAGCAACCATCACAGGAAATCCACAAAACCTCATCATTGGTCAGGCGAGCAATATCCCATTTCTGACATTTTTAGCTTATCTAGGGCCAGTAGCCTTAATCGGGTTGGGGATATGTTGGGTGGTAATCATTTTCGTTTATCGGCAAGAATTCACGCTGCCATTTCAAACTAATACCACACCAAGACCATTAACCTCTAGTCAGATTTATCCTGCACTATTGAACCGAACATTGTTGATCGTACTAGGGCTTATGGTAGCTTTTCTGATCGGTTTACCTATTGTATCCTCGGCTTGCGTAGCAGCGGCCTTGCTCTTCGTAACACGCCTCAAACCACAGCGATTACTAGCACTCGATTGGGAACTATTGGCATTTTTTGGAGGCTTATTTGTAGTAACCGGGGCAATCGAGGTTACAGGATTGAGCGAAAGGCTTTTCGAGATCGTATCTCCACTTATCCATGGTGGAGTTATCCCACTCAGTCTAACAACTGGTGTTCTTAGCAATCTGGTCTCAAATGTGCCTGCTGTACTGTTACTTCGTCCCGAAATAGGAACGCTACCAAATGCCCAACAAGCATGGCTCACCCTTGCAATGTCTTCGACACTTTCCGGAAACCTCACATTGCTGGGTTCCGCCGCAACGCTCATCGTTGCGGAGATCGCTGAAGGCCATCGGGTCAAGCTCACCTTTAGCGAATTTCTCCGAGTAGGCATTCCTATCACGGTTATAACCACGACGATCGGAATGCTATGGTTGACTCTTGTTGGATAATGCTAAAGAGGTTCTGGATCATCAAAATGCGTATTCGCATTAACCAATGGCAATTCATTATGGGCTGTTTTGACTGAGATATGATCACAGGTTAGCATTTGATGATGCCACCATTCACGATCATCCCATGCCGGCCCCCACAAACCACTGATAGGATATTCAGCCATCCACCAAGCCTGACAGGCTTCACAGCAGAAATCTCGCTCAGAGTTGGTTGTTGAAGCTCTTTGTAAAATACGCTGCCCAGTAGGATGTATATGCAGATAATAATCTGTATCTATTTCTGCACCGCACCCATCACAAATCCTAACTGGCTGTAACCGGGTACTCATCATGCACTCCTCAATCAATTCAATAGTCTACTTTTACAGCTTTATTGAATGATATATCTAAGGAGCATGAATAGTGTCAAAAATCAGATATGGTATCGTCAATTGTAACGAACAATTCGGCTAGCTACCGGAAATCGTCGCCAATACACGCTGAATCTTAAGCGCCAAATGCAGTATCAACCGATTGTCTGGATCATCAAGATTCATATCAGTAAGTTCCGCAATTCGTTCTAAGCGATAAACAAGGGTATTGCGATGTACGTCTAGGTCAGCAGCCGCTTTAGCTAGATTACCATTTGCTTGAAAGAACCCGTTCAAAGTGCGAATCAGATCCCCTTGTTTACGCTCATCATGTTCGATCAACAAACCCAACGTTTCGCTGTTGAAGCGCCTCAAATGATCCAAATTGCGTTCTTTAAGTGCTAGTAGTAGTTGAAATAGCTTCAGATCACCATAGAACGTTGTTTGCTCTCGCTCACCCAATTCATTCGCGATACTGACAGCATCCTTAGCCTCACGATAAGACTCGCGAAGATAGGAAAGCCCCTGAGCAGGCCGGCTAATCCCTACTCCAACCAACCCGCTAGGTGTTCGTGATGCTAATTGCTCACGGACTTCATCAATTAGACGGCGAAGTCGCATAGTCTGGGAAGCGTTCTCAAGTGGGTACAAGGCAACAATCACATCGACATACTGGCCAACAGCACCATTAACCTGTCGTCGTACCATATCATCACGAACCAGAGAAATCAAAGACTCAAGTGGTAAGGGAGTTCCAGATTTAGTCGACGCTCGAAAAACTGCAACCAGATACATCGAAGTTGTATCAAAACCAGATTGTTGAGCACGCGTCGTCAAGAGATCATCATCTGCGGGCGTACCACTTAACCACATCTGAACCCAATCACCGCGTGCTTGCTCTACAGCAAATGCAATTGCACGATTCTTAGCAAGTTCAATCGCGCACACATCTGCACCATAAGTCATCACGAGACGATCAAACTCATCTAGTGGAGTTTGCTTATCCACTAATGACAAATATCCTGCGACACGTTTCTCGACCTTCAGAATTGTTGTATAACCGAGTGGACTAGATACAATCGCACCTTCGGTATCTGGTGCATCACGCTCCAGCCAATTTTGAAAGGCTCCATAAGGTAAACTCTGCAATAAAGCTCTGCCCGTCCCTCCTACGCGCCGAGACACATTCGGATAGACCTGCGCCATCAATACACCAGCATCATCATGCACGACAACAGGACGCGCAGTAGCACGCGCAACGATCTGAAGTAAGCTATTTAAATCCCGGTTTTCGGCAGCAAGACGCGTGAGCTGGCGCTGAATTTCCATCGCACGCTGATTCAATTGAGAGGTATAGTTCGCTATCAATGTATTGACTGAACGCTCAATACGCGTCAAGTTGCTGTCATCCGGTAAACCTAGTAAACCGACCTGACACTCATTTGCAACAGCGATTGCATTATCTGAAATATCATCAATAGCCGCAATAGCATTTACCCCTGCCTGCGCCAGACCCTGTACCACCTCTGCTAGCATCAGCCGGCTATTGTAGCTTCGAAGAACATCCATCGATACAAGTGCAAGCTCACCACCATAAATATCAGGAAATGCAGGAGGTTGCGCCCGGACTGTAACCGACCAATTGATTGTAGTCTCAGGAGATCCGGATGCTAGTATCGTCCCAAGTGGAAGCGCAAATTGAAGCAATGCCTGAAGTGTCGTGACGTGATTTTCGCTCATAAACTTCACCTTTGTTTCAAAGGGAATTGTAGTGTGTGGGGTAATTAGTAACGATAACTAAATTCAACAACGAAGCGCAACCGTATTTGGCTATTATAAACAAACGGAGCGCTCAACAACATACTGTTATTTTGGTACACCCTCACATACGAATAAGATTATTCACAATGCACTATCAAGTTTAGACAATAAAAAGGGCACATGAATTATGTGCCCTGTGAGTACGAAGCTTATCCGCCGTTACTTTGTATTGCGACGAATAGATAATGTAAGCGTTTCACCATCAAAATTGTGTGACTCTGTACGGAAATCATCACTCGCATCCCCTACTTCTATAGCGCGGGCTAATGTTTCTGTACGAATATAATCGTCGAATTCCACAATTGCACTACCAAGCCGTTCACTTGCTTGATAGCGAACGGTAATGGTGTCATCGATATTGAAGTCAGCATCGCGTCGTAGCGTTTGAATGCGGCGAACAACTTCGCGAGCAAGTCCTTCCATGACCAGTGCTTCAGTCAAACGTGTGTCCAACGCAGCAAGGTAACCGCCCTCTTCCGCAACGGCATACCCTTCTGTCGATTTCTGTTTCACTTCAACTTCTTGAGGTGTCACTTCATATGAAGTGCCATTGAGATCCAATACTACATCCTCACCCCTTAGAAGTGACTTCGCCCAACGTGACACATCAGATGAAGAACCATCGCGAAGTGTTCTCTGCACCAATGGAAAATCCTTACCGAATTTTTTACCTAATACGCTCGGCAACGGATTCAAGACATAAGCGACGACATCGTCTGCACCTTCAAGAATCTTGACCTGCTTGACATTCAGTTCCGACTGAATAAGAGGTGCTAAATTCCTCACTGCTTGAGATTCTCTAGCATTACGTGTCACAAACTGAGCACTCGCAAGCGGTTGACGCACTTTCAGGTTGGCACCTTCTCTTGCTGCACGCCCCAAGCTCACCAACCGCTCAGCAAGGTTCATTTCGCTAATTCTGTTCATGTCGATCAACGCAGGATTATATTCTGGCCACATCGAAAGATGAACACTATCCGGGGCAGATGAATCTACCACAGCAACCAAGTTTCGGTATATCGCTTCACTTAGAAAAGGCATGCAGGGCGCAATCAGTTTTGCAACAGTCATCAAACATTCGTATAAGGTAGCATAGGCAGCATTCTTATCATCGTCGCTCTCACTTTTCCAGAAACGACGACGGCTGAGACGAACATACCAATTGCTCAAACGTTCGACAAACACCTGAATTGGGCGAGTTGCATCGGTTGCATTATAGGTTTCGTATGCTTCTGTGACCTCTTTAACCAAAAGGTGCAACTCAGCTAAGACCCATTGATCTAAAGGATCTCGCGATTCAACAGGAAGATGATCTCCTAGTGGTGACCATTTGTCGAGGTTAGCATAGGTCACAAAGAAGCTGTATGTATTCCAAAGTGTGCTCCAGAATTTGTTGACTACTTCGCCAACCAAATCTACCGAGAAACGCCGAGGCTCTCCGGGTGGACTGGATGTATACATATACCAGCGGAAGGCATCAGCTCCGTGTTTATTCAGAACGTCCCAAGGGTCAACAATATTCCCCTTACTCTTAGACATTTTCTGCCCGTCGCCATCAAGAATGTGTCCTAAGCAGATCACATTCTTATATGAAACCTGCTCGAAAAGCATTGTACTGATGGCGTGAAGGCTATAGAACCAACCCCGAGTCTGATCAACTGCTTCACAGATATAATCAGCAGGGAAATGAGTTTCGAACATTTCCCGATTCTTGTGTGGGTAGCCCCATTGAGCAAGAGGCATGGAACCACTGTCAAACCACACGTCAATCAGTTCAGGAACCCGACGCATCGTTCCACCTTGACCGCTGGGATTGGGGAAAGTGATTTCGTCTACGTATGGCCGGTGGAGATCTAACCCTGTTAAATCGCGACCTGTAAGCTGACTTAGCTCTTCCACCCCACCAACACAATAGGTTTCACCGGTTTGGTCATCTACCCAGATGGGTAAAGGTGTACCCCAAAACCGTTCGCGACCTAATGCCCAATCCTTCACATCCGTTAACCAGTTACCGAAGCGGCCATCCTTAATGTGATCCGGAACCCAATTAATTGTCTGATTCAGAGCAACTAACTGGTCACGATATTCTGTTGTGCGGATAAACCATGTATCGCGAGCATAATACATAAGCGGGGTGCGATCCCGCCAGCAGAAAGGGTAACTATGGGTGTAATGCCCTGATTTGTAAAGCAACCCGCGCTCACGTAAATCTTGCGTGATTTCAGAGTCGGCATCCTTGAACCACAGGCCGCGAAATTTCGTGACCGCATCGATAAATTTGCCTTCACTATCTACGGTACGGAGGACGGGCAATTTATATTTCTGACCTGTCTGCAAGTCATCCTGACCAAAAGCAGGCGCAATATGCACAATACCCGTTCCGTCTTCTGTACTGACAAAATCACCGGCCACAACATACGCGTAGTCCTGCTCTACAGGCAAAAAGGTGTAGAGCGGATTGTAATGCTGTCCAAGGAGATCCCTACCTTTGAGACGTTTGACGATCTTGTATTGATCGTGATTCGAGAGTGCTTTTTCGAGCAGGCTTGCAGCCAGTATCAGATTTTCAGTACCTTCACCATCGCGGTTAGGGCCTTCAACCTGAACATAATCAATATTCTCACCAACCGCCAAAGCAACGTTGCCGGGCAAAGTCCACGGAGTAGTTGTCCAGACTAAGAAGTAGACACCGGGCTTTTCTCGAATGGGAAATCGAACAAAAACACTGGGATCATCAACTTCATCATATCCCTGTGCGACTTCATGACTGCTCAATGGAGTGCCGCAGCGTGTACAGTAAGGTACAACCTTGTAACCCTTGAACAGTAAATTCTTTTCCCAGAACTGCTTCAGAATCCACCAAACGCTCTGGATGTAGTCGTTGCTAAAGGTGATATAGGCATTATCTAGATCGACCCAATAGCCAATACGTTCGGTGAGTTTTTCCCAGTCACTGAGGTAACGCAACACGCTAGAACGACACTTCTCGTTGAAAGCGGCGATACCGTATTCTTCGATTTCGTGTTTATGCTTGATACCCAGTTCTTTTTCAACTTCAATTTCGACAGGCAGACCATGGGTATCCCAGCCACCATAACGAAGGCAATGATAACCACGCATCACTTTGTAGCGCGGAAACATATCCTTGAATGCCCTCGCTAAAACATGATGGCTACCGGGTTTGCCATTCGCAGTAGGAGGACCTTCAAAGAACACATAAGGTTTACCGCCTTCGCGTTCTTTCATTGTCCGTTGAAAAACGTTCTTCTCGCGCCAGAAATTCAGTTGATCGCGCTCAAGTTTTTGAATGTCAACACGGGCATTAACTGCCTTAAACATAAGTTTCTCCATCGATTATGCGTTTGGAAGTTGGATAGGCGTGAACGATAAAAGCAATATCAACCTATTCGAACCAAACGGGCAATAAGCCGCGACGGGAGAACTGATTGTACCTCCCCTATCACGGTAACACCTCCTTAAGCGCAATTACAGTATGCGCCAGTTTATGTAATCATCAATGATTCGGTCGGTTCTGATCGAACTTCAATTATGAACTAACTTATTGAATTTCGGTAGGGAAATCTCCGGGGACATTCTGTCCCTGAGGAGGGACAGCGCCAGTCCAATATATTTCACGATTAACTCGAAATTGACTGGGTTCTTGAGTAGTCGAGCCTGTTGCGATGACGACTTCCCAACGGAAGGCAAAGATTGAAAATGTGCCTTCTTCAACACACCGAGCTACATTTTGGTTCAACATTCCCACACCAGAGATGGTTGTATCGGCAGAACGATTGTCTCCACACCACAAGGGGGCAATTCGGCACAACGCTCCCTGACTTTGATAATACTTCACGACATCACATACGTGATCTGAGCTTGTATAAAGCCAGTCATCTACCCCATAATCACCTGTTGTATGGGATAACAAACTCACATTCTGAGGCACAGGAGGAGACGGGGGAAATACAATGGCGTATAATACCCCGATCACCTGAGAGCCAATGATGAGCGCTAAGACAACAAGCGCTAACCCTATAATGAGCAAGCGTACAGGTACTCGAATGTTGTCATCTAGTGCATCGTTTTCGGGCGATGGATTAGCGCTGCCAGTATTGTTCATATTCAATAATGGTAATCCCCAGAGAATCATTGGCTTCGATGCCGGGCTGGATATTTACGCGGGTATATTGACTAACCTGAAATCCAGAGCGGTCAAACATGCAGCTGTAATAGTAGGGGACGATTGTCTTATCACCACGATCGTATGCTTCGTAATTTCCATTATCCGGAAAACGAACACAAGCCTCGATATTTCCACCAGAGAATTCGGTTAGTTTGCGCTGGTAGTAGGCAACGACATCTTCGGCAGTTGCACCTTGTGCCCTATAAACAACCTGACGAGCCTGAGTAGAACGCGGCGCTTCGAACCAAAGAGATGCGCCGGGATAGACTTCAATTTCAAGCGGAACCTGACGTGAGGCTCGATCTACCAAAAACAAGACAATACCAACCACTATCAAGAGGATGCCGATAATGGCCGCAATTGTACCGACACGAATAAATGACAGGTTGCCATCGCGTCCCAGAATACTCATGATGCCTCCAAAAGGTCTTGCATAACGGCAATATCCGCCGATAATGCCTGTCCATAAGGTGTGTGCTGAAAACGCGCTGATAACTCACGCCAATAGATAATCCCCGCCTCGATCTTGTGAGGAGAAGGTGCAGGGGATGCAGCGACGCGATACAACAAATATTCTGTCATCAGCAATCGGAAAAGTTCTTGTTCCAGATTCAGTATTTCCCGCAAGATGATAACCGCATCATCTACATGTCCTGCACGATATAAGGCCTCGGCCAGATCAAAGCGAACAATTTGTGGCGCGCCCGCATCCAACGCTTGTTGGATAGCTGTTATTGCGCCAGCATAGTCACCCTTAATTAGGAGTGTACGCCCGAAACTGTAGAGAGGGAAGTGGTTAAAAGGACTAAAGTCTAAAGCTTTCTTTACAAATTCTTCACTCTGATCAAGAAGACCTAATTGACGATAGGTATTCGCAAGCAGGGTAAGAGAGCGAACATCCGATTTTCCTTCTTCATCAAGCTTCTCTAAAAGTAGACGCGCCGACTGAAAATCTTCTTGAAGATACAAGCGCTGAGCAGCAGTAAAGGAGGTCACCATGTTCCGGTTCCCCCACATAAAAATAAGCTGCATCGCAAATAACGAGCCGATTGTTCCAATCAAGAATGGTTGGCGATCCGTGATTGGTACAATTAAGACGAGAAGAAAAGCTACTAAAAATAAAATAAAGGCGACGATAAACGCAATTTGTGTTGAGCGCTCCCAGTTCCGAAATGATTTGACCAAACCAGCGGTAATACGTCCCATTTGACCCCTTATCCCAAGTTACCAGCGTCAGCTTCCGAGAGCGCTGCCTGAATCGCCTCTACCTCATAGCGCAACGCCTGACCGTAGGCGGTACCACCCAAGGCATTGAGACCAGACAGCCATGTCGCTAGGCCGTCGCGGGCGCTCATCATTTTCGCAGTCGCTGCAATCGCTTTTTTCGTTTCGCCATGAAGAGCGTAACTCTGTGAGAGATGGTAGTAGACCCGGACACCGTACATAGCAGGCATTGGATATTCAGCGGCTTTTTTAAATGAAGCTAAAGCCGCCTCAGGATCACCAGCAAAGTGCTGTACAAAGCCTAATTCAGCCCAAATAATTGGTTGTTCTGGTTCAAGCTCAACTGCTTTCAGGAGCGCACGGGCGGCTTCATCATAGGCTGCTTGCAGACGATAGCCATTGGCAAGTGTGATATATGAACCGGGGTCATTGGGGAATAAATTCACCGCGCGATCCGCAGTTGCCTGCGCCTTCCCCAACTGCCCTGCGTAAGCATAAGCACTGGTGAGTAGCATCAAGACTTCAGGGGTTTCCTTACCCTCACGAATTGAGCGTTCGAGCAAAGGAATGGCTTCACGGAAACGAAAGGCTTCGATGAGGCGATAAGCGTCACCATATCCGGAACCGAGACTGCGGGATTGGCGCAGCAGTAACCAACCGACTGCAATGATCCAAAGGAGGAAGATGAGGGCCGCGATACAGAGGCTGGCAAGAGAAAGCTGAACAAAGGGAGATACCTGTTGCGAACCGGGTACTGGCCCGCGAGGTGACCGGAGTTCAAAAATCAACCCGGCAACAAAAATAACGCCACCGGCAATCACCAAGACAGGCGCAAGATAAATAAAGAGAATTTGGATACGGCGCATGATCAGGCGAACCTCAAATCATTAACCTTCAAGTCGCCATCGATGAGTTCAGAAGCCGTCTGGATGTCATCACCAATCACTTGGCGAAGGGTTTCGGCTTGATCGCTTTTGAGAATGGTGAACCACTCATCAAGGCCGCCGGTATGCTGGCGAAGTTGAGCTAATGTTTCTTCGGCTTTCTCTATATTCCCCAAGCGGCCATAAGCACGTGCGAGATAAAAATAGATGAGCAGACGGTGGCGAGAGTCCTTGACTTTGAGGCGAAGCGCTTGATTAAGATGTTCAACAACTTGATCCGACTGCTTCAGACGGTCTTCGATCATACCAAGGTTATAAAACGTCACCCAATCACCCGGAGCAAGCTCGTTGGCACGAACAGCGGCTTTATGTGCTTGTTGATAGTCACCAGCCTGAAGATGGACTTCGGCTAAGCCGTTAAACCCAACTGGAGAGTCTGGCTCCAGTTGGGTCATTTTCTGGTAATCTTGCTGAGCCTGCCGGACTTTACCCCAGAGGCGATAGACTTCACCGCGAAACTTATAATGCTGGGCATGATTTGGATCAACCTTGATGATGTGATCCATCATTTTTACAGCATCAGCATATTCATTCTTGCGAAGATGTTTGATGGCCTGACGATATTCGACGGGCATGCGAGCGCGTGTGATGAGCGCCATGGCAACGACCCATCCCAAAGCGGCTCCGATCAATACACCACCAAACTGTGGGAGGAAGACCAACGCGAGGAACAATGCGCCGAAAGCAGGCAGTAGAATTGCTAACCAACGTAAGCGTTCCTCGGAGGAAAGCCGACTCACTACAATTATGATGACGCCGAGAAAAAAAACGAGCACGATTAAGGTTTGAACTGACGCTACCCAATCGTACTGATTAACAAATACATTGAGAATCAGGCTTAGAAGTCCGGTAAGGGCAAACCATGCTACAAAAACCCGCGACATGGTCGGCCCTAGAAATAGCTGTACACGTTTGAGCATAAGCTTAAAACCTACTTGTCCATTTCAAGAGGCCATATCAGGCATCCAATTCAACATAGATGCGTTTATTGATACCACCTTTGCTTTTATAGTCGGTAATGCGGATACGACCCACTTCGCGAGTATTGGCAACGTGGGTGCCACCATCTGCTTGAAGATCAAGCCCAACAAGTTCAACCGTTCGCACTTCAGGAATGCCTTCAGGGAGGAGGTTTATTTTTGTCCGGATAAGATCCGGAATCTGGAATGCTTCTTCACGCGGGAGGATGCGAACACGGACATCGTGGGCAGCAACGACTTCAGCATTGATGCGGCTTTCAATTTCGCTGACCAGTTCTTTTTGCATGCGTTCAAATTCAAAATCCATACGTCCGGAAAGCGGTTCCATATTGCCGCCGGTGACACTCGCGCCATAGTCGCGCCAGACAACCCCACACAAAACGTGCATCGCAGTGTGGGTACGCATCAACTTATAGCGACGATCCCAATCAAGAACACCTTTTATTTTTGTACCGATGGGAGGCAGTTCTCCATGAATAATGTGCAAATTGCCACGGGCTACAGCCGAAACTTGATATACGCGATCTCCAACGAGTAATTGACCGACATCGTTGGGCTGACCACCTCCACCGGGATAGAAGGCTGTTTGATCGAGCAGGACGGCGCTTTGCTCGGCTACATGGCCGGTTACAACGGCATCAAATTCTCGAACGTAACTGTCTTTCTGGTAGATAAGTTCAGTCATGATCTCCTCCAATATCGGCTCGCATGCGTATCATCACATCCCGACCGCCTACAGCGCGCCAAAAACGAATACCCTCCGGATTGGACGAGGCGACGTGCCAGTCGAAGGTATGAACGCCACACTGGCGGAACCAACCCACGAGGTCATTTACAAGAGCACGCCCTACCCCGCGCCGGCGGTGGGACGGCTCGACATAAATATCGGCCAAAAAGCCGGCAGGCTGCTGGGCAAACATATCCGGCATCAAGTCTACGATGACGCCGAGCAGAAAACCGATTACCTGCCCATCAAATTCAGCAACAATGGCGTGGGTATACGGATCGCTAAGACGATCTAGCATCCGCCGAACATAACGATGCGCTCCACCTTTGGCAGCAGCGGGTAAATCGGGACTTAAGCGCTGATGATATTCGACAAGCGACTGCCACAATTCCGCTACAGCATCAGCATCTTCAACGGTTATGGGGCGGATTATAACTTCAGCCACAGCGTATCTTCCCATCTGGTTGCGCCTAAGGACGCCCAAAACGCCTGCTCAACTACCTGACGATGTGGGATGGAAGCGGTCATGACCGTGATGTTCTGTTCGCGCATCCACGCTTGAGCCACCTGCAATAACAGACGAGCGGTGCCAGAAGATTGAGGATCGTGAATTGCGATGGTCATATCAGTCACAACACCCATCTTTTCCGGGAGCAAACCGGGAGCAGATGGTTTTACCCACGCGACCAAATACCCTACAAGTGCTTCGTCTGAAGCTGCTACCCAGATAGCACACTGCGGCTGGGTGAGCCATTCGCGGGCGGAAAGGAGCCAACGAAGCGGTGCATCGGGCATTAACTGAAAACGATGATCCGATTGATTTTGGAGAAGCGTTTTCTCATGCCAGAGGTGGGATAAGTGAGCAAGATCTTCAGATGATGCACGTCGAATGGTTATGGATTGCATGGTGATCCGGTATAGTCAGATGGGTTGAGGATAGCACCTAGCACCACGCAAATCAAGCACATCATGTACAATAACAGGCGGTTATGATTGGCAGAAAATCCGCCGTTATTGGCGGCGGGAACAGGCGTAGACGGCGCGCAGTTATGTCGTTTGTCGGCGGGAAGATGGGGGTTTGGCGCTTTTGGCTGCGGGAAGTCCGGTGTTGGCTGCCGCCATGCTGCCAAGGCAGCGGAAAGCAGGGGGACAGCCGCCGACAAAGAACGAGCGCATGCGGGAAGAAGAGAAACTGCCGCAGACAAACGCCGCCAATGCCGCCACATCCGCCAAACAGTTGTGGTGAAAATTGTTCGATTGAGTCATTGGGGGTATGGCAATCCTCACAAATGGGTCACTCATCACCACACTTAATTATAGAACAAAAGTTCAAAATGGTCAAGGTTTTCCTTGATCGGATTGTGATCTATGAGGCAGCAGTCTGATTCCAAACACGGCGATCCGCGCCACCACCATTCATCTGAGATAGAAAATCTGCCAGACTGGATGCGGCGCGCGTCGCGCGGACTCGACTGGGGGCTGCTGATTGTGGTGGTCTTGAGCCTGACAGTGGCTGCGCCCTTCTTTTTTTATGATGACCTACCGCATACGAACGCGAGCGAAAATTACGTATACCGAAGCAGTGATTACGCAAAATCGATTCAGGAAGGGGTGTTGTATCCACGCTGGTCACCTCATTCATTAGGCGGGTATGGCTCGCCTATCCCGAATTTTTACCCGCCTGCCGCATCATACAGCGCCGCGGTACTACAAATTCTATTCACGAATGATGCTGTGAGTGCCGTGCGATTGGTTTACATCTTCGCCATTTGTGCGGCGGGGGCTGCTGTATACCAGCTCGTACTGAGACGAGTGAATGCGGTGGCAGGAGTTGCAGCGGCAAGCCTATACCTTTACAGCCCATACCTAGGATTAGAAGCTCCGCACATTCTGGGTGATTTGCCGGGTGTGATGACGCTGGGGCTGCTGCCCTTCTTGCTGTGGGCAATTGACCGGCTGTTGACCGATAATCACCCGATTGATTTTGGGCTGGTGGCGATCAGCGTATGCCTGCTGTGCTTAACAAGCGTGACGGGATTGGCAAGCGGATGTCTGCTGGGGCTACTGATGGTCGTGTGGCAGCGTAAGGAACACCCAACACGGAGGGTTTATGCCACACTAGCGGGCGGCGTCCTGACTGGTTTTGGGATGGCAGCATTCTTCTGGATTCCAAGCATCTTGGAACAGAGCGAGATTGTGTGGCGACAGATGAGAAGCGCCCCGCCCTACCGGCTAACCTTCCCTGACATCTTTTTACCGCTTCATTTGCTCGATTCATCGCAGATGATTCCGCTGGCGCAATTCACGGTAGGGTTACCACTCGTTCTAGCTACTTTAATATCGATCATCGCCATAATCATTCTTGACCGACGGCCGGGATTTGCGGGCATGTTCATGACCGCGGGGGTTGTGATCGGAGCAATCGGGGTCATCTTACTCCCTAGCCAAACATGGTTGATGGGGCCGATAACATTATGTCTGGCAATAGGCGGGAGTCGGGTCAGTGAACTGCGATGGCTGGTGCCAACACGTTTGCAGCGATTATTAACACCCGCGATTTTGATCGTGATCTGGATCTTGTCGGCAGGTGTATGGACGCCCCCGAAACCTTATACTTCGTTCGGCTCGACTGAGCCAACTGCACAGGTTGTCTATGAGCAACAGGGGTATGGCGTGGCCGTACTGCCGAATGGTGATTATGTCCCCTACCCTGCTCGATTGAATGCAGAACCGAGTCAATTTTTACTTGAGGGGTATCAGTCGAACGCATTGACTAAGCTTGCACCGCGTTCGGGAGCGGGGAGCTTGCAAGTTGGGTTGTTGACGCATTCCAACCAAAGCGATGTGTTTCAGGTACGACGGATCAGTGAGGCGACTACGCTCGATATTCTGACAGCGTACTTCCCCGGCTGGCAAGCTGAAATAGGCGGACGAACGCTGGGGCTACGCCCGCACCCCCGAACGGGGTTGATTCAAATTGATCTGCCGATTATGAGCGGCGGCAATAATGAGTTGTCTGTTTTCTTCGGCACAACTGATATACGGACCGGGGCATGGCTTATCAGTAGTGTCTGTTTGCTCATCCTGATCATCAAAACAAGAGGTCGATACCGGCGAAACCCGATTCGATTGAGCGACAGTATCCTCTTGACTACGGCAGAAAGCCGGTTGATCGGGCTACCTGTACTGTGTTTTGTGATCGTAGCAGTATTCACAATATATCCACCGGATTTTATTGAACACGGAACCCGTAATGAAGGGGGATTCGATAACGCGCTACAAATGGAAACGCGATCCGATGTGGGACTGACCCTCAACGGATTCCAATTGGAGCAAAACGTTTACCGAGCAAATGAGTGGGTTGCGCTCGATCTGTATTGGCAAGCACAACGATTTTTGACGGGTGATTTTGAGGTGACAATCACACTGGTAAATAATCAAGATGGCAGTGAATGGCCGGCTACGAGTCCACGATCACCGGGATATTACCCGACAAAGCGGTGGAATACTGAACAGACGTTGACGGATTGGCACCACTTTCAGCTTGACGCGGCACTACCCGCGGGAAATTACCAAATCGTCATCCGAGTGTATGAATGTTCACAGGTATGCTCCGACCAACGGATGGTGACATTCTTCGGACAGACCGGACAGAGTTTGGGAACAACACTCACCCTTCCGACGTTAATCACAGTTGAAGGATAACCATTCAAGAGAATTGCTTTTTGTGTTTCGCCTGATGGCTCTGTAAAATTGCAGCCAACTCGATTTATAGGTTAGGAGAGGCTCGGAGATGACAACCAACGCAAATGACACGCTAATCAGCCAAGCATGGCGGGCGCAAAAAGATGGTAAGGCAAGCGCCGCTGTGAGCGAATTTGAAAAGATACTGGCACAAGAACCGAGCAATATTGATGCTCATTACGGGATCGGGCTGGCGCTGCGCGACAGCAACCAACGCGAAAAGGCTGTGGAGCACTTCAAGCGAGCGCTGGAATTGGTGACGGATGCTGATGCACCACGGCGGGCAGCGCAAGATGAAGAACGGATCGTCGTGAACACGCCGCAAGATGACCGATACATGATGTTAACCCGTATGCTGAAGCAGCGGCTGGCAGAACTGGGTTCATAAATTCAGCAAGGCTTTACCCTGTCGATACTATGAATAAACGCGAGCGGATTACAAAAACTATTGCGGGAGAAGCTACTGACCGACCGCCTACAGCACTCTGGCGACATTGGCCGGGAGATGACCAGCGCGCGGCAGACTTCGCCCACTCAACGATCGCGTTTCAGCGAGAATACGATTGGGACTTTGTGCGAATCGTCCCCGCCGAGAGTTTTTCCGTCACCGATTACGGATTGCAGGATGAGTGGCAAGGCAGTCCTGATGGCAGACGGGTGATCATTCGGCGGGTGATTCAAAGGTCATTGGATTGGACGGATTTACGCCCACTCGACCCGAATCGTGGGACGATGGGACGACAAGTCGAAGCGACGCGGCTGATTTGTGACGGTCTGCGGCATGATGAAACTCCGATTATTCACACCATTTACAGCCCGCTGGCACAGGCGGAGATGGTTGCGGGGAAGGAACTGCTGCGGCGGCATTTGAGAACCCAGCCTGACCGCATCCAAACCGGATTGAACACGCTGACGGAAAGCACACTGCGGTTCATCGATAGTTTGAAGAAACAGCCTATCGACGGGATCGCATATGTGATCCGACACGCGGATTACGATAAACTGGCCGAAGAAGAATATCGGACATATGGCCTTCCGTATGACCGAAAAGTGTTGGAGTCCTTACCCGATAAATGGTGGTTCAACAGCATTCAGGTTGAGGGGAAAATCCCCATGTTCCGAAACTGTGCACAACTGCCTAGCATGATGATCAATTGGGAAGATCAATCGGGTGAACCTGATTTGAGCCAAGCTAAACTCATCTTCAACGGGGCGATGTGCGGTGGTCTTTCGAGCAGGGAACATCTGCACCATGGGACACCGGCTGCTATTCGCGAACAAGTGCGGGTGGTGAGAGGACAGGTCAATAACAGACGCTTGATTGTTTCCAGCGGCTCGCTGATGCTGCTGACAACTCCACTTTCTAACATTCGCGCTGTGCGTGAGGCTGTTACAGGAGTCGGTGGTTAGCTATGCCGATGCGAGTGATTTCGGGAAGCGCAAAAGGCAGGCAACTGAAGCTGGTGCCGGGTGACAGCACACGACCCATCATGGATCGCGTGAAAGAAGCGCTGTTCAATATACTGGGACGCGACATTCTGGAGGCGACATTTCTGGATATGTTCGCGGGGACAGGAAGTGTGGGGATTGAGGCCTTAAGCCGTGGAGCGGCAAAAGCCGTATTCTATGACATTGAAGGCCGCGCCATTCAAACGATTCAGGACAACTTGAAGACGACTAAACTGTCAGAACACGCTGTCATTCGACGGTATGATGTGTTATCGTTACTCAAGCAAAAGCCGACTGAACATTATGATTTTATCTATATTGCACCACCCCAGTACAAGGGGATGTGGCTGCAAGTGCTCAAGGCGCTGGACGCTAATCCCGCATGGATTCCGGTTGGCACATTGGTTATTGTGCAGATTGACCCCAGTGAAGAGGAACCTGTTGAACTGAAGTGGCTCACACCGACAGATCAACGACGATACGGCAACACGCTGTTGTGGTTTTTCGAGGGGCAATATGAGGAGCGCAGCATAAGGACAGAGGAGAAAAGCGAGTGACCGAATTAAGCCGTTTGGAAGCCGTTGCGTCGGAGCTTATTAAAACTTTTGAGATTAGTGATCCACCCGTCCCGATTGAGATTATGTTGCAACGCCCGAAACCGGATATGTGGGACGAGGTTGACATCACAGAACTCTCGGTGGGATTTTTGAAAACAGGGGGGCACTTTTCACCCCGTATGTCATTGGCACGGCTGCTGGCACGCCACATCGCCCAGAGCGATTGGGGCGATAAGCGCGGGCTAACCGAGATGTTGAAGCAAGATAAAAATGAGGAACTGTTACGCGCTTTTGCCCGTATGTTGATTATGCCGGTTGAAATGGTGCGCGCGTTGAGCATCGGCGCACGAACCCCGATCACGATGAGTATGCATTTTGAAGTTCCTGAGGATGATGCGCGACTGCGGCTGGAAGAATTGAGTACAACCCTTTAAGGCTACGACCGCAAATAGGCACGAGCGAAATTGAGCGCATCGTCCGCGGTATTTATGTGACCGATGACCTGCGCCTCGCGTATGGCTTCCAACAATTCTCCAATGATGGGGCCGGGTTTGAGATGGAATATTTGTACCAGTTCAGTACCATCTACAAGAACCGGCGGTGAAACTTGTGTATGATGCTTGATGAACCACGCATCAAGCACTCCCCCGACTTTTTCCAACAACTTGATCCAATCATCCTGCGACAAGCCTGAATCAGCTCCAGCAAGGGCGTGGGCGAGAGATAAGAGTGCCACGTCGATTCCCGCTTCACCCGTATCACGCCAATAGCGATATATCGACAAGGGCAGATTTTCATCGACCTGTATCAAACGATTCTGGTGACGAATGAGTTGGAGGACATAAGTGCGTTCGGTGTTGCTGAGTTTTAGCGACTCGATGCGCTGGTCGGCCAAGCTCAGTGTGTGTGAAAGATCCTCTTCACCTACGACATGGAGCAAAGCGGTCAACATGATGAGGGCACGATGGGAGCGGTTATTGGGCCACTGTTTTTCCAGATGGGTGACTAGCGACTGGCGATAACGATCCAACTGAATGACCATCGTCCCCAAGGCAAATGAGGCGGCGGTGTTATCTGTGCGGTGGTAACTGATGGAAGTGATGATGGCGGAGATGTGGTCGATGAGCGCGAGGGTATATTCCCAGCGAGTTGACGGCGGATGGATGAGCTGACGGAGATGCGCGACTTCTGGCAGGAGAGTCGCGATAATGCCTAGCGCATCGGCGACCCTCAAAGCAGCGACCGGACGGGGTAACTTGAGGAGCTTGTACCATTCATCTCGCAGCCGTTCGGGTGACACCAGCGTGAGGGTGTTCACCCGCGCGCGCAGATCGGCCAGTGTAGCTGCTTCGATGCGAAGATTTAGTTCAACGCTCTGCCGAACTGCACGCAGCATGCGAAGGGGGTCATTCTGGAAAGAGACTTCAGAACAGCGCCGAAGCAATTTGGCGCGAATGTCACCCTCGCCGTTAAGGGGGTCGATTATGGTGTTCAAGTCACCCTTTAAGGGGACAGCAATCGCATTCACCGTGAAGTCACGATCTACAAGATCATCCCAGAGGGTTGCGCCACGCATACGAGCGACATCAATGACCAGCGTGCCTTCCGAATGAGAGAGGAGAACACGGGCTACGCCTCGTTCGGCATCCATGACGAAGCAATCACCCTTGAAGTGATTGGCTATTTTGCGGGCAAGGTGAACCGGATCACCGGGTGTGATGAGGTCGAGATCATCAGAGGGTCGATTGAGGAGCAGATCACGGACGGCACCCCCTACCAGACAAACATCATCGGGGAAATCGGCCAGATATTCCTGCAAATCGATAACAAAATCAGCCCATAGGAGGGGGCGAAAAGGCTGACGGGGTGAGAGATCATTCATTCGTTCAGCATTTCCAAGTTGACAACGCCTATGAACGGCAGGTTGCGAAAGCGTTCATCCAGATCTAGGCCATAGCCAAAGACAAACTTATTTTCGATTTCAAAGCCGATGTAGTCGATGGGGATGTCGATGCGGCGACGGGACGGTTTATTCAATAGGGTGCAAAGACGGAGGCTGGATGGGCGGCGGGCGAGCATGACATCCATGACGAAGCGAAGTGTCTCGCCACTGTCGATGATGTCTTCAACGATGAGGACGTCGCGACCTGTGATTTCGGTGTTGAGATCCATGTCGATGCGGACTTTACCGGTTGATTCGCGAGCGCCTTTCCCATAGCTGGACACGGCAAGGAAGTCTATTTCATGAGGGACAGTGATATGACGTGTGAGATCCACAAGGAACATCACCCCACCCTTGAGGATACAGATCAATAACAGGTTTTGAGAATTATAATAATCAGCAGAGATTAAACGTCCCAATTCAGCGATGCGATGCTGGAGGGTATCTTCATCGATCAGAATTTCCTGAAGATACTTCTGATAAGGCAGCATTGTTTATCCCCCAAGATTGAAATTAATGGCGCGATTATAGCATCTCAGCATGAGCAGGCTCAAACACAACGATAGGTTTAACACTTCTATCTCAAATTCCGTGCTCTATAATAAAAATGTAACGTTTTTCATTTGAGGAATGCTCTTATGGCGCATATTGATTATATCAAGCCAACCACAGTCCGTGAAAATGTGGTGGTCAGCCTTCCTGACAACAACGTGTTGGAAGGACCGATCGGTGCGACTGTAGAAGCATTTCTGGAAGCAGCTTACCCGGAAGCGGCAGCGAAGGAACTATCGTTACTGATGGGGGGGATTGTGGATGGCCGGCTGCGCGAGTTGGCCTTCCCAATCACGCGGGATAGCAGCCTTGCTCCGGTATTCCTGACTAACAGCGATGGCGGACGAATATACCGACGCTCTCTCATCATGCTGATGGCAACGGCGGTGAGCGAGTTATGGCCGGAAGCTAAAGTGAACGTAGGGTATGCCATTCCTGAGGGGGGATTTTACTGCCGAGTCGTAAACCGAGACGCGCTGGACGAGACGGAGTTGAAAGCGTTAGACGACCGGATGCGAGAGATTGTCGAGGCAAATGAGCCGATCACTAAGCGAGTCGCAAGCCGTGATGAGGCAACCAAACTGTTTGCGAACCGGAACGATGAGGACAAAGTGCGGTTGCTCGAACAGCGTACCCGAAATGACCTGACCTTATACGGACTGCGCGGGCGAGAAGATTATTATTATGGGTACATGCTGCCATCGACACGGTATCTGCATACCTTCCGATTGATTCAGGCAAGCGATGGTTTCATCCTCCAATATCCACGTAAAGAAGTTCCGAGCGACCTTTCTCCGATCCCGGGATTTGGCAAGCTGGTGCGCGTGTTCCAACAGGCCGAAAACTGGCTCAACCGATTGGGGGTTGAGGACATCGGGCGCTTGAACCAGATTGTGCGGCAGGATCGAGCACATGAGCTGATTCTGGTGGCTGAAGCGCTGCATGAACAGCATATCGCGCAGATCGCAACCGAAATTTGCGAGCGGCATGAACGACAGGATGTGCAACTGGTACTCATTGCAGGCCCGTCATCATCCGGTAAAACGACTTTTTCCAAGCGATTGGCAATTCAACTGCTGGCACACGGATTGAGACCTTTTACGCTGGAAATGGATATGTATTTTGTGGATCGGGAGCTTACCCCGCGCGACCCGAACGGGGATTATGACTTTGAATCCTTGAAGGCGATCAATCTGCCGTTGTTCAACAAACAACTGCTTCAACTGATGGCGGGTGAAGAAATCCGGCTCCCCCGCTTTGATTTTGTAAAAGGGAAAAGCAGCGAGGGTTCGCTGGCTCGATTGCAGAAGAACCAAATCATCATTGTAGAGGGAATTCACGGGTTGAATTCCAATCTTGTTCCAGACATCCCTTCGCACAAGATATACCGGATTTACGTCTCGGCATTGACTCAACTGAACACCGATTCTCATAACCGCATCCCGACAACCGATGTGCGGCTGCTGCGACGAATTGTGCGCGATGCACAGCACAGAGGATACACTGCGACGGATACGCTGCTGCGCTGGCAAAGCGTGCGACGGGGTGAGAAAGAGAATATATTCCCCTATCAAGAAAATGCTGACGCGATGTTCAATTCGGCATTGGCTTATGAACTGGCGGCGCTGCGGCCTCTGGCGGAACCGCTACTGCTGCAAGTTGAACCCGCTACTCCTGCACACATTGAAGCAAACCGACTGCTCTCGTTCCTACGGTGGGTACATCCGCTATCGCTAAGCCAACAGGCGAACATACCGGACACATCACTGCTACGAGAATTCATCGGCTCGTCCAGTTTACATGAATACCATCCGGGATCAATTCATGCATCGGATTGAAGGTAAAAGCTCCATGCTTGTGCATAAGCCTTGACATTTGCTTGACGCTATTTTCAAGCCGCTTTAGGATGCGAAAGGTATGGATCAGCAGATTGACGGCACAAAAAATGATCGAAGTACAAAACCTGACCAAGCAATACGGTAATTTTACGGCAGTCAACGGGATTACATTTGAGGCACAAGCCGGCGAGATTGTAGGGCTACTGGGGCCAAACGGTGCGGGCAAGACAACCACGATGCGTATGCTGACCGGATTTATGCCTCCTACAAGCGGCACAGCCAAAATTGCGGGGTTTGACATTTTTGACGACTCGATGGAGGTTCGGAAGCGGGTTGGCTATCTGCCAGAACGCGTGCCGATTTACCCTGATATGACTGTGCGGGGGTATGTGGATTTTTGGGCACGGCTGCGCGGCGTCAAGAATAGCAAAAGCCAAGTTACTCAGGTATTGGAACGGGTTCACCTGCTTGACCGACAGAAGACACTGGTGCGTAATCTTTCCAAAGGGATGCGACAACGGTTGGGATTGGCACAAGCACTGGTTCACGATCCGGAAGTCATCATTCTGGATGAACCCACCATCGGGATTGATCCTCAACAGGTCATTGAAGTGCGCGACAGTGTGCGGGAATTGGGTAAGAAACACACAATCCTCTTCAGTACACACATTCTTTCAGAAGCGGAACAGGTTTGCGACCGAGTGGTCATCATCAACAAAGGGCAGATCATCGCAGAGGGAACCCCCGCTAACCTACGGCAAAAACTCCAGCGGGGCAACAGCCTGTATGTGCAAATCGTTGGCGCTAATCTGGCACAAGCCACCGACATGCTGAGTGGGGTTGCGGGATTTGAAAGCCTGACGGCTCAGGGCGAAGGCTATATCTTACGCACACGTAATTCCAACGATGTTCGAGGACAGATCGCAGAACGTGTGGTGCAATCCGGCTACCGGTTGGTCGAGCTGCGACCGGTGGCAATGACGTTGGAAGATATTTTTCTTGATCTGGTGGGCAGGGAGTAGTAATAACGTGGCAGGCACCTCGATTATTTTCCGGCGGGAAGTGTACCAATATTTCACTACTCCCGTATCCTATTTCATCGCGGCTGGTTTCCTACTGCTGACAGGGCTGTACTTCAACGGGGATGTGGCTTACAGCATCACCCGAAAAGCAATCAATCCAGCCTTGATACCGGATTTCATGGCGACGCTGATGATTTTATTCGGGCCGCTGCTGACGATGCGCATGCTGGCGGAAGAAGAACGAGAAGGCACGCTAGAATTGTTGTTGACAGCGCCAGCAAGTGATGCGGCTATCGTCATCGGTAAGTATTTGGCGGCATGGTTTTATTACACACTGCTGCTGGCTTTGACGTTTAGTTATCAGTTGATTGTTGTACAAATCTCGCAACCTGATCTTTCCCACACATTTTGCGCTTACATCGGTATATGGTTATACGGTGGGGCAACGCTGGCGATTGGTATCCTGTTCTCGTCACTCACCGAGAATCAGGTGGTGGCGGCCTTCATGAGTCTGGCAACGCTGGTGTTCCTGTATCTGGGGGATATTGCGGGGCAGATCGTGGCGAACCTTGATCTGGCAAGGGTTATCCGCCAGTTATCGATTCTGGGTCATTATTCAACTTCATTTTCATACGGGCTGGTACGCGCCGAAGATGTGGCGTATTTTGCGGGGATTATCGTGATTATGCTCTTCATTGCGATCCGCGTTGTTGAATCCCACAGGTGGCGATAATGCAAAACGAGTCGGTTACGATTACGCGAAACCAGATCGGCCAGTGGGCAAGCTTTCTGGGTGGGACGGCGCTGCTGATCGGGGTGGTCGGTTTCATCTGGCAAGGGGGATTATCCCCGGTCATCATCGGATCGTTCGCAATCGCAGCGGCGATGCTGTTACTGTGGTTCATCATGACGCCACGGGAGGTGAAAGCATTCCTCACCGGGCGACAAGCTCAATACAGCACGGGGGCTGTTTTTGGAACGCTGCTGCTGGTCGGCATTATTTCGTTGGGATATGTCGTACTTCAGCGGTCTGTGATTACGCTGGACATGACTGAAAGTCAACGCTTTACGATCAGCAATGAAACACGGGAGGTGCTGCGCCGGATCAGCCGACCGATTCAACTGACAGGGTTTTACAGCGCGCGCGCATTACAACTGCGTGAGATTGATGATCAGTTCTTCCGGTTGTACGAGGTTGAAAGCAACGGGATGGTGCGACGCCAGTACATCGATCCCGATGAACAACCGGCGCTGGTGCAGCGATATGGGGCGGTTGATGGACAGGTTTACATTTCATACCTGAACGAGGATGGTTCGGTTGACTTTAGCACACTGGCACGTGTGCCGCGCAGCGAAAGCCAAGAACGTGATGTAACTGAAGCGATTTCACGGCTCCTCATTTCGGGATCGTTGACTGTTTATTTCAGCCAAGAAAACGGGGAGCTTGATCCGCTCAGCGCTGATCCTCAAGGACTTTCGGGAATCAATAATGGCATCCAAGAAAGCGGCTTGATTACCTACCCGCTAAGTTTGAAGGCGCTGGCTGCGAGCGGCGGCAATGTTCCTCAGGACGCATCCGCATTGATTATGGCGAGGCCAACAACCGATTTAACGGATGGCGAGATCGCGGTGATTGACCGTTATCTGGAACGCGGTGGGGCATTGTTCATCATGACGGATGTGCTGTTTAACGAGAATTCGTTCATGCAGGAAAATGGGCTGTTCAACCAGTATTTATGGGTCAAGTTCGGCATACGGGCGTTGGACGCCGCGATTGTTGATGAGGTGTCGTACAGCGGCACACAGCTCGATGTTGTGAGCGCAGCAATCTTCCCTGAGAATGACATCGCAGAGCGGCTTGACCAAGAAAATGCCCCTACCCTCTTCAAGATCGCACGGGCGCTTGAAACCAACCAAACTCCGCCAGCAGACACACCTAACGGAAATGTGATTATGTCATCTCCGCAAAGTTACGGTGAGCGTGACTTGAAAACGCTGGGAGAAACGAACAATTTTGGGTTTGACCCGAACGCGGATATTCCGGGGCCGCTTGCGAGCGTCATATGGGCGTATAACCAAAACAGCGGCGCAAAAATCTTGATGGTCGGGGACAGCGATTTTGTGACCAACAGCGTGATTCAAACCGGAGGTAACGGCATCCTTTTCACGGATGGGTTGACGTGGCTGACGGGTCTTGGAGAGCGGATCAAATTCGCGCCACAAGCTTATGGGAGCGGGCTGCCGGTGATTTTTGTGGGCGCGGAACAGATTGATTTGATCGCGTTCATCACTGTGATTTTGATGCCGGGTATTGTGCTGGCGACGGGTATCGGGATCTGGCTGAGAAGGGTGCGTGCATGAAGCGGCGAGGTCTTTTCCTACTGCTGGGGGTATTTATCCTGCTCGCTATTGTTGCTTTATTGCAATCTCGACCCTCAACGCCGTCTGCTGTTGATATGTCGAATCAGACGGGTGGGGTGTTCGAAGGTTATGAGTTGATGGGGCAGACACTGGGGATGCCGGTTGAGGAAATCGCAGCGATCCGGCTGTCATCGGCACAAGAGGGTGAGCAATTTATCATGAGCCGAGACGGTACGGGCAATTGGATCGCCCCGAATGAAACGGGCACGCTTGATGGTGAAACGGCAGCGAATATCGCGAAGACGGTTGTGCTGCTGCCGTATCAGACCACGCTGGACATCACTGAAACGACTACATTCGAGACCTACGGGTTTACGCCTAACGGGACTCTGTCGATTGAAATCCTGATGCGCGACGGGGGGACTCACGCAATTGCGATTGGTGGGCTGGTTCCTACGACGGATGCTTATTACGCACTGGTGGATGAACTGCCTCAACTCTTCCTACTGGAGCGAGCGCCGATAGATTATTTGCAAGTTCAACTCGACAATCCACCGATGAACTAGAACAAACAACAGCATTACTCGATAAACCAAACCCGCTGAATTTGGACTGCCGATGGGCGGGTTTGTCGTCGTCGTCGTCGGAAGCGCCGACAAAGAATGCGGCGGGAGCGGGCGAGGAGCGCGCCGTTTTATGTCGCCACGGCGGGAACAGCCGATGAAGCTGCCGACAAACGATTTTCCGAGCGACAGGAGTAGGGTTGGCGGCGGCGGCGGCGGCGCGGATGGCAGAAAAAACGGCGGGAATGAGCGGCAGTGGCGCAGGAGCGTGATGTTGGTGGTGATTTTTTAGCCGGAAATGGCGTCATTGGCGGCACTGGCAATGGCAGCGGGATGCCAATTGAGGGTGACGATGCTCAGAGATTGTATTTATGCGATTGTTAAGGTGCGCGGCGTCGTACAGATAGAACGGACGCTGATAACATGATAGCACAAATGAGCGAGCTTAGG
>JAFLCH010000129.1 GCA_017303775.1 Anaerolineae bacterium | reverse complement strand
CTGCCGATCACGGATACGCTGGGGATTACGGAGACGCTGAACGCGCGGGTGTGGGCGAACCGGCGGTTGGGATGATGGGGGTTGGCGGCGGCGGCGGCGTGGCGGTGAAATGCGGCGGGAAGAAGGCGATGCTGCCGCCGGGGGTGCGTTTGTCGTCGTCGTCGTCGTCGTCACCGACAAAGAATGCGGCACCCCCTCCGGCACTTCGTGCCGCCTCCCCCGCATGCAAGGGAGGCAAAATACAGGCGAGAGCGGCGCAGACAAGATCAGAAGCTCGTCCCTTGAAAGGCTGCTGCTGCCGATTAGTGAGGGGGAAGTGGCAGGGTTGGCGGCATTGGCGGCAGTGACATTGGCATTCTGCGGCCAATTCTTTTTGCAGCAGCAGCGGCGGCGGCGTGGCGGAAAATGGGGCGGGAAACCCCCTCCGGCACTTCGTGCCACCCGGCAGCCGCACAAGGCGCTGCACGCCGTAAACGGTGGAGGCAAAAGACAGGTGGCGTGGACAAGGCCGCCACAGACGCCACACGCGGGCATGATCGGGACAGCGTGCCGATGTGGTCGGGAATGGCGTCCCTACGGTGGTCGCCGGTGGGCAGGGATGCGGTTGTTAAGGTGCGCCGCGTCGTGCTGATGGAACAGACGCTGATTACAGTGTAAACGAAAACGGGGGCGTTAGGGTGACCATTTGGAAGAACATTTGGTAACTTTTTCCCGCCATCCGCACCAACCTTTTCCCCCTCAACGATTGTTAAATTGGTTGGCGGATGGTTTGAAAATGGTTTGTGGACAAACCTCAAGTAAACCTCGTGAATATTATCTTTTCAACACGCAATTCCTACGACTGCCCTGTGGGGTGAAACAAAACTGAACCTGACGGCGAATAGAAGGTAGATGATGCAAGCGGATGAGCCGAGGCGAGGTGTGGGCATGGGTGAGCAGATGACTGCACAGGTGCATGACGCGGTGGTGAGCCGCGTGGGACGATGGGTGGTGATCGGCGTGGCGGCGGGGATTGTGGGGATCATCTGTTTGCTGCTGGTGATGAACCTGCGGATGCCACGGGCGCAGGCTGGCAGTGAGATGATGCCGGTGCCGCTGAGCGAGTTGGAACGGCTGCGGTAAGTTAGGCGCACAACATTTCCTCATCAAATACCTATGGAGCGCAACCGGGATGCGTCTGCCACGTATATCTATTTACGGGTATACTGGGCGGGGATTGTGGATTGAGAGAGGATTTTGATTGTGCATCGAGGCATCCTGCTGATTTGTGTCCTGCTGATGATGGTGAGCGCGTGCAGCAGTGCTCCGGCGGAACCACCGCCTGAAGCGATTGAACTGCTGCAACAGGCAACTGATAATATTCTGAAGGTCGAGACGCTGAACCTGATCGTCGACCGAACGGGCGCGGATTACGTGTTGAACACGGATATTGGGGCGGCGACCTTCAACCGGATGGAGGCACAGTACGCCGCACCGGATATGATGCAGGCGAAGGCGAAGGTGACGCTGGGGGGGCTGCCAGTCGAGATTGAGATCTTCGCGAAGGATAATGACCAATGGTGGCGGCTGGCGGGGACGGGCTGGCAGAACATGGTGTTCCTGCCGGGGTTCAACCCACGCGAACTGCTGACACAGGAAGACCGGGGACTGCGGGCGGCCTTCGGGGCGTTGAAGAATGTGACGCTGGCGGGCGAGACGCAGATGGAGGACGGCGCGGCGGCGTATCGCCTGACGGCGACGGCGGATGGCGCGGAAATCTCGTGGTTGATGGTGTATCTGGTGGAGATCAGCGGCGAGACAACGATTGATGTTTACATTGACAAGACAGAACGGCTGCCCCTGAAACTGGTGGTGGTGCAGCCGGACACGGCAAGCGAGACGGTTGGGCCGACGACGTGGAGTATGGAGTTTTATAACTTCAACGGCGACACGCAACTGGTACCTCCGCCGACCACTGCTGCGCCGTAACCCCGATTAAAGGATCAAAGCAAAACCTTATGAGCACTGAGGCTGCATCGACTAACCGTGTCCATCCGTGGGTCATTTTGGGACTCATCAGCGTGCCGGTGTTCATCGGTTCGCTGGATTTGACGATTGTTTCGGCGTTTTTGCCGGAGATTGTGTTGAAGCTGGGGCTGCCGCTGCAAACGGCGCTGGATGACGCGGCGTGGGTGGTGAGCGGGTATTTGCTGGCGTATGCGATCAGCATGATCTTCATGGGGCGCGTGAGCGATTTGATCGGACGGCGGGCGGTGTACGTGGTGTGCCTGCTGGTGTTCGTGGCGGGGTCGGTGCTGGTGGCGACGGCGCATCAGTGGCCGACGGATGTGCTGAACACGCTGCTGCGGCGGAGCGGGGTGCGGCTGGCACGGGAGGAGATCACGCTGTTCGCGATCATCATCGGGCGGGTGGTGCAGGCGTTGGGGGCGGGGGCGCTGGTGCCGGTGAGTCTGGCGCTGGTGGGGGACTTGTTCCCGCCGGAACGACGGGCGCAACCGCTGGGGATGATCGGGGCGGTGGATACGCTGGGATGGGTGCTGGGGCATTTGTACGGCGGCATCCTCGTGAACTTCTTCGCCACGCACCAAGAGGGATTCAGCGCGCTGTTGAGCGGATTGGGATGGCCGCCGCCGGATTGGCGGACGCTGTTCTGGATTAATGTGCCGCTGACGCTGGTGGGTCTGGCGCTGACGCTGTGGGCGCTGCGGGGGGTGAAAGAACAACGGACA
The DNA here is from genome assembly GCA_017303775.1 of Anaerolineae bacterium. Classification (GTDB taxonomy): domain Bacteria; phylum Chloroflexota; class Anaerolineae; order Aggregatilineales; family Phototrophicaceae; genus CFX2. The sequence goes on along the minus strand of JAFLCH010000129.1, from coordinate 8,399 downwards.
ACAGGCCGGTTTGACCTGCCGGGGACGCTGCTGATCGGCGGGGCGCTGGTGGCGCTGGTGAGCGGGCTGGGCGGCAACGTGGATATTTCGATGGCACCGACGAACGTGGAGGATATGAACCGGCTGCCACCGCTGAACGGCGGGGCGCTGCTGCTGGCGGCGGTGTGCTTCGGGCTGTTCGTGCTGGTGGAGTCACGGGTGCGCGATCCGCTGATCCGGCTGGGGATGTTCCGGCGGCGGAATCTGGCGGCAGGGGCGATCATCAATTTGTTCATCGGGTTCTGTTTGATGATCGGGCTGGTGACCGTGCCGATTTTGATTAATGTGCGGATTGAGGACGCGAGCCAATTGAGCGAGGCGGCGCTGCAAACAGGCATACTGCTGTCGGCGCTGACAGTGCCGATGGCGCTGGCGGCTGTGCCGGGGGGCTGGTTGAGCGAACGGATCGGCTACCGGAAAACAACGGCGCTGGGGCTGGGGCTGGCGATCATCGGGTTCGGGCTGGTGTGGCAGACGTGGAGTCTGGAGATGTCGGACGCGCTGGTGGCGGTGGAGATGGCGTTCATCGGCGTGGGGATCGGGCTGACCTTTTCGCCGATCAGCGCGGCGGTGATCAACGCGGCGGACGAGGATACGCGGGGGGTGGCGTCGGCGCTGGTGATCATCCTGCGGTTGATCGGGATGACGGTGGCGGTGGCATCGCTGACGAACTTCGCGCTGAACCGCATCACACAACTGGCGGGGGCTGAGCTGGGGGTGGTGCAAGGCGGGACGGAGGCGCTGCAATTCGTGAACACGTATGCGCTGATCGCGGTGCGGGTGCTGGCGGAGCTGGGACTGCTGGGGGCGGTGATTTGCGGGTTGGCGCTGATTCCGGCGTGGTGGGGATTGGGCAAGCGGGCGGACGCGGCAGGATAAGCGGCTGGCTTAGGGGTGAAATGAGAAGAGGTGCATGACGCACCTCTTTTGATTCAAAGGGTTGTGCGGGTTGATCAGCAGGTGACCGACCAACCGATGGCGCGGACAAGATCGCCAAGAATGGGGAGGGAGTCCCAGAGGCAGAGCGTGTCGACCAAGAAGAGGGCGGCGATGGTGCCGCAGCAGCAAAGCAAGCTGAGGCCGACGCAGCCGATGACGATCCAGCGGGTCATGCTGCGGGGTTCTTCCTCGCGCACGGCGTAGGGGTCATACTCGTAGCCACCGGGGGGCGGCGGGGGATTATAACCGGCAGGCTGCTGCTGGTAGGCGGGCTGTGGCTGCTGGGCGGGGGCGCTGCCATAGGCCGGCTGCTGCTGGGCGGGCTGCTGGGGCGCGTAAGGGTTATAGGGCGCGGCGGGGGCAGCGGGCTGCTGCGGCTGGCGCTGTACCGGATTGGCGGCGGTGGGCGCGAATTCCGAGCCGGGGATAGGCCCGGCGCCGGGGATGGCACGCAGCATCTCGTAACCGAGGGTGACGGTTTCGCCGAGACCGATGAGGTCGCCGTTGTTGAGGGGTTTGGCCCCTGTCAAACGCTGACCGTTGACGAATGTTCCGTTCGTCGAGCCGAGATCTTCGAGCGTGAAGCCACCCGCGCCGCGCGTGAAGCGCAAATGATGGCGGCTGACTTCGGGGTCGTTGATGGTAATATCGTTCGTGATGTCGCGCCCGATGGTAATGATGTCCTTGTTCAGTTCATACACCTGATTTGGCTGCGGCCCACGGCGGACGACCAAACGGAAATTGTCGTTGCCCTGCTGCATAATGGCGTCCCTCCAAGAAGCGGTTGGGTGAATTGAGATGATTATATCAGCGGGGAGAGTATTACAGCAAGCAAGCGTTGATGCTGCGATGGGCAGGCGTGGGCAAGACGCGTTCGAGCGGTGGGTTGAATCGGGCGGCGGTTATGGTCAAGGAAGGTAAACTGCGCTACAGTTAGGGAGGTCAATGGGGAATGGTCAGCACGGGCGTTCCCCCTGAATTTGAGCGTTAACACCCGACGGATTGAGTTTTAATGGTTGAAACAAATTGGTACGTCTGGATACGTATAAAGCGAGCGCGTTCCTCGTCTGGCAGTTGAAGCATTCGGGCGCGGTGATCCACGAGGATGGCGGGGACATCATCCATGTGGGGCTGCCGAGCGGCGAGGAAGTCAGCATCCACATCATCGAGAGTTCGATTCCGGCATACGAGATCAAAAACACGATTCTTTACAACCACGCGAACGGGCTGCACACGCTGTTCATCCTGTGGGCGGATATGCTGCTGCCGCCGGAAGGGCATGTGGTGGAGGTGGAGGAGTGGGAGTGGCCGCTGCTGGCGCTGTACCAAGAGAAGGTGTGGGCTTACGACATCTTCGGCGGGGAGCTGTTCATCTATCCGGTGCATTATGACCGAATCGGGCCGTACCGCGAAATCCGGTATGGCAAGACGGTGAGTATGCGGCAGTTGATGGGCATGACGGTGGAGATCACGCATCCGCTGATCAAGGGAAGGTGGCGGGTGGCGACCTTCGGGGAAAAAAGCGCCCACCAGCACAAGCATCATTACGCGACGGACAGCGAGTATTCCCCGCGCGCCACGCCGGTGAATCCGCTGGCGGGGTTTTACGCGGTGCTGGAGGTGGAGATGGACGCCGAGATGGAGGACATCAAAACGGCGTACCGGCGGCTGGCACGGAAGCTGCACCCGGATGTGAACCGCGCACCGGACGCGACGGCGCAGATGCAAGCGCTGAACGAAGCGTACCGGCGGCTGATGGCGGAATTCGACGACGCCTAAGCGCGACTGGCTCTATCGCAAGCGGTTAAATGCGGTAGAGTTTTCTCATTTATTCCACAAATAATCCTTGAAGGGGTTGAGATGCGACTGCCAACCAAGCGTTTGTTCTGGGCGGTGAGCCTTGGACATATGGCGAATGATTTGTTTATGAGTATGCGCTCGGTGGTGCTGACGTTTTTGAGCGCGTATGTGCTGCCGATGAGCAGCCAGCAGATTGGTTTCGCGGTGAGCGCGATTGAACTGAGCGGGGCGATCAGCCAGCCGTTCTTCGGGCGGTGGGCGGATAAAACGGGCGGGCGCTGGCTGGGGGCGGGCGGAGTGGCATGGACGGTGGGGTTCATCCTGCTGGGGCTGCTGGTGGCGACGGTGACGGGCAACTTCCTGCTGATGGTGATTCCGCTGGCGCTGGCGGGGTTGGGGAGCGGGGCGTTTCATCCGGTGGGGTCGATGCATGCGGCGGAGGTCGAGCCGCTGCGGGCGGGGCGGAACGCGGCGCTGTTCTTCATGTTCGGGCAGACGGGATTGGCGCTTGGGCCGGCGCTGGCGGGCTTGCTGCTGAACAGCGCGCACAGCAACTTGAATGATGTGTTCGGGACGGCGCTGCGGGCGGCGAGTGTTCCGCTGCTGGAACGCGGGACGGTGCTGCCGGTGTTCGGGCTGGTGGTGCTGGCGATTCCGGCGGTCGCGTTGATGGTGGTCACGCTGCCGAACCGGCAGGCTTACCACACCGCGAGCCGTCTGTCCCGCAGCGATGCGCCGCGCCAATATGTGCCGGTGGCGCGTTCGGCGTTTGTGGTTATGGCGGCGGCGGTGGCGTTTCGTAGTTTGGCGCATCTTTCGACGGTGAATTTTATGCCGTACATGTTTCAGGCGAAGGGCTGGACGCCCGCCGAATACGGATTCATCACCAGCACGTTCTGGATGGCGTCGGGGGTGGCGGGGGTATGGTTCGGGAGTCTGGGTGACCGCTATGACGCGCGGCGGGTGATCCTGTTGAGCCTGCTGGTGGCGGTTCCGGCGGTGTTCCTGCTGCCGAGCTTGAACGGGCTGCTGGCGGTGGGGGCGGCGATTGTGATCGGCGCGACGAGCGGCTCGCACAGTTTGATCGTGGTGATGACACAGAACATGCTGCCGGGACGGAAGGGATTCGCCTCCGGCGCGGCGCTGGGTTACATCTTCGCGTCGGCAGCGGTGAGCAACTTAATCGTGGGCAGTTTGATCGACTCGGTGGGCACCAGCAGCGCGTACCATATCATCGCCGGTGTGACGCTGGTGACGAGTGTGCTGTGGCTGCTGCTGCCTTCGATGAAGCGCCCGACAGCGCCCGCCACGACGACGAACGCTGTTCCAGCAGCATCTTAAGACGATCAGGACGCTTGCAACGCGCCGTAATCGAGGGTGTCGAGCATGGCGTCAAGGATGGGGGTGAGCGATTGACCATCCCCCGGCGCGGCGTAGGAGAAGATGACGGAGAGCATCCCCTCGCCCAAGTCCATCACGTTGAGTGTGAAATCATTCAGGCCGTCGGTGCCGCTGACGCGCAGGAGGTTGTTTTTCTCCAAGCGGATGCTGGCCGGTTCACCGACGCTGAAAGCCGAACTTTGTGATTTGAAGTACATCACAAGGCTGCCGATATATTCCTCCAGCGAGACATCAGGCGTGACACCTAAATCTTCAGCCGCGGCGATGAGGATGTTGATTTCGTATTGGCCGGTGGTAAAGGTCATATTGCCGCGCCCGATGAGCGATTCATCGTTGGTGATGACGATGACACCCGGCTCCGGTTCAACCGCGACCCAAGTGGCCGGGTAATTGACGCGATAGAGGCCGGTGGAGGCTTCAAAGGTCGCGCCGAGGCCGGCGCTGGCGGCTTCGGTGGGTAGGGGGGTGGCCTGTGGTTGGGGCTGCGGCGTGGCGGTAGGTGGCAGGGTGGCGGTGGCAGGGGGCAGACCGGTGAGCTGTGCCTGCGCGGTGGCGAGTTCACGGCGGGCGACGGCGGCCTGTGTGCTGATGCCCCAGACCTGTTCGAGGGCGACGGCGCGATCCTGTTCGGCAACTTCACGGGCAAAGGCGGCTAGATCGACCTGCGCGGTGAGGGTGGCAACGACGCTGTCGAAGCCGGTTTGAGCGGTGGCCTGCGAGTCGATTTGGGCTTGCAGGGTGGCGCGTTCATCGGCGGCCTGTTGGGAGCCGGCCTGAAGGGCAGCGAGGGTTTGCTGGGCGGATTCGCTGAGGGCGGTGACGGTGACGGCCATTTCTGCGCCACGGGTCGCGGCGATGTTGGCCTGCGCGACAGATTGGGTGGCGGCGGCCAATGCAGCGGCCTGCGCGGTGCTGCCGGCCTGTAGATCGGCCTGCGCGGTGGCAAGATTGGCGGCGGCTGATTCCTGTGCGGCGGCGGCTGAATCGGATTGGGCGATGGCGGTGGAACGGGCTGATTCGGCAGCGGCGGCACGGGTGGCAGCGGTGCGGGCTTGTTCGAGCGCCTGCTGCTGTTGGGTGAAGGCCAGCACGGCGATGACGACCGCGATAATAAATCCGACGACGGCTAACCTAGAATTCATGAGCCTGCTCCTCAGGTGAGCTAACAGCGAGTGTTGGGATGAGCCGTCAGCTTTTGGATTACCAACAAAACCGATGCGGGGTTCAATGTGACTTCATTAAAACACAAAAGCGGATCGGATGGGTTAATGCTGGCATAGAAAAGCGGGCGGCGCAAACGGGGGTGCATTTGCCTTTCGTGGCCAGCTAGGGCAAGATACTGTGGATAATCGGAGAAGCAGAAAGTATGAGCCGATGAACCTGACAGACATCTGGAACCAAATCCCTGAATCGTTCCGCGAGAATGTGGCGCGGGTGCTGCTGGCGCTGCTGGCGTTCGTGCTCATCTGGCTGCTGCGGCGTTTGCTGGCGCGGGTGGTGGTGGTGCCGCTGCGGGCGCTGGCGAAACGCTCGAACGCGACATGGGATGAAGTGGTGCTGGATATTGTGACGGTTCCGGCGCGGCTGCTCATCATCGCTTTCGGGCTGCTGGTGGGGGCGGAAATCCTGCGGGTGGATCTGGGGACATCGGTTTTCATCGTGCATCTGGCGCGCACGCTGATCATCATCGCCGTGCTGACAGCGGCTTACCGGGTGGTGGACGCACTCGCGCCATCGAGCAACCGGCTGTTCCGGATGACGGGGTTGACGATCAATGAGCGACTGCTGCCGTTCGCCCGCACGGCAACCAAGCTGATCTTGATCGCGGTGGCGCTGGTGATCGTGCTGCAAGAGTGGGGTTATGATGTGAGCGGTCTGGTGGCGGGGCTGGGATTGGGCGGTCTGGCGTTTTCGCTGGCGGCGAAGGATACGGTGGAGAACCTGTTCGGCTTCACGACTATTGTGGGTGACCAGCCGTTCATCGTGGGCGAGTACATCAAGACGCCGGATGTGGAGGGAACGGTGGAGCATGTGGGAATCCGTTCGACGCGCATCCGGCAGCCGGATCAGGCGTATGTGATCATCCCCAACAGCAAGCTGGCGAGCGCGCCGATTTTGAACTGGGCGCGGTTGAGCAAGCGCTGGTACAACATGACGCTGCGGGTGACGTATGATGCGTCACGGCAGGACATTATGAAGCTCATGGAACAGATAAAGGTGATGTTGGAAGCGCGGGAACTGGTGCAGGCTGATACGATTGTGGTGAACTTCGTGAACTTCGGGGACTTCGGGTTCGAGATTCTGGTGCGGGCGTATATTGATCTGCCGAACTGGGGCGAATTCACACGCGAGAAGGAAGTGATTAATCTGGAGATTATGCGCATCTTCGAGGAATTGGGGTTGAAGATCGCATTCCCGGCGCGCCCGATGTATGTGCCGCCCGCATCCTGAGGTGGTCTTCAGGCGCGGAGGATGGTGATGCCCTGCTGGTGATAGGGGGTTAGCAGCTCGTCGGCGACATCGGCGGTGGTGACGAGGTGGGTGAGCGCGGTGGATGGGCCGAGGACGAAGGGCGCTACTGCCCCCAATTTGTCGCCGGAGGCTAAGGCCACCACTTCCGCCGCATTTTCGATCATGATGCGTTTGAGGTGGGCTTCCTCGTAGGAAAAGTCGGTGATTCCGGCTTCGGGATGCAGCCCATTGACGCCGAGGAAGCAGATGTCGGCGCGCAGACGACTGAGCGCGGCGGCGGCTTCTACCCCCACAATCGCCATCGTTTCTTTGTGCAGCGCGCCGCCGAGCATGATGAGTTCGAGATGGGGATGTTCGGCAAGGGCGACGAGCGCCAGCGGGTTGATGGTCACGATGGTGGCGCGCAGATCGAGCGGGATGTGACGGGCGAGCTGGGTGGCAGAGGTGCCACAGTCGAGCAGGATGAGCTGACCGTCCCGCAGGAGGCTGACGGCGGCGCGGGCGATGGCGGATTTGGCGTCGGGCTGCTGCTGGCTGCGGGCGGTGTAGGCGGCTTCGGTGGCGGCACGGGCGACAGCACCCCCATGTACGCGCCGCAGCAAACCGGCTTCGGCCAGTTCGTTGAGGTCACGGCGGATGGTGTCTTCGGAGACATCAAGCGCGAGGCTGATTTCCGCCGCGACGACCTTGCCCTGCTCTTTGAGGGTGGCGAGGATGTGCTGCTGGCGTTCTTCTTTGAGCATGGCGAGCCGCTCCTGTAGATGGGATACCCGTGCGCCCCGATTGTAGCATCAATATGTTGGGCAAGGGAAACTCATGCTATAACTAAAATAGGTGGTTGTAAGGTAGGGCTATCTACACTTCTTCAAGATTATTCATAGCGACCACAGGAGCAAAGCAATTATGAAAGTTCTCGTCACAGGCGGCGCGGGTTACATCGGCAGTCATGTTGTGGATTTGTTGATTGACCGCGGCTATGAAGTGGTGGTGTTCGACAACCTGTATACCGGTCATGTGGAGGCGGTTCATCCGAAGGCAACCTTCATCAAGGGGGATCTGCTGGACAAGCCGGCGGTGGACAATGCGTTCGCCCAACACAAGTTCGACGGTATCCTGCACTTCGCTTCGCACACGCTGGTGGGTGAAAGTATGGAGAAGCCGTGGCTGTACCTGCGGGATAACGCGGTCGCGGGGAGCAATCTGCTGGAAGCGGCGGCGGCGCAGGGGGTGAAGCGGTTCATCCTGTCGTCTACGGCGAACCTGTTCGATGATCCGGCCAAGATTCCGATTGTGGCGGAAGAGCGAATCGTCCCCGGCAGCCCATACGGTGAAAGCAAGTTCTTCATCGAGCGCTATCTGCACTGGATGGAGCGCATTTACGGGATGGCGTACTGCTGCTTGCGCTATTTTAATGCCAGCGGCGCGCACCCCAAGGGGCATATCGGTGAAGACCATACGCCGGAATTCCACCTGATTCCGATCATTTTGCAGGTGGCGCTGGGGCAGCGGGAGAAGCTGACGATCTTCGGCGAAGATTACCCGACGCCGGACGGAACCTGCATCCGCGATTACATCCATGTGATTGATCTGGCCGAGGCGCACATTCTGGCGCTGGAAGCGCTGGCTGATGGTAAGAGCCGGAAATACAATCTGGGCAACGGCAAGGGATACTCGATCATGCAGGTGCTGAACACGGCGCGCGAGATCACCGGACATCCGATTCCGGCGACGCATGGGGCGCGGCGGGC
>JAFLCH010000128.1 GCA_017303775.1 Anaerolineae bacterium | reverse complement strand
ACGAGGGTGTCGCCCATGACCTGAATGAGGGGCAGGTCGATGATGGAGGAGTGCGGGTCGCCGACGATGCGCGAGGAGGCCCATTCTTCGGTGAGGACATCCATGATGCCCTTGAGCGGGCCGCTGGCGGCGGCAGCTTGGAAGGCGGCCTTGATGTCGTCAGCGGTGGCGGGCTTGTTGAGGACGGCGTTCACTTCGGCGATGCTGCCGGTGCGGGTGGGGACACGATAAGCCTTGCCGGTCATCTTGAGATCCTTCCAGATGAAACCGAGGGCTTTGGCCGCGCCGGAGGACGAGGGGATGATGTTTTCCACGGCTGCCCACGAGTCACGGCGATCCTTCATCGGCTGATCGGTGAGGGACTGGGTGTTGGTGTAGGCGTGAACGGTGGAGAAGAAGGCGGCTTGAATGCCGAAGTTTTCCAGCAGGATCTTGACGACGGGCGCGAGGGCGTTGGTGGTGCAGCTTCCCATGCTGATGATCTTGTGCTGGTCGGGGTTATAGTGGTCGAGGTTGATGCCGGGAAGGAGGACGGCGTCACAGTCTTGCAGGGACTTGCTGGGGGCGCTGACGAGGACGCGCTTGGCACCCTTGTCGATGTGCGCCTGCGCGCCAGCGCGGACGGTGGCGCGACCGGTGCAGTCGATGACCAGATCGACACCCAGACCGGCCCAATCCGGAATTTCTTTGCTGGAGTCGAAGTAGAGGATGTCGCGACCGCCGATGTTGAAGCCGTCGGCTTTGGGCTGTACTTTTTCGTGCCAGCGACCGTAGTTGCTGTCGACCTCAAAGAGGGCGGCAAGCGTCGGGATGTCGCGGATGTCGGAAACGGAAACAGGGGTGAAGAGGTTATTTTTGAGGGCGATCTTGAGCGCCGAGCGCCCGATGCGTCCGAAACCGTGAATAGCGATCTTACCCATTATTCTCTCCTTAACGTTGTTTGATATGGATTCCCTATGAGGATAACACTTTCGTGCGCCCGTCGGTATGGAGAGAATCGGGAAATCTGATGGATGTTCCTAAAATTCGGGAAGAAAAGCAGGATGTGTAATATGGGCGAAATGCTCAAACGGGTTATTCGCTCAAACCGATAACATCTTCTACAATCGGGAGGCGATGTGTTGAGTAATGATACATAGGGGATAACGATGCCAACGGAAATCCACCCGGACGCAATTCAGGCACTGGTCAGCGGTTCTCATGGCGCACCGGGGGAGATCCTCGGCCCGCATGGTGAAGCGGATGGACGGACGACGATTCGGGCGCTGCGCCCGAACGCGGCTAGTCTGGCGCTGGTGAAAGCGGGGACGGATGAACTGGTGGGGATGACGCGGGTGCGGGATGAGGGGTTGTTCGAGGTGACGGTGGCGGGGGAGTGGCCTGCGGGGAGTTACCACTTTCAGGCGACGACCCTGAACGGGCAGGAAGAAACGATGGGCGATCCGTATGCCTTCGGTTCGACCCTCACGGATTATGATCTGTATCTCCTGCGGGAAGGGAAGCACCTTTACAGCTATGAAAAATTAGGGGCGCACCTGTTGGAAGTGAACGGTGTGACGGGGGTGAACTTCGCGGTGTGGGCACCGAACGCGCTGCGGGTGAGCGTGACGGGCGACTTTAACGGATGGGACGCGCGGGTACACCCGATGCGGCAGGTGGAGGACAGCGGGTTCTGGGAGTTGTTCATCCCCGGATTGAGCCAAGGGGAGGTGTACCGCTATCACATCAAGAGCCGCTTCAATAACTTCCAGATCGAAAAATCCGACCCGTATGGATTTTACAGCGAGGTTCGCCCGAACAACGCGTCGGTGGTGGCGGACATCAGCGGTTATGAGTGGAATGACGCGGCGTGGTTGGAAGCGCGCGCCAAGCAAGATCACCTGAACGCGCCGATGGCGGTGTACGAGGTGCATCTGGGGTCGTGGAAGCGTAAGGCGGACGGCAGCTTTTTGACGTACCGCGAACTGGCGGATGAACTGGTGCGGTATGTCAAAGAGACGGGCTTTACGCATGTCGAACTGATGCCGGTGATGGAGCATCCGCTGGATGCGTCGTGGGGGTATCAGGTGACGGGGTACTTCGCGCCGACCAGCCGCTTCGGTACGCCGAAGGATTTTATGTATCTGGTGGATACGCTGCATCAGAACGGGATCGGCGTGCTGCTGGATTGGGTTCCGGCACACTTCCCCAAGGACGGACACGGGCTGAATTACTTCGACGGGACGCATTTGTACGAGCATGAGCATCCGTTACAGCGGGAGCACCCGGATTGGGGGACGCTGATCTTCAATTATGGGCGTAACGAGGTGCGGAACTTCCTGATCAGTAACGCGCTGTTCTGGCTGAAGCATTATCACTGCGACGGGCTGCGGGTGGACGCGGTATCGAGCATCATTTACCTCGACTTCTCACGCGAGGCGGGACAGTGGGTTCCCAACAAGTACGGCGGGCGTGAGAATCTGGAAGCGATTGAGTTTTTGCGCGAGGTGAACACGGTCATTCACGCGGAATGCCCCGGCGCGGTGACGGTGGCGGAAGAAAGCACGTCATGGCCGATGGTGTCGCGTCCGGTGTATGTGGGCGGGCTGGGGTTCACCTTCAAGTGGGATATGGGGTGGATGCACGACACGTTGAAGTATATCAAGCTCGACCCGATTTACCGGCGCTACCATCATAATCAGGTGACGTTTTCGATGTTTTACGCGTTCAACGAGAACTTCATGCTGTCGCTGTCCCATGATGAGGTGGTACACATGAAGGGGTCGCTGATCGAGAAGGCGGCGGGAGATTGGTGGCAGAAGTTCGCTACGCTGCGGCTGCTGTTCGGCTACCAATATACGCACAGCGGTAAGAAGCTGAACTTCATGGGGCAGGAGTTCGGACAATGGCGGGAATGGAGCGAGGCGCGGGGACTGGATTGGTTCCTGCTCGATCTGCCGACGCATCAAGGGATGTTGAAATGGACTACGGATTTGAACCGGTTCTATACTACGCAGCCCGCGCTGTATGAGCGTGATCTGGATTGGACGGGCTTCCAGTGGATCGACGCGAATGATGCTGACCACAGCGCGTTCAGCTATATGCGCTTCGCGAAGGATAAGGATGATTTCCTCGTGGTGGCGCTGAACTTCACACCGGTTCCGCTGACACAGTACCGGATTGGCGTTCCGGCGGCGGGTTTTTACCGCGAGGTGCTGAACAGTGACGCTGCGGTGTATGGCGGGGCGAATCTGGGGAACAGCGGCGGTGTGGAAAGCCAACCGGAGGCGTGGCGCGAGTGGTCACAGAGTTTGTTGATCACGGTTCCGCCGCTGGGGATGGTGGTGTTCAAGCGGGAGGGGTGAGGAGGTGGTATGGGCAGGCACTTGTGGCGAGCGGGGTTTGATGCGACCCTTGTGGGAACGAGTTGATAGACAAGGAGCGGTAGGATGCTGACCCCTGAAGAACGACGTGCCCATATCGAGCGCTTCCGGCGCTTCCCGGATGAGTTGGAAGCATTGGTGAGCGGGTTGAGCGAGGCGGAACTGCGCACGCATTTCATTGAGGGCGAGTGGACGGTGGCGCAGAATGTGCATCATCTGGCTGATTCGCACATGAACGCTTTCAACCGGCTGAAGCTGATGCTGACGGAAGATCATCCGACGGTGCGCCCGTATGATCAGGACGCATTCGCGCTGCTGGCGGATTATGATCTGCCGCTTGAGCCATCACTGACTCTGCTGCGAGGGCTGCATGCTCACTGGTGTGCGCTGTTCGAGAGCTTGACGGAAGCGCAGTGGGCACGAACCGGTTTGAACCCGGAAAGCGGCGAAACGTCGTGCGAGCGCAACTTGATCGGTTACAGCAAACACTGCGACGCGCATCTGGAACAGATCACCCGCACGCTGGCGGCAGGCCGCAGCGGGTAGGTGCTGGAGGATGGTCAAAAAAGGGCAGATTGATCCTCTGCCCTATGCGGAGTGAATCAGTGCTGGCCGGCGGGAATGATTTTGACGGCAGGATCGTGGCGGAGCGCCTGTTCTGATCCGGCAGGGATGTAGGCGACGACCAACATGAGGGGTTGGCTGCCGGTGTTGATGGTCGAGTGGTAGATGGCCTGTGGAATCCAGACGCAAGCGCCCCCGCTGCACTTGACGGGCGGCTGGTCGTCCACCATTTGTTCGCCTTCACCGGAGACAAAGAAGATGATCTCGTCAGCGTCAGGGTGATTGTGGCGGATGTGGCCTTTGCCGGGTTCAAGGAGGACGGTGCCAAAGCTGATGCTTTTGGCGCCGGTCACTTTTTCCTCGCACAAGAAATGAATTTTTCCCCAGTCAAAAATAATTTGATCGACATCTTTTTCGGTGGTGATGCAGCCGCGTCCTAACTGGTGCATAAGAAATCCTTTCAAAAGAAGCCGCCGACGGCGATTGATAAGGCTGCCGTCGGGCGATCTGTTACGATGAGAATATTGTAGCGTGGGAATGGGTTAGCCACACTTGACCGGCATACCCCCCTGCGCGGCTGAGGTGCGGATGGCGTCCCAGAGGCGGCTCATGCGCAGGCCGATTTCGGGCGGCGAGGGGTTTTCGATTTGACCGCCGCGCACGGCGAGGAACTGTTCCCAGACGCCCAATGACGGCGGCACCGGCACAGGGGAGAAGGCCTTTTCCCCGGCACGGCGGAGTTCCAGATATTCACCCCAGATGCCTGTGCGGAGGATGGCCTGTTCGCAGAAGACGCGAACATCCGACTCGCAAGAGGGGATGGCACGCCCGCAGGCGTTCATGGTGACCATGGCGCCGGATTGCAAGCGCCCCATGACCACGCCCAAGATGTCGACTGGCCGCCCCTGATTGTCCGTCCATGCGGCGACTTCGGCGAAGTCTTCACCTGCCAGATCGGAGACTGTGTTGAGCATGTGCGCGCCGGTGTCGAAGAGGAAGCCGCCGCCGGAAAGCTCCAGTTCTTGCCGCCACGTCCCTGCTGCCAGATGATCCCAATCCTGCCAGACCATGGCGTTGATGTTGAGGATGCGACCGAATTCGCCGGAGCGCAGCATCGTTACGGCGGTGCGTACCTGCTTGGAGAGGCTGCCCTGAAAACCGACGACGAGCAGGCGACCGGTGCGGTCACGGGTTTCGATTAGGCTTTCGGCTTCGGCAGCGTTCATCACCATGGGTTTTTCGAGCAGGACGTCGAGACCGGCTTGGAGGCAGGCTTTGGTCTGGTCGTGGTGATAGGCGTGCGGGGTGATGATGAATACGGCGTCCAACTGGCCTTGATGGGCGCGCAGAAGCTGCTGCAAATCCGGTTCGTTGGGCGGGGGCTGCAATCCGGCGGCGGTGAGTAAATCGGCGGCGCTTTGATAGGCCGCTTGCGACGGATCGGAGAGGGCGACGATGCGGGTGGTGGTCTGCTGCTGGAGCATGGTGCGGATGTGGTGGCGGGCCATGCCACCGCAGCCGATCATAGCGACGCGGACGGGATTATCGGGCATGAAAAAGACTCCTTCAAACCGTATTGATTGATTGCATGCGGATTATTGTAACGCGTTTCAGCGGAGTGTCATGGCGAAGATGGGGGGGATGAAGCCGGAGATAGGATGTCCTATCCCCGGCTGTGTGTTCGGGCGATTAACCTTCGTAGTACTTGTCGATCTTGGTGAGGGCGCTGTCGAGGATGTCCAGCCCTTCTTTGAGCTGGGCTTCGGTGATGCAGAGGGGCGGGCAGTTGAAGACCATGTTCCAACGGACGAAGGTGTTCATGCCGTCATCTTTGAGCGACTTGGCGACAATCGCCATCGGTTCGCTGACCGGCCCCTGCCACGGGGTCATGGCTTCACGGGTGTCGCGGTTTTTGACGAGTTCGACGACCTGATGCAAGCCAGCGCCGCGAATGTCGCCGATACAAGCGTGTTTTTCGGCGAGATCCATGAGGCCGCGCCGCAGGACTTTGCCCATCTCGCGGCTGTTTTCAATGAGGTTTTCGTTACGGTAAACTTCGATGTTGGCGACGCCGGCGGCCATGGCCAGCGGATGGGCGCTGTAGGTGAGACCCATGGACAGGGCGTGGTCATCGAAGTAGTGGGCGACGGCTTCACTGACGATGGTAGCGCCGAGGGGGACATAACCGCTGGTGATGCCTTTGGCGACGGCGATAATATCCGGCTGGACATTGGGGTAGTTATCCACGCCGAACCATTCACCGGTGCGCCCGAAACCGCTCATGACTTCATCCACGATGAGCAGCATGTTGTACTTCTTGCAAATTTCAGCCAGCCGATTCCAGTAGGCTTCGGTGGGCTGAATGATGCCGCTGGTGCCGCTGTAGCCTTCGATGAGGATGGCGGCGCAGAGTTTGGGGTCTTCCATCTGGACGATTTCTTCGACCATATCGGCCATGATGAGGTCGCCTTCTTCCTGCGTGCGGCCACGATAGACCGGACTGCGGTAGGCGTAGGGATCGGGCAGGCGCACAATATCCGGCACGCCCGACCCATGCCCATGACGACGCGGGTCACCGCCGGCTGTGGCTGCGCCGAAGGTCGCGCCGTGATAGGAGCGATAGCGGGTGAGGATTTTCTGCTTGCCGGTGACGAGACGCGCGATTTTGATGGCGTTTTCGATGGCGTCGGTGCCGCCGTTGGTGAAGAAGGCTTTGGTGAGGGTGCCGGGAGTGACTTCCGCCAGCAGTTCACCGAGCCTGCCGCGCGCTTCGGTGGCGATGCCGGGGTAAGCGTAGGAGATGCGAGCAACATGATCCTGAATGGCTTTGATGACGTGGGGATGACCGTGGCCGATGTTGACGTTTACAAGCTGCGATGACCAGTCGATGTACCGCTTGCCTTCGGTATCCCAGAAGTAGACACCTTCGGCATGATCCATGGTGATGGGATTCCATGCGCTTTGGGCCGTCCAACTGGCAAGGGTGTAATCCTTGTTGTTCTTGACAATTTCGGCAGTGGTGGTCATAAGAATGCTCCTTATTTGGGCTTATAATGAGAAGGATACAACTCATGCGCCCATTATGGTATAAAGCAAACGGACTGCCGCTTATTGTAAACCAGAATGGAAGAAGTCCCCAAATGCGTGGACTATGATAAACCCCTGATTTTAAGGGGTTGCGGATCGTGGATGTCTCATGGCGTTCTAAACTACATCCGCTACGATAAGCGAGTGAAGGAAGGGGTAGTCGTTATGTCGTTGGTATTATTTGTCATCGGGGTATTCTTGTTCATCCGAAGCCGTTTCAGCCTTGGCAGCTTCCAGACGGAGGGGCGGCATGTGAAAGCGGCTGGCGCGCTGCTGATGATGCCAGCGACGGCAGCTTTTTGCTTGAGCTTCATATTGGGGATGGTCTTCGCGGGGAACCGCAATTCGATCATGACGCTGATTGGCTTCATGGCGATGGTGGAGCTGGTGGCGATGATCGTGGGGGTGGCGCTGGCCTATATCATGCTGGCCGAGCCGCAAGGTGCGCCACGGCTGCCGGGTATTCTGGGCGATATTCAGGATGAACGGCGCGCGACGAAAAGCGGACGACCGCTGCCGCCGCGCCCTACCAGCACCAGCAGCAGTAGTGCTTCCAGCACCAGCAGCAGTACTCCGCCGCGCCCGGTGGAATCACATCCGCTTGACCGGCTGTCGGCGGCGGGCCGTGCACAACCGGTCAGCACACGGACTATCCTCAACGTGGATGAGGCGGCGCAGTATCTGGGTGTGACGGGGGCGGAGATCATCAGCCTGATCGAGTCCGGCAAGATTGCCGCGGCGCGCATCAACTACACTTATCAAATCGCTCGCTCGGTGCTGGACGATTATAAGGCCGAGGTTCAGTAACCCCGTCAGGAACCGGCCTGCGCGGTGGCTTGTATGACGAGGGCGGTGGCTGTGGCCGCTAACGGATCGAGCGCGGCGGCGGTGGCTTGCACCGTTTCGGCCTGCTGACCCAAGATGGCTGCTGCCGTGCCGGTGGCCTGCTGAATGATGTATGTGGCTGTGAGCATCATTTCACTGCTGTTGACATCGTTGTAGACCGTCACGGTGCGCAGGTTGGATTGGGTGAATAGGAGTGTGCCGATCACCCCGATGAGGACGCCAATTAGCAGCCATGTCCAGCCGCGCATGCGCCGGCGGGGTTGGTCGTTTTTGCGCTTTTCACCTGCTTCGTAATCCATTCGCTGTTCCTCCTCCTCACTTATGTCTGTTTATACGCAGCGATAGACGGGAGGGTTGCAGCCGTTGACCGCATACGGCGTGTCGTGCGCTGTGCGATGCTCGGCAACGAACACGACTTCATGCGGGCGGCGTTGGACTTCGTTTGGAGCAACGGGCGTGCGGAAGGGTACGTGAGTCGGCGCAAGTTCCGTTATTCAAAAGCCATTCGAAATATGCTTTGTCGCCTAACTGACGCCCTCATGTCGTAGACAGGGTTTTATATTCAAGCCTATAGTGAGAGGTGTATATTCAACTCTAAAAAAGAGCGAGGGAAAGAGGCATGAAGATCAATTCGAACCTAGTGAAGAAACTGCGCATCGAGAGGAAATGGTCGCAAGAGCTGTTGAGCGAAGCATGTGGGCTAAGCCCGCGCACCATCCAGCGACTCGAAAATGGCGGCAGTGCATCACTCGACTCCATTCGTGTCCTCGCTGAGGTCTTCGAGATCGACTCCAATGAGCTGATCCTCAATGAAAAAGAGGAACCCATGACCCCACGTGACGCGGTAGAAAGGGGTCTGCGCCAGTTTGCCAACTTTTCGGGCACAGCAACGCGCTTTGAGTACGGGTGGTTTTTGCTTTTTGTGATGCTGGTGCTGGCTGTTTGTACGATTATCGATGAAAGGGCAGCGCAGATCGCAGCCTTAATCCTGCTGCTGCCGCTCCTCGCCGCTGGTGCGAGACGACTAAATGCAGCAGGGCAGAGCGGATGGTGGCAGTTGTTATGGTTCGTGCCATTCGGACAGATTGCAGTCTTGGTGGTGATGTTTCAGGACGAAAACCGCCACTCCAATCAGCCGCTGAACACCGGTTTAGACTCCGCCTGATCCCGTCTACCGAATTTGAATTGACCGGTATGCCACAAAAACAGAAGAACCCGCATCATCAGCGCGGGTTCTTCTGTGTTGTGTGATTCACCTTGTAGAGCCGCATTTTTGCTACCCAATCGTAAAATTTGTATGATTTTGGACTGGTTTGGGTCTAACAGGGGGCAGTGGCAACCCGTAGAATGCAACTTATGAAATGGTTACATGTACTCCATAAATTATGGGTCGGTTTACGACTGCGCTGCCCGAACTGTGAGCAGGGCGGGATGTTTCATGGGTTGTTCAAGATGGAGCCGACTTGCCCGCACTGCGGGGTGCGCTTTGAACGGCAGTCCGGCGAGAGCATCGGCGGCACACTGGTGAATCTGGTGCTGGCGGAGATGTTCTCGATGGGCGGTTTCATCATCACGCAGGTTTTGTTTCAGCCGTCGTGGATTTTCCAGTTGATCTTCTGGGTCAGCTTCAATATTCTGTTCGTCATCCTGTTTTACCGCCACGCCCGCAGTTTGTGGGTGGCGCTGGTGTATCTGGCGGGCGGGGTTTATGTAGACCCTGAGCCGGAACCGCCCAACGCCACCTGAGCCGCGCGGCGTTAGCTCTGCTTCAGCAGCACCCGCGCCGCGTTGTGATGGTAAAACTTTTGCAGAACCTCATCCGGCAGGTATAAGCCGTAGATCTGCCAGCGTCCCTGTCCGGGGATGTCCCCCAAGCCATAGTTAAAGTATTCATCGTCGGTTTCGTAGAAGCGATAGCACAGCCGGTAGTAGTCGAGGTCGGCGCCGGCGTCGGTGCCGAACAGGATGCGGTCGGCGTACTTCAGGAAGAAGCGGCGAGCGGCATATGGTTGGCGGCCTAGCTCGGAGATGCGGGCGCTGGGGTCAACATAGAGGTTCGGGCAGCGATCCAGCAGTTCCCCTACCCACGCCAGATTTTCGGAATAGCAGGCGACATGCGCGCCGATGAAGGTGGTGGCGGGGTGTTGGCTGACGAGATTGGCAAAACCGTTGAGGATGGTCATGAAGGATGGGAAGGGCGGGCTGGGGAAGTGCCAGTCGGGGTGAGCATGGAGTTCTTCCCAGCGTTCGTTGGTGGGGTCGAGGGGGTCGAAGAAGGCGACCGGATCGGCCACATGAATCATGACCGGCAGGCCGAGTTCGCCGGCTGTTTGCCATAGTGGGTCGAGCCGGCGGTCATCTACCGCGACGAGCTGTCCGTGCTGGTCGGTGACATGCAGGCCGAACGGCTTCCAGATTTTGAGTCCCTGCGCGCCGCGTGCCGCTTGCAACCGCAGCCGCTGCGCTGCCCATTCACCGAAGTGATCTCCCTGCACTGCCCATTGTGGCCAATCTACGCCGCCGAAGATCATGAAGCGTTCCGGCGCTGGGGCTTTGAAGTAATCGAGATGGGCATTCAAGATGTCTTCGCCCCAGCCGCCGTCGAGGTCGATATAGGTTTGTACCTGCGCCGCGTCGAGGATGTCGATAAGTTCATTCAGCGGGCGCTTATCCCAACCGCCGCCGAAGGGTTCCTTCAGGTGATTGTGGGCGTCGATGACGGGAAAGCGCGGCGCGGTCACTTCGGTCACGCGGGTGGTGAGTCGAGAGCGGGGATGGAATTCACTGAGCGGTACATCGGTTAATTGTGGCACGATTGTCTCCCTGATTAAATCGGATCATCAATATAAATCGGATTGGTGAGCGCGCGCACTTGCTGCGAAGCTGGATCGACCAACTGCGCTCGTACATAGGATGTGTGGCGCACCGGTATCATCAACTCCATTCGCACGCGGGACGCTTTGAGCAGCATGTGCAGGACGAGGCCACGAGCTGTATAGACCTCCAAGCGGCAGTCTTCTCCACCGGCGATATGCACGGTGAGGTCGATGGTGTCATTGGTTGGGCGGGCGACACTATCCCCCATCATCGCCTCACCTATGTTCAAGCTGAGGTGCGGGCCGGCGGGCGATTCGCTGATGAAGGCGTGACCGGCGCGTAAACTGGCTAGCAGATCGCTGGCACGGGGCGGCTGCGTGGCATAGATGAAGGTGGTGGGCGTTCCCAAGCGGGCGGTGTGTTCATGCCGGCTGGTGTGATGATCGCTGCCACCCAGCGCTGTCAGCCGTTCACCCCGGTTGAGCCGTTCGACCCAAAAGGCGAGGCAGTGCTCGTTCATCAGCTTCCACGGGCCATTCCAGACTTCGACACCGTCATAACCCTGTACCGAACGGAACGCCCAGTCCGGCCCGTGTGGACGGGGATGATTGACGGAGACCAA
>JAFLCH010000127.1:6139-11336 GCA_017303775.1 Anaerolineae bacterium | reverse complement strand
TCCACATTCGCCAATCGCGTCCCGGCGGCCAGCAGCAGAATCACAATAATGACCCACGGCAGCACGCTCATCCGTGGCTGCGCTTCAATGATCGTTCGCTGACTGCTCAATTGCCCTTACACCCCGCCGAATTCGCGCAGCACATGACGGGCGATCACCAACCGCTGAATTTCACTCGTGCCTTCGCCGATCGTCATCAGTCGTTGGTCGCGGTACATCCGCTCCACCGGATACTCGCGGCTGTATCCGTAGCTGCCGTGAATCTGAATCGCGTTGTGGCACACCTTTTCCGCCACCTCCGTCGCCTTCAGCTTGCCCATCGCCGCCATCTTCGCGTAATCTTGCCCCTGATCTTTCATCCACGCCGCCCGGTACACCAGCATCCGCGCCGCCTCGATCTCCATCGCAGCGTCCGCGATCATCCACTGAATCGCCTGATGATCGCTGATCGGCTTGCCGAACGCCCGCCGCTGCTGTGCATACCGCACCGCTTCCTCAAACGCCGCCCGCGCCAGCCCCACGCTCAACGCCCCGATTCCGATGCGTCCGCCGTCCAGCGTCTGCATCGTCTGCTGGAATCCGCGTCCTTCCTCGCCCAACACCGCGTCATGCGGCACAACCACATCTTCAAACGTCAGCATCTGCGTCGGCGAACCCTTCAACCCCATCTTCTTTTCCGGCGGATGCACCGTCAGCCCAGTCGTCCCCGGCTCAACCAGCAGCATACTAAATCCGCGTGTTCCCGCCTCCGCGTCCGTCCGCACCAGCGTCACGATCACCGGCGCGAATCGCGGGTTGGTGATCCATGCCTTCTGCCCGTTGATCACCCAGCCATCTGCCGTCCGCCGCGCTTTGGTTTGCACCCCGCCCGCCAGATCAGATCCCGCCCCCGGTTCGGTCAGCGCCAGCGAACCCAGCACCCGCCCGCTCGTCAAAGTCGGCAAATACTGTTCTTGCTGCGCGGGCGTCCCCCATCGGCTGATCGGCCCGCAGCACAAACCGTTATGCGCCGCCAGCGACAGCGCCGTCGAGCCACACGCCCAGCCCAATTCTTCCGTGGCGATCACCATCCCCATCGTATCCAACCCCGCGCCGCCATAAGCCTCCGGCACTTGCAAACCGGTCAGCCCCAGCGCCGGCATCTTATGAATCGCCTCCCAGCGCATCTCGCCGCTCTCATCCACCGCGCCGGCAAAAGGCTTCAACTCAGCCGCGCAAAAATCCCGCACCGCGCGCTGGTACATTTGCTGTTCTGAAGTCAGTTCAAAATCCATGCGTCACCTCAAAAATGTCTTTTGAGGCGCGATTATACCGCACACCGGCCTGCCTCACGGAAGGCGGTATGCGGTCATCTGAGGAAAGAAGGGGAGTTTAATGACCGGCTTGCTGCTGCCGGTAAGTCACATAACCAATCGCCAGCGTCACCGCCACGCTCACGATCCAGTACACCGTCCACGTCTCCGGAGCCAGCGCCACCGCTTCAATCGGCACAATCTGCGGCAGCAGTTCCGTCAGGATGCCGAACAACCCCACCGCAATCAGCAGCGCTCCCGAAGCGCGTGCCAGCACCTTGTGATGCCGTGCCAACCCGCTCACCAACCGCCGTTGCAGCGGCAGCGCCACCAGCGGCAGCAGCACCAGCGGCCACCCGAATCCCACCCCGAACGCCAGAAAGAACAACAACCCGTTCACCAATTCAGTGCTGTTCCCCGCCCCCAGCGCGAATGCGCTCAAGATGATCGGCCCGGTACACGGCAGCGTCATCGGCCCGAAGAACAACCCGTAAACATAGGCCGTCGCATACGGGTTCCGCAGCACCGGTGCCTGTGCCGTCGCCAGCCGCGCGAACGGGTTCCGGTCCAGCAGCATCAGCACCCCCGCCGCGATCACCAGCCCATAAATCACCGGCAGCAGCAAACTCAACACACTGCCGAACGACTGGTTCAGCGCATACAGCACCAGCCCGATCACCGTCATCATCGTCAAAATGCCCGCCAGCACCAGCAGCCCCAACCATCCCGTCGCCCTGCGTGACCGTTCATTCCCGCTGTTCCCCGCGAGGAATGCCATCAAGCCGGGATACAAAGGCAGCAGGCACGCATTCGTCAAGATCGCCGCATTCCCCAGACTAAACGCTCGCAGCAGTTCATCCACGTTTTACACTCCGCTCGCCGCCTGTAACTCAGCGATTAATTCCTCGGTGCTGTGGCTGCCCGTGCGGATTTCGCTCAACGAGCCATCCGGTCGGATGATGAAATGGGGCGTAGAAGGCGGCGTGACCACCGTCCGCCCGAACGAATCCACCAACCCCTGTGTCAGCGTTTCCGGAGCCGCCACGAAGGCGAAGTTCCAACCCTGCTCATTCACATACTGCGCCAGCGTCGCGTTATCCACGTTCTCCGCCACGCTCAACCCGACGAACACATACTGCTCTGGATCAAGCTGTGTCCGCGCCGCTTCCACATTCGGCAGTTGTCGCCGGCAGTTCGTGCACCATGTCGCCATCGGTTCCACGAAAACCGTCTTACCCGCGAAGTCCGCGAACCGGAACGTCTCGCCCGTGCGCGCGTCCACCAATTCGATGCTCGTCCACGCTGCTCCGGCATACCCTTCCGCTTCCACCGCCGCGCTGCTGCTCTCAGCCGCGCTGGTCGGGGGTGGTGCAGCGCTTTCCGGTGTCGGTGTCGCCATCACATCTTGGCTCGCCAGCGTCGCCTCGCTCGTCGGCGCAGCCGGTGCGCAAGCCGCCATCACCATCCCTAAAATCACCATGAGAACCATTATTTTTTGCATCGAGAATAATCCTTATCCTTAAAGATCCACCGCATAGTCTGACCTTCAACGCAAAATATTACACAGTCCTTATCTCAACCTGAGAGTCGTGTGAAGACGCCGCCTCAAAATCCCATCCGGCTCCGGATCAACATCAACACTCCCAGCCCGATCGCCCATCCCGCGTACCCCGCCGCGATCATCGGCACCAGCTTCCAGCCCGCCCGCGTACCCCACCACGCAATCGCCACGAAGATCATCGTCGGCAGCATATTCAAGAACAACGACCGGACGAACTGCTCCATTTCTTCCTGTGTGCTGGAGCCGTACACCAGCCACATCCCCAGCGGCAAATTGATCGGCATCGTCGCCGCAATCGCCGCCAGCGTCTTCGAATACTCCCGCAGCACGGCGATGGTGATGATGATAGCAATCGAAACAATGACGGGCAGCACCCGCCCCCAAGCGATTTCCATAATACATTCCTGTTCGTGTCGGTAAATGAAGATGGCGAAAATTTGCCGGGTGATACTCAAAAGCGGTATTGTCGAAAGAGACTGCCGATTATATCGACAGCTCTGTCAACCGTCACGATCCATTGTAGAGAGGAAGCCGAGTGAGCGGCAAAACGATCCGTTATGAAGGTGAAAACATCACCGTCACCTATGATGTAAAACGCTGTATTCACGCCGAAGCATGTGTCAAAGGTCTCAACCGTGTCTTTGATAGCAAACGTCGTCCGTGGATTGTCCCCGACAACGATCCCGCCGATGCCGTCGCCACCACCATTCACCAGTGTCCTTCCGGCGCGCTTCATTATGACCGTAAGGACGGCGGTCAGGCCGAATCCATCCCCGACCACAACACCATCCGCCTTGCCGCCGATGGCCCGCTTTACGTGCAGGGCGACATCACCATCATCAATGGAGAAGAAACGCTCGTCCTCAAAGATACCCGTGTGGCCCTCTGCCGCTGTGGTGCCTCACACAACAAACCCTTCTGCGACAACTCCCACCGCGACATTCACTTCGAGGCAGCCAGCACCGTCCCCAATCCCCAACCGGAGGCCACCATCGTCGCGAGCGGCCCCCTCGAAGTTAAAACACAAACCAACGGTTCACTCCGCTTCACCGGAGCCTTCACCATCTTGGATGAAGCCGGCGCGCCCGTCCATCAAAGCCAGCAGGAATGGCTCTGCCGCTGTGGCGGCTCGGCCAAAAAACCTTTCTGTGATGGCACCCACAAACGCAACGGCTTCACCGCCAGTTGAGCATCAATCAGGGCAGAGTCACCTCTGCCCGCTACAACTCCACCTCGTAATCCAGCGAAAAAGGATGCCGCGCCCACCGGCTCAACAAATCTTCCCTCGGTTGTCGCTGTGGTGCCACCGCCTCCCGCATCCGCGCGTACCAGCCGGAAAAATCGGTGCAGGCCTTCAACGTTCCGTAATCAAACACCAGTTCCACCACCTGCTCATAAGCCACCGGTTTCTGGAATCCCACCTGCACCGCCATCTCGCGGATCAAACCACTGCCCACCAGCAGCTTCCCCCGGAACAGCACATGCAGCCCCAGATTGTGGTACTGCCCGTTATTAAACTCGCGGTTCATCTGGGGTTGCACCCCGCCCACCGGTAAATACTTGCCGCCCATCGCCCGCACAATCAAATTCGTCAGCCGCAGCGTATCCTCCGCCACCGTGTACGTGCACACATACCCCCGGTAGCACGCCGCCGACATCATCATCGCCGTCATCCCGAAATCTTCCGGGAACGGCAGTCCATACCCGTTCACCCCGACGATCTGATAAGGAATCCCCTTCAAGTTGAGCGTATCGTGGATCTGTGGTGTCATAGTCCTCTTGTTTCCTTGTCTCGCCACACAGAGACTATCATCCGCCCAACTCTTGCCGCCGAATACACCCCTTATTGGGGGATTACCGCGCACAAAAAATCCCCCCCTCAAACAGCGCACCCTGTAGAGGAGGGGATTTGCAACCAACAAATCGAGGCAGGAACGGGGTTACTGCGGGGAATACAAACCGAGCAGGTTGCCTTCTGTATCGAGGAAGCTCGCGTAAAAACCCGCCGCGCCCATCGAAGTCTTTCCGGTGATGATCTTCCCGCCCGCCGGTTCAACCCGCAGCAGATGTTCGCTCAGGTCAGCCCCCGCGTTCAGGTATACATACACCCCTTTGTCGCTCGGCTCAAAGTCTTTCGTCTGGTTCAGCGAAATTCCGGCCTTACCATCCTGCGATCCACCGTACAGGATCGCGGTTCGCCGCACCCCGTCGTCGCTGATCTCGCTCTCCGGCAAATCCAGCACCGCCTCATAAAACCGTGCCGCCCGTTCGATATTCTTCACTGGCACTTCTACCCAAACCAAAAGTGTCATACGACAGACCTCCATATGAACAATTGTTCTCA
>JAFLCH010000127.1:4198-6039 GCA_017303775.1 Anaerolineae bacterium | reverse complement strand
GGGTGGGGCAGGTCATCAAACCCGCCCCATTCCCGCAGCCGCTTACTTACTCAGCGCGGCTCAACTGGTTCACATCCAAGATCCACTGCGGGTGGTACACACTCCCCACCACGTTCGCCTTATACCCCACCTGCACCCCGTTTTGCAGGAACGGTGCCCACGGGCCGGATTGCTGCAAATAATCCTGAATCTGCTGGAAGATTTCCACGCGCGTCGCCACATCAGTCTCTACCAGCGCCCGGTCACGCAGTTCTTGGATCGTCGCGTCCGAATTCGCGTTCGTCCAATTCATGCGCAGCCCCAGTGTCTGCTCCGGCAGGAACACCAGATGGTTGCCCGGATCAATGTAATCCGGGTGCCAGAACCAGTAGCCGAATGCCTGCGTCCCACCTCGGTACGACTGGAACGCCACCGAAACATCCTGCGGGTTCAGCTTCACCTGAATACCCACCTCCGCCAGATCAGCCTGAATCTTCTGCGCGTTAGTCGCCCAATTCACGCCCGCATACGTCCAGTCAGGGTAGGTCAGTTCCGTCTCAAACCCGTCCGCGTACCCCGCCTCTGCCAGCAGCGCCTTAGCCTGCTCCACATCGCGCGTGAACGCCTTATCCGTGCCGTACCCGCCCAAAAATCCCACAGGGATGATCGAAGCCGGAGTCACGCCGCCCCAGATTGCCTGATAACCGGGGTAATCCAGCGCATACCGGATCGCCAACTGCACCGTCGGGTCAGCCAGCGGCCCGCTCACTTCAGGGTTCGTATTAAACGTCAGGAAGTGCAAATTGGACGTCGTCGCCCCATACACCGCCACACCTGCCGTCCCTTCCAGCGATGGCACTTGGTCGGGCGTCAAATCCAGCGCCAGATCAATATCCCCCGCCTTCAGTTCGATCACCTGCGACGCCGCTTCCGGCAAATTCTTGATGATCACACGGTCGAAGTACGGCGCTTCACCCCAATAATTCGGATTCCGCACCAGCACCGTCTCCACCTGTAGCTCCCACCGTTCCAGCACATACGGCCCGCTGCCCACCGACGTCCCGTTCAGCCAGCTTTCCGCCGTATCCGTCGTATCAGCGTCCACCGCGTCCGTCCCGCCCTGCGCCTGAATCGCGCTCGCCTCGGTCACCGAGAACGTCGTGTTCACCAACCGCGCCAGAATCGTCGGGTCAGGCTGCGTCAGCGTCAGCACCACCGTCTGCGCGTCCGCCGCTTCCACGCTCGCAATCGTATTCGCGAGGAACGCCGCGTTCCCCTTGATGTTCTTCAACCGGTTGAACGAAAACACCACGTCAGCCGCCGTCACCGGATTCCCGCTCACGAACGTCGCGTCCGCCCGCAGCTTGAACGTATACACCGTCCCATCCGCGTTCGCTTCCCAGCTTTCCGCCAGCAGCGGCACAATCGCCTCCGTCGAATCCGTCGGGAATGTCACCAGCGTTTCATACGTCGCCTTATGCACAATGAACGCCGTGGTCGAAAAAGCCCGCGCCGGATCAAGTGAATCCGTGAACTCCGCGTGCCCCACCACCAGCACCTTCTCCTCTTGTGCCGCCAGCCCCAACGCGCCGGTCACCACAACCGCCGCCGCCAGCAGCACCCCCAACACCATCCGTCGTATCCTGTTCATCTTCCCTGTCCCTCCTCTGAGGAAATAAAAAACCCCCGTACAGGGGGTCTTACCATCAACAAACAAATGCGTCTGTCAGCCTCAACAGCCGTCAGCGTGGCGCAGCAAACCATCCCCTGCGAGTATCGCTCGTAGTGGCACAACAACACATACAGCCGCGCTGTACAAAGTTGCTTGTCCGGAAGGTCTGCATCACCAATCACATCTCCAT
>JAFLCH010000127.1:0-4098 GCA_017303775.1 Anaerolineae bacterium | reverse complement strand
AAAAAACCCCTACAAACCATTTTCTAACCATCCACCAACCCGCTTAACATTCATTTCCCCTCAAAAAGGTTAGTAAACTCGTCCGCAAATAGTGACCATTTGGTAACCCATTCAGAGCAAATGTTCTGTATAATAGGAACACATGTTCTTAACAACACCACTGTTCACTGCACGAGGAGTCTCCCCATGTTCAATTGGTTATCCACCGTCTTCCCCCGCCGCAAAGGCTTTCGTCCCGCCCCCCATTTAACCGCCGTTGCCGCCCACAACGCCCTCGCGTGGCCGGATCTATCCCGCGCCGAAGCCCAATCACGCCTCTACCAGCAGTCCCCGTGGGTCTACATCGCCATCAACCGCATCGCCGAAGCCGCCGCTCTCGTCCCGCTGCATGTCCACCCGCGCTTCAGCACACCGCTCGATCAACCCGCCGCCCGTCATCCGCTCGAAGACCTGCTGGATACCCCCAACCCCTACATCA
The DNA here is from genome assembly GCA_017303775.1 of Anaerolineae bacterium. Taxonomy (GTDB): domain Bacteria; phylum Chloroflexota; class Anaerolineae; order Aggregatilineales; family Phototrophicaceae; genus CFX2. The sequence goes on along the minus strand of JAFLCH010000127.1, from coordinate 3,620 downwards.
GCCGCTTCGAACTCATCGAACAAACCATCGCCCAGCTCGAACTCACTGGCGATTCCTACTGGTTCCTCGCCGGTGACTCCGCCGGTGTGCCGGTTGAAATCTGGCCGCTCCGCTCGGATCGCGTCAGCATCGTTCCCGATGAAACCCGCTACGTCAAAGGCTACGTCTACGAACTCGACGGTCAGCGCATTCCCCTCCTGCCCGAAGAAGTCGTCCACTTCCGCCGCTGGCATCCCGCCAACGACTACTACGGCCTTTCCGCCCTCGAAGCCGCCCGCCTCGCCGTCAGCAGTGACCGCGCCATGGCCGAATGGAATCACAACACCTTCGGCAAAGATAACGGCATCCCTGCCGGAATCGTCACCATCAAAGATTCAGTCTCCGAAGCCGACTATGATCGCATCCGTCAGGAATGGCGTCAAACCTATGGCGGCCCCCAGCGCCGCACCGCCTTCCTGCGCGGGACCAGCATCGAATGGCATCACATCGGCCTCAACCATAACGAGTTGGATTTTCTCAAAGGCCGGCAGGCGCACCGCGACGAAATCCTCAACATCTTCGGCCTCCCCGTCGGCCTGCTCAGCGAAAACGCCACCGAAGCCAACGCCCGTGTTGCCGAACGCCTTTTCATCGAACGCACCCTCTGGCCCAAACTCGTCCGCCTCGCCCAGAAGATCACACAGGACATGCTCCCTTTCTGGCCGGGTGCTTACGTCGCCGAATTCGAAGACATCCGTCCCACCGATGCCCATGCCCGCCTCGATGAAATCAAAACCGCCTATCCCGTCCTCAGCATCAACGAGATTCGCCAGCGCTACTATCGCCTCCCCGCCACCCTCTGGGGGCAGCTCCCCGTCGGCGCGTCCAAACAGCTCACCGGCCTTCCGGAGTCCACCGACGCCCCGGCCTCCGGCGGCAGTTCCGCCTCTCCCCGCCTTGATTCCGAACCTGCCGCCGCCGCCGCCGCCGCCAAAGCAGCGGACGAGCAGCCGGACACGTTTATTGTCGGCGACGACGACGACGACGACGACAAACGTGCCCGCCGCGAACTCAGCCAGTGGGAACACTTCACCCTCCGCCGCCTCGGCAAGTCATCCAGCCGCGCCTTCGAGGTGCGCTGCCTCCCGCCGGAACTCGCGCTCGAATTGTCAGTCAATCTATTAGGAGCTGCCACGCCCGCCGAAGTGCAGGCCATCTTCGCTCAAGCCCGCGCCCAACTCGCCGCCGCCGAATGATGCTTATCCGTCCAGTTGGCGTGTCGTGGTCATATTGAGGTTCGCGTATCCCGCCGGGGTCGGCTCCGACCATATCAGGTACAGGTGACGATCCCGGTCGCTCAACACCTCCGCCGCCGCCAGCAGCTTCGGCGCGGGCGTCACCACTGCCTGATACCCGCGGATCGTCCCCGCCTGCCAGTACAGCACGCCCAGACTGCCGTCCACCACCGCCGTCGTCGCCAGCCGGTCAAACAACCCGCTCATCGGGCGCACCCATCCCGCCAACATCTCGCCCGCTCTGGCCTGTTCGCCCGCGCCGCCGTTGAAGCCCGTCTCATACACTGTCCCCGCCGCCACCTGCACCATCACCCGCGCCGGAATGCCCCACTGCCCATCCGCCCGCGCCGCGCTGCTGAACCAGCTTTCCTGCCGTCCATCTCCGCGCGTGATGCGCCAGAACAAATAACGGTGTGTCGCGTCCTGTGCCGCCTCGAACCCTTCCAACCGGTCAGCCGGATTCAACAGCAGTCCCGGCATCACCGCCTGCGGATCAATCGCCCGCCCATCCAGCAGCGGCGACTCCATCACCTGCCCGTCCGTCTTCCGCAGCCAGAACAGCGTCGCGCTCCCGTCCCCGTTCACCAGCGGGGCAGGCCAATCCGCGTTGAACACCACCTCATAATCCTCGACGAAGCGCGGTCGCCCCTCCGCGTCTACAAAGTGCGCGTAAATCGAAGGCTCGCTCACCAGCCCGCCCGCCGCCAGCGCCCACACCCCGCCGTTCAACCCCGGCAGCAGCGCATACCGCACCGTCGCCTGCTCTGTCAAAATCGTCAGTTCCCGTTCCCGTTCCAGCGTCGGCTTCAGCAGCGCCGTGAACAACCGCGTCTGCCCCTCCACGTTGGAATCCAGCCAGAACAAGTGCATCCGTCCGTCCGTTGCCGCCATCAACCGCTGCTGCATCGGACGCACCGCCAGCGGCAGCCGCATCGCCTCGCCCAATCCCCCCGCGCCCCACAGCCGCAGCGCCTGATACGGCGGCCCTTCAGCGTCCGCCCCCACCCACGCCGCCACCGCGCCCGTCGCCGTCGGCCACACCGCCGCCGGGAGCATCTGCTCCGCCTGCGCCACCGTCATCACCGCACCCCACGCCGAAGGAGGCGTCGGTTCCGGCTCCGGCCTTCCCCCGCCGCACGCCCCCATCACCACCACCAGCAGCAGCGCCGCCCACTTCATCAATCGCCGCTCAAACATACGGGAGTAGAGATATTAAACCCGGCACGACAACCACTCACTACCCCCCCAGCACCTGCACCACCGCGTCCAGATACACCAGCGCCTGCGTCGCGTCATCCAACGAATCGAACGCCACCCGGATCGCCGGCCCTTTCCGGCTTTCCTTCAACGAAAGCTCGCCCTGTTTCGTCCGCCCTTTTGCGATCCGCATCAACGACCGCGCCTGTGCCAGCTTCACCCGCAGCCCGAACGTCTTATCCTCGCGTTCCGCCGCGAACGCCGCGTAAATCTGCTCCACCGCCCGGATCAACGCCGCGTGCGGGTCGCGCGCCGGGTCATTGTTCCGCGTCGCCCGCAGAATCTCCAGATCAACCAGCAGTTCCCCCGCGTCCATCGCCGCGTCCCCCGCCCGCCGGAACTTCTCCAGATCAATCAGCTTGAAGTCCACCTCGCCCTCGCCCTCGCGCCGCCGTTTCATCCGCCGCACCATGATGTTCCGCGAGTGCAAATCCCCGTGCATACACGCGATCGGGAAGTGCTCCAGTTCCAATTGATGCGCCACCAGAATACCAATCCGGTCGAGCATATCCCGCTGAAGTTGGTTCGCGTATTGAACCTTCTCCTCGCTGTCCAGCAGCTTATTCTCCAGCATATAACTGAACACCCGCCGCACATGCTGTTGCATCGGCAGCAGGTACAATTGCAGCAGCAAACTCTCCTGCACATACCGCCGCGAATGCCCGTCCCCCGTATGCACGCGGATCAAAAATCCCCCCAGCTCATGCACCAGCGCCTCATGAATCTGCGGCACGGTGTTCAGCGCGTCCGAAAGCGTTCGGTAGCGGTTCAAATCCGCCATAATCACGAACGCCCGCCGCCGCTGTTCATCAATGTAACTCGGTTGCGGAATGTTCACGAAACAATCGCGGATCGAACTCGGCAGCCGCGCGTAATTATCCCGTTCGAGGTCGATCTCCTCCACCGGCCCGTACTTCACCACCAGTGAATCCGCGTTCGGGATATTAATCTTGAACGAATCGTCATCCGACTGCATCGGATTCGCGATGAACGGATAAATCCGCGCCACGTTGCTCTCGGACATCCCCAGCCGCAGCGCCTCCGGTGGCCGCTCCAGATCAACCCGTATCCAGTTCTTCAACGCCTTGC
>JAFLCH010000126.1 GCA_017303775.1 Anaerolineae bacterium | reverse complement strand
AAAGTCCTGCCCGAATCGCTGTAATATACTCTGCCGACCCGTGTGGGACACCATGTAGCCGCGCATGCATATTCCCCGCCGCGATGACGGCCAGTGTTGCGTTCGGAATCTGGTATCGTCCCATCAGCGATAAAGTGAGTTCACCATACCGCCCCAACTGGATTTGTAGCCCATCCTCGTTCTCACCCAGATATTCAGCCATATCCCGCTCGGCAATCCAATTGAATTCCGCGCCCAACGCATCTGCCTCAGCTTGTATCACGCGCATCACTTCGGGAGATTGTGGCAGGCTGTAAGCGTAGCCATAAGCCTTGATAATCCCGGCCTTGTGCCAGGCAATTCGATCGAGTGTGGGTCCCATATACTCGGCGTGCTCTAACATGATCGGCGTGAACAGAGCCAGCTTGTTAGGCACAACCGCAATGTCATCAAAACGTCCCCCGCGCCCCACCTCCAGCACAGCCGCCTGCACATGCTGTTCATCAAACCATTGCAGCGCCACAGCGAGGAATATCCCTTGTGGACTGAAATAAGTATGCTCGCTCAACGTCTCTTCAATAGCATCAATATCAGGAGCGAGATCATCCAGAATCCGCAAGAAGTCTGCCTCAGGGATCGCCCGCCCATTCACGCGGATTCGTTCGCGCCAGCTAATCAAGTGTGGGCTAGTGATTGTTCCCACCCGATGCCCCAGATGTTGCAGTAGTTTGCTCGTGATGACTGTAGTCGAACCTTTGCCTTTGCTGCCGGTCACAATAGCATATTCGCGCGGAGTCCCCAACAAATTACGTGCCGCCAGCAATCGTCGTGTTGGCGCCACGTCTCGCGTCCGTTCATCCAGCCCGCGCTCTTGTCCTCGCAGCTTGCGCATGGACTTGAAAATATACGTAACCGCTTCACCTTCATCATGAAATCGCATCATGCTTTACTTTCAGTCTATAATCCATATCTCAGACCATCTTGATTCTGCGGGTTTTCTCAACTTATGCCATACCGCATTTTCTGTCTGTTGTTGTTCACTATTGTACCCCTCTATCCCCTCCGGTCGCAGTCCTTACCGGAATGGGTTGTATCATGGGTAGAGCAGGGCAATCTCTGGTTATGGGACTCGTCAACCGGCCAATCACTTCAACTCGCGTCTGGGGAAGTCCTTCAACCCTACCTTTCCTCTGATGGTGCACACACTGCCTTCACCCGTGGCACAGCAGACTTGGCGCACAGCCTTTGGGTAGTCTCCAATACGCCCAACGCCTCGCCCATCAACCTGACCGAAAACCTACCGCCTCTACAGGAATCTCAACGCCTGATTGCGCAGGTCGCTTGGCAGGATAACCAAACCCTGCTTATCAATACCGCTGTTCTAAATCCGCTTGGGCTGGTCAGGCAAGACGATCTCTGGCAGTTATCGCTCGCATCGCCTCAACCGCGTCTTATCTTTCCTGCCGGTCAGGGTGGGGATTTTACCCTCAATCCGGATCGTACCGCCTTTGTGCTCATTTCACCGGGCACTTATGACGCTCAACCCGGCACGATTACACTCGTAACTCTGCCAGAGTTTCAGCGCATCGAAATATCCACCTTTCCTGCCGTCAGCACGGCTTCTAACTATCGCTTCTATCCGCCCATTCACTGGACGCATACCGCATCGGACTCAAACGCCAGCCTCCCGACCGGTGGTTTCTGGGTAGCGCTCCCCGACTCGGATTTAATCTACGCCGCGTCTCATGAACCACATGTCCATCTGCATTTCGTCAAATGGGATGGCACAGTAGCCGAATGGCTGCAGGATGCCTTACCGCCTGTTGAGGCCAGCCTTTTTGGTCTGCCCCGTTGGTCAGCCTCATCGGATCACGTCGCTTATTTGCGTCCCGTTGGCGCTCTGGAATCCAACCAATTCGAGTTAGTGCTTGCCTCACTGGAATCGAATATGCTCATCGAGTCGGTCTATACGACTGGGCAGGCGGGGGAGTTGGGGGTTCCAACTTGGCTGCCCGCACAGTCATGGCTAATCTACGAGCAGGGAGAACCCGGTACTCACTGGCTTGCCGCCTTCGGTCAGCCGCCGCGCAAGCTCCCTACCGCTGTTTTTGCGCCCGCATTTGTAGACGATGACATCTATGTATACGCCAGCGCGGCCTCAACCAGCTTTGAGTTGCGTTACGCGCCTTTGTCCGCTGGTCAATCGCAGCCGATCGCAGTCGTTCAGAATCCGGTTCCCGTTTTCGCTGTTCAGGCTAAACGCGCCCCTTGATCACACCTCAATCATCCCACCACTCGAACCCCTCCGGCAGGTTATCCATACCGGGCGCGCTCGGACGGTCTTCCAGCAGCGGCGGATGTCTCAGTGCTGCATCCCGTCGCGCCGGGACTCGCATCGGAATCATCCGGTTCAGTGGAGCATTAACTTGATCTCGGTAGCTGCGGAACTGCGTGTTGATCAGCGTCAGGATAGCGCCTAATCCGAGGAACGCCGCCAGTGCGCTCACGAGAATGCCGAACACCGGTAGCGAATTTAATACCGCCATCAACACGACCCCCACCATAAAACTGATGAAGGCAATCCGTTGGCTTCCATCATCGCCAATTGCCGTCCGCACGATCACTCGCCCGATCAGCAAACTGATGATCGCACGGCTGATGAAGATCGCCGTGAAGTAAAAGATGCTCGTGGTTCCGCCCCATACCCCGATCAGTGTTCCGCTCACCAACCCGATGAATAACCCATCTGTCTGGAGCAGCAGTAGCGGCACGACCACTAAAAAGATGATCAAAATCAGCATCACAATCATCACCGGAAACGAGATGATGAACGCCAGCAGCCCCATCCCCATACTCGGCAGCGGACGGTTTTGTAAGCTGCGCAGCGGTGCTTGGAACTGTCGCGGCAGGAACGTCAGCCCGATCAATCCCACAGTTGCCAGCACGGCAAATTCGCGTAGCGCTTGCGCCAGCAGGATTCGCAGCCCGCTGGGGTCTTCATTTGTGATAATCTGCCCCAGATCAGGTTGGGTAACCAATTGGGTGAAAATGGTTCCCCCGTTCACTTCCCCTTCAATCACACCTGCCGTCGGTGCCGAGTATTGCAAGTGCCCCTCGATCTGCCCGCCGGAATCAACCATCAATCCGGGGTTAACCAATTCCACAACCCATCCGAATGGCACAATCAACGTCTGAAGTTGAGAAACCCCTGTCGATTGCGGGTCACCCACCACAGCGTCTACATCACCCCCAACTTGGTTGCGGATTTGCAGCGCCGATCCCCAGAAGCTGATTTCCCCATCAACATCCCCGTTTAAGATGAGCTGATACCCCCCTGCGCTGATATTACCGGGAATTCGCGCCCCTTCTTCGAGGAATGTGCTCAGGCTCAAGCTCATCAAATCCGCTTGTTCATTCGTCAGTTGCGCGCTTTCCAGAATCCTCAGTACAGACCCAACGAAATGCAAATTGGAACCGACTGTTCCGGCCACTTCCAATTGTCCTGCCGCCAGATAAACATCTCCCAGCACGGTTCCGTTCACCTGTGCTTCAGTCGCCGCGCCGATCACATCCCCATCCACGGTGCCATTAATCTTCAGCGTTCTGCACAGGATGAATAAATTACCCTGAATGACCTCGTTCGCGGCTATTTCGCACTGATCTCCTTGCCGGATTTCGCGTGCTGCCGACGGGTCTCTGGCGAGGAGCACCAGAATAATCAATATTGCGCCAATCCATAGTCGTCGCATGAATATCTCCTTCAGCGACCTCATTGTAAGCCATATCAGGTCTCGGTTGCCAATTTTTTGTGCATCTGCCAGAATAACCTTTAGGATGCTCACACATCAACAGGCACTCATCTTGGGAAACTCTCACTCATCATCAAACCAGCCCCCATCCGCTGGCGAACCTCCACAAAAACGATACTCCTTGGTGATGCGTGTCGAATTGCAGCTCGCGCCGGAAGTCACGCGTACCCTCCGCCTCTCACAAAATAATCGCTTTCTCGTCGGGCGTTCCGATGGGCAAGATGAGGACGGCGAAGAAACCGGAACCGACCTCATGCTCGACCTCGGCCCTTATAACGGCGCGGATAGTGGTGTCTCCCGCATCCATGCAGCCTTTTCGTACCGTGAAGGTATCGTCTACCTCGAAGATCTCAACAGCACCAACGGCACCCGCATCAACGGCCTCCGCCTCAATCCTAACCAGCTTTATCGCCTCCGCGAAGGTGATGATCTCGAATTTGGCAGCGCCCGCGTCATCCTCAACCGCTTCATTGTCCCGACGGTCTAGCCAATCCCTCCGCCTACACACATCAGACACTTGCGACAATTTGCCCAACGAGGTTATAGTGATGACGGTTATTTTTGTATTGGATACAAAGTCAGCAGTACCCTGAAATTCCCTCGGCCTCATGATATACCTGAGGATCACACCGGAATAACAGGACGCCGTTGCTTTGTTCATCAAATGGATGACCCCTAAGGCATGGTTCGCAGTTTTACGGATCGCGTATTCGGTGGTGTATGTGGTGGCCTTGCGCTCGTGCTGCCCTTGAACGCATGGGTGTTACGCTTCACCTTCGCCATCCTATCGCTCATAACCGGTGGCGTATTTGCGGCTTTCTATCTGTTCTTGTGGTGGTGGCTGCCGCAGGAATCCTTAGCCGAGCGCCGTCGCGGTGGTTCAGGCCGCCTTTTGCTCATCATCATCCTCGCGCTCCTGACCATTCTAGCTTGGCTGGCATCCCTCACCGGTAACCTGCAATCGCCCACAGGGCAGGACTTGCTCTGGCCGCTGATCATCCTTCTCTTGAGCATTGCCTTTTTCTTCAAGCAGGTGCGCGCATGAGAGTTCCCCGTCGCACAAACTTCCTTTGGGGCGTTGTCCTGCTTGCCCTTGCCATCATTCTCTTCCTGCATGCCCTCGGCCTCATCCCCGTTGGCATCATGGATCTCATCAACCGTTCTTGGCCCGTGCTCCTCGTCTTTGCCGGTTTGAGCATCGTGCTTCGAGATCGCGTGCGTTTCGGCAGTCTCTTAGCCTTGCTTCTCAGTGCAGGCTTGGTATTTGTGTTGGCGACCTCTGCCTTCTCTAGCCGCATCGGTCAGCAGCGCGAAGACTACCGCCTTACCGTCACCGAAACCGTCAGCCCGCAGGTGAATCTCCTTCGCGTCAGCCTCCGTACCCTTGCCACCAATGTCGAAATCGTTCGTTCCCTCGACTCACGTGCCATCGCCGGTGAATTTGTCGGCAGTACCGAAAGTGTTCTCCAAACCGAATACACCGAGTCCGGTGAAAACACCGCCGATCTGACCATCACCGAACAACAGCCCAACCAGTTCCCCTTGCTCGAAGCCGTCGGCAGAGGCCGCTTCCGCCTTGAACTCCCCGCTGGCCTGCCTCTTGATGTCAGCTTCATCGGCGCGGACGGCACGCTCACCCTCAACATGAGCGACCTCTCCTTGGAACGTCTCAACGTTGATCTCGCCAGCGGCAGCGCCGTCATCACCTTGCCCGAATATCAACCGCTCGGCTCGTCAGGGGATGCCCTCTTAGGCACATTCGTCGCCCGCAGCGGTAGCCTCACCGTGCGCGTACCTTCCGCGGTAGCCGCCCGCTTCCAATTGAATCGCGGCGGTGGTGGCTTCGAGCCGGTCTACGACTCCCTTGTCTATAACTACTTGGTCGGTGATATTCTCGAAGCCCGTAACTTCGACGGCGCACCCATTCAGATTCGCTACGGCATCACCGTACCCCGTGGCGTCATCACCGTCGAATCCACTGCTTCCTGACGACGACTGTCCGAATCGCGCCTCGTCGCAGATTTTTCTATTGATGTACCGGCCATCTTTGCTAAACTGCAACCACTTGAAATACCGTCACATTATAAAGAGGTGCAGAAACAAAGATGAAGATTCCATTTGCGGGTCATGTGGTCGTGCTCGGATGCGGTGCAGTCTCGCGCTGCTTATTGCCGCTCTTGCTCAAGCATTTTGAAATGGATTTCACCCGCCTGACCATCATCGAGCAGGAAGACGTGCGTCATCTCGTGAAGGATGTTCTCGCCGCTGGCGTTCAGTATGTACAGCAGCACATCACCCCCGATGATCTCATCCCCACCTTGGCAAAACATCTCGCCGCCGGTGACATCCTCATCGACCTCGCGTGGAACATCGACAGTTTGGAAATGATCCAATGGTGTCACGACAACGGCGTCATGTTCATCAACACCTCCCTCGAACTCTGGGACCCTTACGCCGACATCGAAAACAAACCGCCTACCGAACGCACACTCTATGTCCGCCACATGGCGCTTCGCAAAGCCGCCCGTGCATGGTCGGAACCCGGCCCCACCATCGTCGTCGAACATGGTGCCAACCCCGGTCTCGTCAGTCATTGGGCCAAAGTCGCGCTCGAAGACATCGTTCACGCCATGCTCGACGACGAATACCTCGCCAGTCGCCGTCGTGGCCGCCTCGAACGCGCCTTAGCCGATGCCGATTATGCCCGCCTTGCCATGCTCGCCGATGTCAAAGTCATCCACATCTCCGAGCGCGACACACAAATCAGCAGCAAGCCCAAGCAGGTTGGCGAATTCGTCAACACATGGTCAATCGCCGGCCTTCACGAAGAAGGTATCGCCCCGGCAGAATTGGGGTGGGGGACTCACGAACGCCGCCTCCCTGCCGGTGCGCATATCCATCGCTACGGCCCCGGCAATCAGATTTGCCTCAGTCAGATGGGCGTCAATACCTACGTCCGCTCATGGGTTCCCGAAGGCGAAATCATCGGCATGGTCATCCGTCATGGCGAAGCCTTCACCCTCAGCGACTATCTCACCGTCTGGGATGGCGAAATCCCCCTCTACCGTCCCACCGTTCACTACGCCTACATGCCCACCGATGCCGCCATCGCCTCCCTCCACGAACTGCGTATGCTCAACTATGAATTACAGTTCGAGCATCGCATCATGAATGACGAAATCATCAGCGGCAAAGATACGCTCGGTGTCCTGCTCTTAGGCCACGACCTCAACGGTTGGTGGGTCGGCTCGCAGTTGGATATTCACGAAGCCCGCCGCTTAGTTCCCGGCCAGAATGCCACCACCCTTCAAGTCGCCGCTTCCGTTTTAGGCGCGCTCTCGTGGATGGTCAAGAATCCCAACAAGGGTGTCAAAGTCCCCGACGACCTCCCACATCGGGAAATCCTCGCCGTCGCCAACCCCTATCTCGGCCCATGTCCCTCCCTCCGAACCGATTGGACGCCCCTGCGCAATCGCTTCGATCCCTTCGAAAACTTCGGTCACCCGCGCCCCTTGCCCGAAGACCTGTGGCAGTTCAGCACCTTCCTCATCTGAACCACGCTCCCGCATCCGCCCGCATAACGTCCATCGCTTGCGGGCGGATGTTAAATGTCCATGATCCCATCTCGCATTCCTTGCATCTTACCCTTGTCTCCACTACACTTATCCCAAGTCTATCCGGCTATATCCCAACTTCGCGGAGCATCCTCATGCCTTGGCGCATCCATCTCACCAATCAGGCCATCCAGAATCTGCACATCCTTCCCGGCAAGCAGCCTCTCTTGGCCGCTTGGACTCAACGGGATCGCGCCACCTATTTTGATCTCGAAACCGGTGTCGAGGTGAGTGAACATCAGCACAAAGCTGTCAGCCGCCAGAGCGACAAGTGGGCCGAATTTCTCGCCAGCTTGGTCGCTCCCAACGGCGCGCATCTCCCCTATGTCCGCACAGCGCAGGCCGCCCTGTATACCACCTACGACGGCAAACTCCGCCTCTACTGGATGCCCGCCGACGAACTCCTCCTCGAACTGGAAGGCAAAGAGGTCAAGCTGGAGATCAAGAATCTCAAAGCCCCCATCTTCGCCCTCGTGCTCGATCAAATCATGGGGGTCATCGCCGCCCTCGATGGCAAAGGTAAGCTCCATCTTTTTCAGCAGCACATCAGCGTCGGCAGCTTTGACCTCAAGCTGAATCTCAACGAAGACTCACAGCCTTCGCTTGCCATCGCCGAAGGCGGCAGTCTCATTTATGCTTCAGATGGTCGTGAAATGGTGCAGGTGGATAACAGCGGGAAGATCAAAAAGCGTCAGGCGGTGCATTACTTCATCGGTCGTCTCGTTTGCTCACCGGATGGCAAACGCTTCGTCACCAGCGATCCCGAAACCGGTGTCATTCGCGTCTACGATGATGAGCTTCAACCCACCCATCAGCGTCACGCCCTCGATCTCCTTCAAGACGCCGCCCAGCTTCAACTCATTGCCGATCTCCCGCCCTTCAATGCGGCTCCCGGCTCCCTCGTCATCGACAACAAAGGCAATATCGCCTTCAACATTTCCGGCGTCGTCTGCGTCACCACCCTCAAGCAACTCGACGCCCTCCCGCGCCCTCAACCCCTCCTCTAAGGATTGAGATCACAGGTTCAAAGGACGTCAGTCCTTTGTGGGGTTCGGGGGCGAAGCCCCTGAACAGATAGATAAACGTCTTTTAGCCGATCTCTTTTTCCGCCAGCGCCCGCTGCGGGAACACAAACCGGTCAAGCGACCGCGTGCCGCTCCCCAGCGCCTTACGGTTCGCCCGCTCAAAATCATTGTGCAAATCGCGCACCAGTGTCGCCTGTGCAATCGAAGGCTCTAGCATGAACATCGCCAGCGTCACCGCGTACTCGCCCAGCGCCAGCACCAGCCATTGGCCGTTCCCCATCTCCTTGCGCGCCAGCCCCACCTTCGGGCGGCTCGTCATCGTCCACAGCGCCTTCAACACCGCGCTGATCTGATCCATATTCGGCTGCTGCTTCCCGCCCATCATCAGCGGTGATGGCATCTTATGCTGGTACACCAGATAGAACGTCAGCCGTGCCTCAAAATGCTGCCGCAGGAACGACGTATGCCCCGGTGCTGCCGCTTGCTTCCACGCTTGGTTATCAGGATTCCGCTTGATCAGCGACTCGATGATCGTCCGCTGCTCGCTGTAGCGCCCGTAAATCGCGTTGAACTGTGCCCGGTTGATCTTCCCATCCCCGAACTCATTCGCCACCACTTCCATCTTCCGCCGCAGGATGTCCAGCGCCGCTTCCGGGTTCTCCGGTTCTTGCCCATCCGCTTCGCTTGCTGCTTTATTGGAAGAAAGCTGTGCCGCTTTTGCGATCAATCCACTCCGTGTCGGCGGGCTGTTGTTCGTCGTTCCTTGGCCTTCCGGATGCGTCGGGCGAATCGGCGACCGAATCGGTTCTGCCGGCGGCTCGGATGAGGGCACAGGAGACATGATTGGTTTGTCGGGTTCTTCGCTCACGTTGCTTCCACTTTAATCCGTCTTAACCATATTGTAATCAGTATACACCGAACTCTCCCTACCATGCGTAAACACGATATAATCACCATTTCATTCTGTCCAATACAGGGATTCAACCGCCCAATGCCCAACTTTCAACATCTCGGCCTCTACTTCACCCCCCATCACATCCAAACCGCCCGCCAGAATCGCGACCGTGATGTCTTTCAGGCCGCGTGGCAGCACCTTGATGATTTCGTTGTGGATTGGGGTGAAACAGAAGGGGAATCATCCATCACCGCCCTCATCGTCAGCGGTTTCCGCTACCGCTTTAACGACGATGCCGCCGCTGCCGAACAGGCCGTCATTCAACTCCTGCGCGGGGATAGTCTCGATCCTGCCGCTTACCCCACCGTCTTTGATGCCCTCGCCAACGCCGTCGCCCTCGCGCAGGCCGTCGAACTCCTGCGCGATCATCCCGCCCTCACGCCCCATCTCACCGCGTGGCTCACCCGTTATGCCCATTTCGCCGACCAGCTTCAGCATCTGCCCGACGATGCCACCATCGTCGAACAACTTTGGCTCGGCCTCCTCAATCTCACCTCCGGCCTCGTCCTCGAAGCCGAAGATCGCTTCACCGCTGGCGTCGAAGCCTTTCAGCACGCCATCCAGAACGAAATCCGCCCCGAAGGCTATCTCCCCCGCGCCACCGATGGCCGCGATGGCGGCACCTTCCATCGTGATTTCTATGCCGTAGCCGCTCTCGTGCTCATGGCCGAAGCCGCCTCACACGCCCAACTTGACCTCTGGAGCTATACCTCGCGCGGCATTTCAGTCAACACAGCCGCTGCCTATCTCACCTATTACTACTACTATCCCGACCAGTGGCGTTGGGATGAAGGCGTGGATGGCTTCGCCAAAGACCTGTTCAAATCGGCTGGCGGTTTCTTGGAGTTGGTCAACCATCACGCCCGCCCGCGTGATCTCAAACTCCTGCTCGATGAAAACCGTCCCTTCTTCAATCCCATCCTCGGCGGCTTCACCACCCTCACGCACACGCTGCCCCCCCGCAAATCCCTTTTCGGCTGAAAGGAATCTGTACTCGATGAACGCAGATGAGGAGTCAAATATACCCCGATCATTGTTCGAGAAATATCCAGAATTGATCCATATCAATCGGGCCATACAGGAATATGAAAACGGTCAGACGATTACTGCTTCATGCCCTACCTGCCATGAACTAATCACAGTGACTTACATCAATCCCATCAGAACGCTGTGGGTAAGTTGTCCGAATGGCTGTACAGCCTACCGTGAAATGAGAAGTATCTCGACCTGAGTTTGGTTCTGTTTTGTGGATCAACGCTGAGTCGAAATCAGCCTCTCATAGATCTCAAGTTTGTCCCCAAACCATTTTCTAACCATTCGCCAACCCGCTTAACAATTCCCGCCCCTCAAAATGGTTTGTGACGGAAGCCCAAAAGAGTTACCAAATGTTCTTCCAAATGGTAACCCTGACCTCGCTCATTTGTGCTATGATGGTTGTAGCGTCCGTTCCTGTCTTTGCCAAACGGTTGGCGGAAAGCGGATCGCACAGTTTCTAAACCTCCCTTGTTGACGGGGGAGGCCTGTGAGCGTAAGCGAACAGGGAGGGGGTTCTTTCCCCTGCGCATCTTAACAATCCCATACCACCAACCGGCACGAAAAATCCTTGTCTGCGCCAGTTCCCCTCTGTCTTTTGCCTCCCCTAATGCTTTGGCGTGCAGCGCCTTGTGCGGCTGCCGGGATAGGAGGGGGTGCCGTATTCTTTGTCGGCGCCGCCGCCGACGACGACGACAAACACCCCCTCGGCGGCAGCATCGGCTTCTTCCCGCCTTTTTATTCAACCGCGCTGCTGCCGCTGCTGCTGCAAAAAGAATTGGCCGCAGAATGCCAATGACACTGCCGCCAATGCCGCCAACCACGCCATTTCCCCTCACAAATGGCAGCGAACGCCACCACCCTGCGTTACCTACGCTTGTCTTTAGCCTCCCCAAATGCTTTGGCGTGCAGCGCCTTGTGCGGCTGCC
>JAFLCH010000125.1:4525-11458 GCA_017303775.1 Anaerolineae bacterium | reverse complement strand
GAACGCCTCTTTTGATTCGTGCGCAGGCAGCGACGGATTAGCCGAGTTCGGCCATATCCTCTTCGGTGGCGGTGAGGCCGAGGATGTTGTAGCCACCATCGACGTGGATGACTTCACCGGTCACGGCACTGCTGAGATCCGAGGCGAGCCAGAGGGCGGTCTTGCCGACTTCATCCTGCGAGACAGTGCGGCGGAGAGGCGAGACGCGCTCGGAATACTTGAGCATGGTGCGGATGCCGGGGACACCAGCGGCGGCGAGGGTCTTGATGGGGCCGGCGCTGATGGCATTCACGCGAATGTTCTTGGGGCCGAGGTCGTTGGCGAGATAGCGGGTGATCATTTCGAGGGCGGCTTTGGCAATCGCCATGACATGATACTTGGGCATGACCTTTTCGGCGGCGAAGTAGGTCATACTCATGATGCTGCCGCCAGCGGTCATGAGCGGCTCGGCGCGTTTGGCCATGGCGACGAGGCTGTAGGCACTGACATCGAGGGCGAGCTTGAAGCCATCGCGGGAGATGTTGACGAAGCGGCCATCGAGGTCTTCGCGGTTGGCGAAGGCGACGGAGTGTACGAGGACATCGAGGCGACCATAGCGTTCGCGCACTTTTTCAAAGAGGGCATCGAGATCGGCGTCGTTGGTCACGTCGCAGGGTTCGACGAAATCGCAGCCGATTTCCTGCGCGAGAGGGAAGACGCGCTTTTCCATGACTTCGCCGGCATAGCTGAGGAGAATGGTTGCTCCCTGATCATGGAGATTCTTGGTGATGCCCCAAGCGATTGAATTCTTATTGGCAACGCCGAAGACCAGCGCAATTTTGCCATCCATTAAACCCATAAAAAAGCCTCCTTAATAAGGTTACCGGATCTATTTTCTGACGGTTTCAGTGAGCCGCGCAGGAGAAAACAGAAACCGCTAACGGGTAAGAGTCATGCGCCTAATTTAACACGGCAAGGAGGCGAACGCTACGAAGTTCCGCAGGAAGATTGGTTGCAGAGTTGTGAGGGAGAGCCTATTATGGGCGCAAATAAGAACGGAGGCATAACGTGGCACAAGAACCGATTCGAGTGGTGGTGGCGATGGATTTTTCTGACGAGATTATGGCCGAACTACGGGCGGTTTCCCCCCGATTACATATCGAACGGCATCACCCGAACGTCCCGGACTCGGTGTGGGCGGATACGGAGATTTTGTATACGTGGCGGCACTTCCCTGAACCGGCACAAGCGCCGCGCTTACGGTGGATTCAGACGCAGTTCGCCGGATTGGACGGGATCATCAAGCAGCCGATTGTGAAGGCGGAGGATGTGGAGATCACCTCGGCGAGCGGGATTCACACGGTTCAGATGGCGGAGTTTTGTTTGGGGATGATGCTGGCGTTTAATTACAAGATTCCGGCGGTGCTGCAATATCAGGCGAAGGCGGAATGGCCGGCGAACGCGATCAAGATCTTTAATCCGCAGGATATGCGGGGGCAAACGCTGGGGATCGCGGGGTATGGGAGCATCGGGCGGGAGCTGGCGCGGCTGGCGGACGCGATGGGGATGACGGTGCTGGCGACCAAACGCAACCTGAAGCATCTGGATGATTCGGACGGGTACACGATTCCGGGTACAGGTGACCCGGAGGGGGGTATTCCGGCGCGGTTGTATCCACCGGAAGCGACGGCTTCGATGGCGGCGCTGTGCGACTTTCTGGTGGTGACGACGCCGCTGGTGGAAGGCGCGCCGCCGGTCATCAGCGAGGCGGTGCTGAACGTGATGAAACCGACGGCGGTGCTGATTAATGTGGCGCGGGGGGCGGTGGTGGATGAGGCGGCGCTGATCACGGCGCTGTCGTCGGGTAAGCTAGGGGGGGCGGCGCTGGATGTGTTCAAGGAAGAACCGCTGCCGAGCAGCAGTCCACTGTGGAACTTGGAGAACGTGATCCTCAGCCCGCACATTTCGGGCAACAACGCGCGATACCATGAGAAAGCGGCGGCGCTGTTCGCGGAGAATTTGCAGCGTTACTTGAACAACCAACCGCTGCTGAACCGGTTTGACCGGAAACGCGGTTATTGATGCGGCGAGGTTTGAACATTTTCGAACTTCAAACGTATAGAGAAGCAGTATCAGTTACGCGGGATTGCGCAAGGAGGCAACATGATTGAGAAGGCGCTGGCACAAAAGGTGCTGCATGAGGCGCTGCGTACAGGCGCGGATCTGGCTGAGATTTATGTAGAGGATGTGGTTTCGCTGCAACTGCGGTTGGATGACTCGCGGTTGGAACAAGCGGTGCGAGGCGCTGACCGGGGCGCGGGGGTGCGGGTATTCTTCGGCAATCTGGTGACGTATGCCTTCACCGACCAATTGGACGAGGCGAGCCTGATGAACGCGGCACGGGCGGCGGCCTCGGCGGGAAACCAGAGCAGCAAAACGCAGGTGATTGACCTGACGGAGCGCAAAAGTCCGCTGCACTATCCGGTAGAGAAACCGTTCGAGAGCATGAGCGTGGCGGAGAAGGCCGGACTGTTGGGACGGATGGACGAGGCGGCGCGCGCGGTTGGGCCGCAGATCGTACAGGTGACGGCGGGATACCTCGAACTGCGGCGGCACATGTGGCTGTTCAACTCGGAGGGGGTGCAGGTGGAAGATGACCGGCACTTCACCGAGATGCGCGGGGGTGTGGTGGCGCGGCGGAACGGGACGCTGCAACGGATCAACGAAGGGTTCGGCGGACGGGTGGGATTGGAGCTGCTAGAGCGGAACGACGCGATTGAGAAGATCGGCAGCATGGCGGGACGGGCGATCAAGATGCTGGACGCGAAGCCCTGCCCCGCCGGCGATATGACAGTGGTGATGTGCAACGGATGGGGCGGTGTGCTGTTCCATGAGGCCTGCGGTCATCAGATGGAGGCGGACTTCATCACCAAGGGGAGTTCGGCGTATACGGGCAAGATCGGACAGCAGGTGGCGAATCCGATCATCACCGCGATTGATGACGGGACGATCCCCGGACGGCGCGGGTCGCTGCGCTTTGATGATGACGGGACACCGGCACAGCGAACGGTACTGATCGAAAAAGGCATCCTGAAGGAATACATGTGGGATCTGGTGGAATGCCGCCGGGTGGGACGGACGCAATCGACCGGCAACGGGCGGCGCGAGAGCTACCGGCATATGCCGATGCCACGGATGACGAATACGTTCATCGACCAAGGTGGGCATGATCCGCAAGAAATCATCGAGTCGGTGGAGAAAGGGATTTATATCGCGGGGATGGCCGGCGGACAGGCGGACATTTCCAAAGGGGACTATGTGTTCAACGCGACGGAAGCGTACTTGATTGAAAAGGGAAAGCTGACGACTCCGCTGCGAGGGGCGACGGTGTTCGGCAATGGGCCGAAGACACTGCTAGAGATTGATATGGTGGGGAATGATCTGGCGCTCGATCCCGGACAGGGTATGTGCGGGAAGGGGCAAGCGGCACGGGTGAGCGTGGGACAGCCGACGATTCGCATCCCACGGGCGACAGTGGGCGGCACAGACGATTCAGCCGGATCATAACGAGGAGCAAATAACAGATGACGAATTATCTGGAACTGGCACAGGATGTGGTCAAGCGGGCAGCGGCAAGCGGTGTGCAGGCCGAGGCGATCATCACACAAGATTCGGAAACGCAGATCAAGGTGAGCAAGGGAGAGGTTGAGCAACTGTCGCAGTCCAGTTCACGCGGGTTGGGGGTACGGGTGATCGACGGCGGGAAGACAGGGTATGCGTACACGTCCGACCTGTCGGAAGCAGGGGTGGAAAGCACGTGGCGCACCGCGCTGGAACTGGCGGCGGTGGCTACGCCTGATGCGCTGCGAGGGCTGCCGGAACCACACCCGATTAGCAGCGAAGACCTCGAAATTTGGGACGAGAGCCTGCCGAATATTCCGACCAGCGACAAGATTGAGCTGATCAAGGAGGTGGAACGGGGGGCGCTGGACTATGATCCGCGCGTGATACTGGCGGAGTTTTGCGTCTACGGCGATAACATCAACCACGTGTATCTGGCGAACTCGCGGGGATTCGCGGGGCAGTACGGGCGTACGGTGACGTTCGCGGAGGTGATGGGAATCGCACGCGGGGAAGACGGGGAGATGACGAACGCATTCGGCTTGGGGGCTTCCAACTTCTTCCGTGATTTGAACGCGCGGGAAATCGGGCGGGAGGCGGGCGAAAAAGCCGTGAGCCTGCTGGGCGGCAAGCCTGTCGAGACACAGGTGGGCACGGTGGTGCTGGATTATTTCGTGGGGGCGCAGATTCTGGCGGCGCTGGCACAAGCGCTTTCGGCTGAGTCGTGGCAGAAGAAACGTTCGTTCCTGCTTGACCGGATGGGGCAGCAGGTGGGCAGCGATATGGTGACGCTGATGGACAACGGACGGTTGAAACGCGGGCTGGCCTCGGCTCCGTTCGACGGTGAAGGTGTGCCGACGGCGGCGACGCGATTGGTGGACGAGGGCGTGCTGCAAAACCTGACGTATGACAGTTACGCGGCGGCTAAAGCGGGCGTGCAATCGACAGGAAATGCTGCCCGCGCCGGACACCGCAGCCTGCCGGGGTTGGGGCCGAGCAATTTTTATATGCAGCCGGGGAACGTGAGCCGTGAGGAGATCATCGCCGGGGTGGAAAAAGGGCTGTACGTGATCAGCGTGATGCAAACCGGCGGGATTGACCCGGTGACCGGCGACTGTTCGATGGGCGCGAACGGCTTGTGGATCGAGAACGGGAAGATCGTAGGGCCGGTGGGCGGCGTAACGGTGGCGACGACTCTGGACGGATTCTTGAATAACATCACGCAGGTGGGGAATGATCTGCGGATGGTTCCGTTCTTCGGATCGATTGGTGTGCCGACGCTGCGGGTGGATAACGTGACGATCGGTGGAAGCAAGTAAACGTGAGCGCTGACTCATTCACACGGGACTATACGGCTGTGAGACTTTTTTACAAAAAGTGCGTATAGTATTACAGAGTGTTGAATGAGGAGAGAAATGATGTCTGAGAACGAACATGTGAATGCTAATCCGGAGACCCCGGAAGAAGAAACCCCGAAGAACCCGCTTGAGTCGTTTGTGTATCACCAACGGCGGGCGCTGGAAGAAACCGGCAAGGCGTTAGAAGCGCTGCTGCCGGAGGGCTTCCGCGAGCATGGTTCCTCGGCGGGCAAGGAGTTCATCCGCAGCTTCCAAGTGCTGGTAGACGCCGCGATCAACGAGATTGAAAAGGCGACGACGAAGGTGCAGGATGCGCCGGAGGGTGAGGCCGGTGGGGATGATAAGCCTTCCACCACAGGCAAGACCAAGGTGAAGGTTCAGGTCGACTGAGCCGGAGCGAAGTGCAAACGATTTTTCAGGGGCGCGTCGGGATGATGCGCCCCTGATCGTTCCCTGACCTAGCGAAGTGGGGAGGTTGGGGACGGGGTATCCTACCCTTTAGATTAGTTCTGGCGGAAATGGTGAGACATGCGCGATTGTGATCCGTATAAATAGGATAAGTGTATAGGAGCAAAGGAGATCAGACGCATGTATCGCACAGTAGGGCATCATGGTTGGGGGCATCGCGGTGGATGGGGTTACGGACACGGCCCACACGGATTCGTCTTTCTGCCCGGTTTGCTGCTGATGGGGTTGGTGTTCTTCGGGTTGTTCAAGTTCCTGCTGCCGGTGATGCTGGTGGGATTGGCGCTGGCGCTGGTGAGCGGCTTCTGGCGGCACGGGCGCGGCGGACGCGGCTTCTGGAACGAGCGCTGGAATTGGGAACACGAGCGCTATGGTGAGTTCAAGCGGAAGAACGATTGGGGCGAAAAGCCGAAGCACGAGGACGACGATGACCGCCCGCGCTACACACGGACAGCAAACGGGGATTGGGTGGAAATCATCTAAGGTACGATTGAATACGATGAGGCATCCGGCGGGATGCCTTTTTGATTCCGGTGCGCGGTATACTGATGGTCTGTGTGAATATAAACGGGAGCGGATGATATGAGCGAAGTGGTGAATCCGGCGCTGGGGGACGATGTGTTGGAGCGATGCGCACGGCTGCCATTGAAGCCGGAGGCAGTTGTGCTAGAGGGGCGGTTCGTGCGGTTAGAGCCGCTGGATTTGAGTGAGCATCTGGAGGCGCTGCACGCGATTTCCAACGGGGAGGCAATCCGGATTGGAGCGCGAGAGACGGCGGCTTATGACGCAGAGGCGGTGATCTGGCGCTATATGTTCAACGGGCCATTCGCAAACGCGGCGGCGCTGGGCGAGACGTTGAAGGGACAGATCGAGGCGGCAAATGGGCTGACATTCTGCGTGATCGACCGGACGCTGGGGCATCCGGTGGGCGTGGTGAATTATATGAATAATGTGCCGACGTTCTTGAAGATCGAACTGGGGAGCATCTGGTACAGCCCGCTTGCCCAACGGACAAACGCGAATCTGGAGGCAACCTATTTGATGCTGGAACACGCTTTCGGGCTGGGTTACCGGCGGGTGGAATGGAAGTGCGACGCGCTGAACGCACGGTCACGCAAGTCGGCGCTGCGGATGGGTTTTCAATTTGAGGGCATCCAAGAGGCGCACATGATCGTGAAGGGGCGCAACCGCGACACAGCATGGTTCCGGATGCTGGAATGGGAATGGCCGACGGCAAGGGTGGCGCTGGAAAATCTGTTGGCGAGAGAGGCGTGAGGCATACCTGTTTGCCCAAAAAGTTCAGCAACCATGTGAGCGCTTAGGGACTATGCTTGACGCAGAATCTTCGCCATCGCCTTCCCTTTTGCTAGCTCGTCGATTAATTTGTCCAAGTAACGAATTTCGCGCATGGTTGGTTCTTGGATGTCTTCTACCCGAACACCACAAACGACGCCTTTAATCAAAGCCCGTGACGGATTCAGTTGAGGCGCTTCGGCGATGAAGGTTTCAA
>JAFLCH010000125.1:0-4425 GCA_017303775.1 Anaerolineae bacterium | reverse complement strand
ATCCATACCGGAACGGCGGAACGCGATGCCCATCTGCGGAGCGCGGATTTTCTGTGGGTTGACCATTATCCGACACTTTACTTCAGAAGCACGAGCGTTGTACCGGGGGCGACACGCAGCCGCGCAAAGGTGAATGGCGAGCTGACGATCCGCGACGTGACGCGCAAGGTAACGATGGATGTGGAATTCTTAGGCGAGGACATCAGCCCATGGGGCGACCGGCGCATCGGCTTCACGGCGACGGCGTATATCAACCGTGAAGACTTCGGGCTGACATGGAACCAAAAGCTGGCAAGCGGCAACTGGCTGGTTGACCGCGAGGTGAAGATCACGCTGGATGTGCAGGCGGTGATGGTGACGGAGGCGATGTCGGAACAGGCATCGGGTTAACGCGCAGGATAATCATGAGCCGGTTGGAAATCAACCGGCTTTTTGATTCGTCATTCATTCGCCTGACCAGATGATACTGAGGAAGGCAACCGCAGAGGCAGCGAAACCGATGAAGGCGAGATTGGTGTCGCCGTTGGTGTAAAAGATGCTGGACGAGATGAGCAATCCGGTAAAGATGGTGGCGCGGGTGGTACGGCGGCCCTGCGATTCCAGCCGTTGAAGCTGTTTGCGGTAGGTGGGTGTGGGCGTGACCTTGACGGTGAGATCGCCACGATCCAACTGTGAGAGGACGTTATCCAACTGCTGCGGGACGGTGATGGCACGGTTGACGAGGACGCGCCCGACTTCTAACAGGGTGCGGGGGGCATTGCCGTTGAACAGCCCTTGAATGACAGGCAGACCGAGCGCATCGCCGGGTTGACCGCCGACTGCCCCTTCGCGCAGGCTCCGGGCAACCATGGATTGAGCGTAAGGGGCGAGTTCCGACCACGGGTTGAAATTCGGGTCGAGGCTGGTCGCCATGCCGCTGAGGATGCCCATCGCGCGACCAAGATAGATGAAGTCCTGCGGCACCTGAAAGGGCATGGCGTAGATGAGATCGTTGAATTCCTGCCCCAGTTCGCGAGCGTCGGCATAGCTGACATTCTTGATGTCGGTCATGCTCATTCCCCAGACGGTGTCGAAGGCGGCGCGGGTGGCTTCGACAATACGTTCAGTGTCGGCGTCAGGCATGAGGAAACCAAGCTGTTCGTAACTCTTGACGAGACCAACGGCGTCGCGGGTGACGACAGCGGTAAGGGTGCTGATGAGACCGGAGGCAAGCTGCGGTGAGAGCGAACCGGTCATGCCAAAGTCGACAAAGATGAGGTAGAAAGGACGACCGGCAGCCGTGCGGCGGGCACCATTTTCTTCCGGCAAGGGGTAGACGAAAAGGTTGCCGGGGTGCGGGTCGGCGTGGAAGAAGCGTTCCTCGAAAACCTGTTTGAGGTAGCAGTCCATGAGGCGACCGGCGACGGCTTTGCGGCTGACTCCGGCAGCTTCGAGCGCTGTATAGTCGTTGATTTTGATGGTGGTGACATCCTCGATGGTGAGGATGGAGTCGGTGGAGTGTTCTGTGTAGATGGTGGGGATGTAGATGCCCATGTCATCGCGGAACATCTCGGCAAAGCGGGCGGCGTTGCGGGCTTCGTGGCGGTAAGAGACTTCTTCCAGCAGGACGCGCCCGAATTCTTCGGTGAGGGCGGTCATATCCGCGCGGCGGCGAATGAAGCGGAATTGATTGGCGACGCGGGCGACGATGCGCAAGGCGGCCAGATCGGTGTAGACGATGCCGCGAATGCCGGGGCGCTGGACTTTGACAACGACCTTATCCCCATTGAGCAACTGGCCGCGATAGACCTGCCCCAAGGAAGCGGCGGCGATGGGCGTATCCGAGAGCCATTTGTAGCGGGCTTCGACCGAACCGAGTTCGCGCTGGATCACCTTGCGAATCTCGGATTGGGGGACGCTGGGGACTTCGTCCTGCAAGCCAGCGAGTTCGCGGGTGATTTCTTCCGGCAGGACATCTTCACGGGTGGAGATGAACTGACCGAGCTTGATCATGACACCACCCATGATGATGGCAAAACCGCGAAAGTCGCGGGCATAGGTGACAAAGCGGCGGGTGCTGCCCGCATCAACGCGATCCTGCCCGATGATCTTGGGCATGAAGTAGTACCAGAAAAGGACGCGGATGAAGAGGCGCGCGGCGAACCAGAGGGTGCGCAGGAAACGAATTTGCAGCGCGAGGGTGCGGCGCGGTGGGGCCTCGACAGCGTCCTGCCCCGCATGCGCATGGGCAGCGGGGGCAGGCAGCGAACCGGCGGCAGGTGTGACGCGGGTGAGGAAGGCCGGTTCGGTGAGTGTTTCGTCCGCTAAGGCGACGGCGGACAGTTCATAGGCGGATGCTTGGGGTTCGGCTTCAGGCTTGCTGCTTTTGAACCCGTTCATCTTTGATAAATTGAATTCGGAGTGTTGACTGGTCAAACTTCGCCTCACCGATCTCTAAATCCCAGAGGGCATAGGGCAGTACGATATTGCGGCGGTAGGGGCCGACACGCAGGGTCAGTTCATCGCGGGAACGATAGAGATCCATGTCATCTTTGTTGGCAAAGGGCAGCGGAACGCTGAGGACGAAGCTGCCGTCACCGTTGCTGGCGATGTGATGGGTCTGACCGTCAAACAGTTTCTGTGCCGGATTCTGATCGCCGTAGAGTTCGGTGGCGAGGCGGCGGAGTGTTTCCAACCCGCCCACTTCCTGACCGAACATAGGGGCTTTGAACAAGGGAAGTTCACCGAAGGCTTCACCGATGTAGGACAGGTTATCCTGCTGTTTGGCTTTCATGGCGGTGAAATAAGGGTCGGTGACTTCCGGCGGGATGATGCGGTTGCAGAGGATGGCATCGGTGGCATAGCCGTAGAGGTTGAGGTAGGTGTAGGTGCGCTGAGTTTCCTTGATGACCATCTTTTCCGGATTGACGACCAGACGGATGCTGCTGAGTTCCGAATTGGTGAGCAACTGACGCACACTATCAAGGGTATTAAAGAGATTCTCGACCTGTTGGAAGGCATCTTCTTCAGGAACAGCCTCGCCACGGCGCATGATGCGGTTGAGGGGGCGGATAACTTTGCTGACGCCACGCGTGAGGGTAAGGATGCGGTCAAACCACCAACGGGTGACATCCGGCAGGCTGAGGAGGCGAAGCGTTTCGGCGGTGGGCGCAGCATCGACCACAAGGACGTCGAATTGGCCTTCTTTGACGTATTTGTTGATCCAAAGAAGGTGTGCGCCTTCTTCGAGACCGGGGAGGATGGTCACTTCTTCGGCGACCACGTCCTCGACGCCCTGACGGCTGAAAAGGGCGACCATGTACTTCTGGAATAAGCCCCAATATTTATCCATCGAGTAACGGGCATCGACTTCCTGCGCCCAGAGGTTGGGATAAAGTTCGACCGGTTCGGGACCGATTTCTTTTTCGAGCGAGTCACCGAGGCTGTGGGCGGTGTCAGTGCTGATGACGATGGTCTTGAGACCCATCTCGGCGCAGCGCAGGGCTGTAGCAGCAGAGATGCTGGTCTTGCCGACGCCACCTTTACCAGTATGTACGATTATTCGCATGTGAATACCTTCACGATCTACTCAATTGCATTATACACGAAGGCGGAGGTGATTCCGCTCAACATTCATATACGTATAATGTGCGAGGTGGGTTGTCGGCAGTGGAAAAACTAACGGGATTCTGATGGAAGCGATGCCCTGCCCCACGGATGAGACAGGGCGTGTGAATTCAGATCACGCGGACGGGTGTGCCGACGGAGGCGAAGTCGAAGAACCACTTGGCTTCGGCAGTGGGCAGGTTGACGCAGCCATGACTCATGCGGCGGCCAAAGCTGTTGTGCCAGTAAGTCCCGTGGATGGCATAGCCGCTGTAGAAGTACATGGTATAGGGAACCTGCGGCAGAAAGTAGCCGGGACCGCTCATGTCGTCGGCCACATATTTGACGTACACCTTATAGTCACCAAGGACAGTGGGCGTTTCCGGACGGCCTGTTGAGACAAGGTGCGACCGGACAAGCTGCCCATTCTCGTAGGCATAGATGCGCTGTTCGGCCACCGAGACGACAATGGCGCGACCATTGGTGGTGGGCGGGGCGGGCGCTTCGGCCGGCGTCGGCGTGTAGACGCCGGCGGCGGGGATGATGAGTTCCTGCCCGACGTAGAGCAGATCGGGATTGGTGAGGTTGTTGAGGGTGACGATGTCCTGCATATCCACGCCGTACTGACGGGCGATGAGCGCGAGTTCCTGACCCGCTTCGACGCGATGGGTCGTGGTCTGACCGGTGCTGCTGTTGGAGGGGGCAGATTCGGGTGGTTCGACGACGATCATATCGAGTTCGAGCAGGCCATCCGCCAACTCACCGGTCACATCGACGCGCAGACGATCCAGCGTGACGGGGATTTCCATCGCCCGCCCCAACTGTGGTGGCGCGCCGGGG
>JAFLCH010000124.1 GCA_017303775.1 Anaerolineae bacterium | reverse complement strand
GATTGACCGAGCAATTGTTCCGGCGAGAGGCCGATGAGGGCGACGCGGGGGTTGGCAAGGGCGACGACGCCGTGTTCGTCGATGAGGACGATGCCTTCGCTCATGGTGTCGAGGATGAGCTGGAGGCGGTCACGGGTTTCGCTGATGCGCTGGAAGAGGCGCTTATTTTCGATGGCGATCATCAATTGGTTGGCAAGCTGGGTGAGGTAGTAACTGTCTTCTTCGGTGAAGAAGACGGGTTCTTCACTTTCCAGCGTGATGACACCGGTGACTTCCAAGCCGGCGAGCAGCGGGACGGTGAGCTGTGAGCGGCTGGTGAGCATGAGGGGGGATTGACCGGTGTGGATGAGGGTGTCTTCGACGCGCAGGGGTTGGGCGCTGGTGAGGACAGCGGCACTGAGGGTTTGCAGGACGACTTCGGGCGTGATGGTGATGGTGGCGGGATAGCCTTCCTGCGCGGCTGTCTGATAGACGCCGGATTCGGACTTGAGGAGGATGAAACCGGCGGCGGGCTGGCGCAAATCCAGCGCGCGGTTGAGGACGAGGTTGCAGATGGTATCGACTTCCATGGTGGCGGTGACCTGCCGCCCCAACATGGCGAGGGCATACATTTGCTCGACCTGCCGACCGAGGGCTTGATCGGTGAGGGTGTACTTGCGGGCGTTGATGATGGCCTGCGCGGCGTGATTGGTGAAGGCGCGGAGGATTTCGACATCATCGCTATGGAAGTGCTGGGGATGGTCGTAGAAGAAACAGATCACGCCCAAGGGTTCGTCGTCTACGATGAGGGGGACTTCGGCCCACGCGGCCTTGCCTTCGCGCTCCAAGAGGGCGCGGTAGGGGATGGCGCGGGTGTCCTGTGCGATGTTGGGGATGAGCAGGGGTTTGTCCTGCTCGTCGGTGATGAGGGGCATGAGGGGATCGGTGTTGAAGGCGGCGCTGAGGCCGTCGCTTTGAATGAGGGCGAGGGTGGATTTTTGCTCGTCCCAGTAGAGATAGAGGGCGGCGCTGGTGGCTTCGGCGATGCGGACGGCGGATTGGACGATGGCGCGCATGACGTCTTCCGGCGAGAGCGTGCCATTGAGGCGGGAGAGGGCATCGTTGAGGGCGGCGAGCTGGTTGGCGCGGGCGGTTTGGGACTCGTAAAGCTGGGCGTTTTCGATGGCGATGCTGGCGCTGGTGGCGACGATGGTGAGCAGGCTTTCGTCACCGCTGTTGAAGAGGTAACGGGGATCGGTGGAGGTGACGACGATGGCACCCAGCAGACGCCCTCCGGACAGGAGGGGAACGCCTAACCATGATTGGGTATTTTCGGCGGGCGCTTTGAGGCGGAGATGATGGGCACGCCGGGTTACATCATGGGTGATGAGGAGGGGGTGCTGCTGCTGGAGGACACGCCCCAGCAGGGTTTGATCCGCGCTTTCGTGATAGTCGCCGAGTTGAAAGCCGCCGCGCATGACCAGCGGAAAGACAAGGTTCTGGCTGAGGCGGTCGTAGAGGGCGACGAGGAAGAGATCGGTGTGCATCAACTGGGCGACCTGATTGTAAACGGCGTAGAGGAGGGAGTTGAGCTTCAGGTCGGATTGGAGCGCCTGACTGACGGCGGTGAGCGATTGGACTTCATCGAGCTGTTTACGGAGCTGATGCTGGGCTTCGCTGAAGCGGTGAAGGCC
Organism: Anaerolineae bacterium; assembly: GCA_017303775.1. Taxonomy (GTDB): domain Bacteria; phylum Chloroflexota; class Anaerolineae; order Aggregatilineales; family Phototrophicaceae; genus CFX2. The sequence goes on along the minus strand of JAFLCH010000124.1, from coordinate 9,921 downwards.
GAGGGCGGCCAGCGTGACGCCGATGCCGAAGAAGGCGATGGCGCTGGGGGATTGGCTGATGACGACGGCGGCGAGGATGCCGAAGGGGACGGGGACGAGCAGGATGGCGGCGATGAGGAGGGTGTTTTCTTTGAGGAGGCGGAAGGGTTGGCGGCCATCGATGTAGGTATCGATGAAGAAGAAAAATAGATAGATGATGATGTAGAGGAGGCTGAAGACCGCCAGCGGGATGAATTGTTCACGCAGCGGTGGGATGAGCGGTAACTGGCCGTTGACCATGCGGTAAAAGAAGCCAGCGATGTAAAGGCTGAGGCAGAAGCGGGCGGTGATGACGATGATTTTGCCGAAGCGGATGAAGGCTGAAATGGAGCCGGGAGGATCGTTACGGGTGGTGCGTATCCATGCACCGAGGAGCGCGCCGAGGCTGACACTCCAGACGAGCAAGGGCTGGGCTTCGGGCGGGAGGGCAAGGAAGGCGGTGATGCTGACGATGTGGGCGGGGCTGAATTGGCGACGGGTGAGGCGCACCCCGAAGTAGAGGGTGAGGGTGGTGAGGATGAGATAGATCAATGCCTGCCCGCTGTAGGCCGTAAGGATGGTGCTTTCAGGCCGATTCAACAGGAAGGTAAGGCCGACCAAGGCGGTGCTCAGGATAATGATGAAGCGATTGAGAGCAGCATGATTCATAGGCGAATAGTATCCATTCCTGATGAAACTATGCCCAATTGTACACGTTTCCGGTTTTAGAAGCTTGTGACCGGCAGGGATTAAACGGTGGGGAGGGTGAAGATGAAAGCAGCGCCGGGGAGATCCGCGCCATTTTCGATCCAGATGCGTTCGTCGTGGGCTTCGAGGACAAGCTTGCAGAAGGCGAGGCCGATGCCGCTGCCTTTGGTGCCGCGCAGGGGGCGGTTTTCTTTGCTCTGCCAGTATTGGTCGAAGACGCGCGCCTGATCTTTTTCGGGGATGCCGGGGCCGCTGTCGGAGACGCGGATGACCAGCTTGTTCTTGAGGGGTTGATGTTCGGCGGAGATGCGGATTTTCTCGCCGGAGGGGGTGAAGCGGATGGCGTTGTCGACGAGGTTTTGGAGGACGCGCCCGATTTTGTTGGTGTCGATGTTGGCTTCGGGCAGGTTGGAGGGGATGTCGGTTTCGATGTGAATACCGGCTTTTTCGGCAGAGGTGGTGAGGCGCAGACGCGCCAGTTCAATGACCTGTTCGATGGAGGTGTGGGTGCGTTCCAGCACCATTTCTTTGCCTTTGCGGATGTCGAGCAGGGTGTTGACCTGTGTGAGCATTTCTTCGGCGTTGGTCAGCCCCATGTTGATGGTGCGTTTGACGACGGGGATGCCGGCGGGGTTTTCGATGCGTTCGGAGGCGATTTGCAGGGCGTTGATGATGGCGCTGAGGGGGGCGCGCAGGTCATGGACTGCCATGCCGGTGATTTCGTTGCGATATTCCTCAAGGCGTTTTTCTTCGGTGATGTCGCGCAGCACCATGAGGCGACCGACCATGTGGTTGGATTCATCGATGACGGGCGAACCGATTTCTTCGATGTAGAGCATCTGATTGGGGTTGACCTTGCGCTTGAATTCGCGGCGGGTGATGCCCTGCGGGCCGAGGCGCTGGATGCGCGCCAGCTTGAGCAGCTCTTCACGCGAATAACCGGCCTGACTTTCTTCTTCGCCTTCGGTGTACTGCAAGAGGACGTTGACCAGCGTTTCGTTGATATGTTCGTGGAGGTCGATGCCGATGAGGCGTTGGGCGGCAGGGTTGACTTCGATGATGCGCCCGCGTTCGTCCAGCAGGATCACGCCGTCACGGGTCGAGTCGAGGATGGCGCGGAGGCGATTGTTGACATCGCGGATCTTCTCGTGCAGACCGGCATTTTCCAGATGGGCGGAGGTTTGTGTGCCGAGCAGAGTGAGGGTGTTCATCTCACGGTTATCGAAGGCCTGTGGTTCGGAGAAGCCGAGGCAGAGGACTTGATAGACTTCGACGCCGCGTTTGATGGGAATGCCGACGAGGGTGGCGAAGGGCAGCGCCGGGTCGTCGTCGTTGAGGTTTTCGATGACCTGAATATCGGTACTGTGGGCGACCTTCTGGGCTAAGGCGCTGACGTTATTGAATTGGGCGCGGCTGATAGGTGTTGAACCTTCGGGTATCTGTTCCAGCAGCATGGTGGGGCGATTCATGGCGTTCAACTGGAAGATGGCGGCGTACTGGCTGCGCATCATTTCCATGCCGGCCTGCACAACTTTGAGCGCAACAGAGGGCGTATCGATGACGGTGGAGAGGGAGAGCGACAGCTTGCGCAGGCTGGTGAGGACATCGACTTGATATTCGAGTTCACCGAGCAGGCGCTGATTTTGGATGCTGATGATGGCATGGATGCCGAGGTTGCGCAGGAAGTCACCCTGTTCCTGCGTAAACGGCTGGTTGAAGCGGCTGTCGATGCGCAGTACCCCGACGACGGTTTCGTCCCAGATGAGGGGGACGGCCAAGCGCGAGGGGAATTCGGATTTCTGCACAGCATCTTTGACGACGGAAACCAATTCACCGGACGCCAAGACCTGCCCGAAGATGCCATCGGTTTTGCGACGGCGGTAAAAGTCGCGGGTGATGCTGCGCGGTTCGTAGTTTTGCTCGATCACCCACAGGTCGTTGGCTTCGGTGAGCAGCGCCAGACTGACGCGATCCGCGCCGGTGGTGGTGGCGGCGGCTTCGAACACATCTTGAATGATGGCGTTAAAGTCCCGCGAACTGGAGATGCGCTGTACGATGTCGCGGATGAGGGCGATTTGCTGCAACTGGCGGCGCAGGGTGTTGTAGGTTTCGTTATAAAGCTGCGCGTTATAAATCTGGGTGGCGACCTGATTGGCGGCGGCTTCCACCAACTGGGCTTCACGTTCGGAAAGGACGCGGCTGGCGGTGGTGCCGAGGAAGATGACGCCGAAGGTGGTCTGGTGGGCGAGCATGGGGGCGATGACCAGTGAACGCAGGCCGTGAACTTCCAGATAGGTACGCAGCCCGGATGATATGCCGGCTTCATCCACACGCAGGAAACGGATACGCGGCACATCCTGATTGCGGATGGCGACGACTTCATCGAACTGCTGCAACTGGTTCTGGAAAGTTTCGACTTCGCGCACCGATGGGCTGCCGCTGTAGCCAACCATGTTCATGAGGTGGCTGCCTTCTTGAAAGAGGGCGATGACGGCCCAGTCCATGGCGCTCATCTGGCGCAGAACGTGGGTGACATCGGCAGCGACTTCGTTGAGGTTGAGGCTGGCGGTGGAGATGCGCGAGAGGTGTACCAGATGCGTCATCTCGAAGGCGTGGAATTCCAGCGTGTCGAGCAGGTGGGTGTTATCCAAGGCGGTGGCGATGCGGTCGGTGAGGATGCTGAGCAGTTCCAATTCCTCGGACGAATAGGTGTGGGCGCGGTCATGATAGACGACGAGATAACCGAGGATACTCTCGCCGGAGAGCAGCGGGACTTCGACAAATGAGGTGGTCGTCAACTGCTGGTTGAAGGCGGTGAGCGGGTCGGGATGCGGTGTATGTGCCGAGTCGCGGATGACTGGCGCGACTTCGGTGAAGTTGTTCTTGGGGAAGTTGATGTTGTAGCCGGCTTGTTTTTCGGCTTCGGTGATGCCAACACTTTCGGCCAGATTGAGGATCTCGGTATCCCGTTCGACCACGAATAAAGCGGATCGATTGGCTCCGGTGATGTTGAGGGCGGTCTGGCAGGCCGTGAGCAGCGCTTCATCTTGATCGACGCGGAACATGGCGTTTTGAGCCGAGCGGTTGACCATGATGAGTTTGCGCACCAGATCGGCACTCTGGTTGTGCATGACCCGATTCTGGTAGGCAGTGGAGGCGAGGGTGTACTGGTAGGTGGCGAAGGCGCTGAGCACCAGAACCAGCACGACAGATGTACCGGTGCCGACGCTGGCGTGAATGATGGGCAGCAGGACGATGAGCGGCAGGAGTACCAGTTCCATGAGGAGGCGCTGGCGTTGGGAGACTGACCAGATGGTGTCGAACGGCAGGCGGTAGAGCCAGCGGAAAATCTCGCGGCGGGTCAGATCGGCTGTAATCTGATAAGCCAGCAGCATGGTGAGCAGGGCGGGTTCGGTCATGCCGGATAGGGTGTGGAGCGGTATTTGACCATTGACCAGCCGGTAAACCAGCGCTGCCACCGCCAGCGGGACTCCCATCTGTAAGAAGCCGGCTAGAGTCCGGCTGCGAAGTTCGGAAAGCGGCGCGAGGTGATCCTGACGGCGGCGCAGCCATACGCGCTGGGTTAGCAGGAGCAGTTCGGCAGTTAAGATGAGCAGGAGCGCGGCGCTGATGCCGATGGTGAGCCAACTCACCATAACGCCGAGGGCACGGTAGGCATGATAGAAACTGCTGCGGTAGTGGTCATCCGGTATGCCGGTGATGATGTTGAGGAGGAGGCAGGCCAACCAAAGACCCGTTGTACCGGTTTCCCCTAGCTGTGGGAACAGGCTGAAAACGAGCAGTGTAAGGACCGGTATCAGCGCTGCTGCCAAGCTGATGATGGCACGCTGGTCGGAAAGCGCTGCGGATGGTTTATGGTCGTCGGCAGATGTCGGTGACATACAGTACCGTGTTCGTTACAGTTATAAAATGCATACCAAAAATGAACATTGATGTAACATTGTTTTCACTTTACATCTTAATCATCTAACTATAGCATGCGAATGAGGCGAAAACAATTGAAATCAGTTTATTTTTTGTAATTTTTGCAAGTTGTGCAAGGTGTACGCGGCGCATCCTAACGCCAGTATCCACCAGTAGACGAAGGCTAAACGATCCCAAAGGGTGATGGCATCGCCAAAGCCGTAGAAGCCATGCGCGAGCAGCGCCATGACGACACCAGCGGCGAGCAGACGTAGATTGTGAAGGGTGGCGCGGCGGTAGATATGCCAGAGCGCGAGGATAAGAACGATGTGCCAGCCGGTATAGACCAGCAGACCGGGAATTCCTAAATCAGCCGCGATTTGCAGGAATTCGTTATGGGCATGTGGCAGGATCGGCTGGGGAAAACTGGGGACGGGGTACAGGTCGCGCACTTTAGCATCGCGGAAGAGGTTCATGCCCACGCCCGTCCACGGATAGTCACGCAAGATGTCGAAGGCACTGTTCCAGATGTCGAAGCGGATGTTCATACTTTCGGTGTCGCGCTGTTCCATGACGATCTGGTTGGCGGGGGCGAAGACGTTGCGCATGATGAGCAGTTCGAGGAGGGCGACGGCGGCGATGAGCGCCCATGCCAGCAGCCGGCCGCGCCAGCGTGGGATGAGCAGAAAGGCCAACAGTGCCAGCGCCGCCAATACCCCGGCCAGCGCAAAGCGACTCTGCCCCAAGAATAAGGCCAGAAATGACAGCACAAAAGCCAACCGGAATCCCCACTTCAGACTGCGTTGAAGCCACGGACGGCTGAGGGTTTGATCCCAGCGGAGGGCGGCAAGCGCGGCGCACAACGGGGTGATCCATGCCAGCGCGCCGGCGATCTCGTTGGCGTTAAAGCCCCCTTCCGCGCCGGGGAAGATGGTGAAGCGCGGCAGCAGGTTGATGAAGAACAGGAGCTGGGTGCTCTTGTTGTTCCACTGACTGCCGGTGAGCGCCAGCAGGGCGAGGAGGAGGCTGAAGGCCAGCGTTGCGAGGAGCAGCGCATCCAGTTTGCGCTGGCGGCGAACCTGTTCCACAAAAGCGATGCACAACAGGATTCCGAGCAGAGGGCGCGCCAACAGGTAAAGGCGGCTGAGCGGATTGGTGTAGGTGAAGGGGGAGAGATAGAGGTTAAGGACAGCGAGCGCCAGAAAAATGAGCAGCAGCAGATCCAACGAGAAGCGCGTAAAGATGCGCCCGTGAACGATGAAGCGGGCGATGAACACAAGCGGAACCCCGCCGAGCAGCCAGAGCCAATGCCAGCGAACCTCGATGGGAAACCAAAAATAATAGAGCATCAGCCCTAACCAGAGCGGTTCCAGCTTCAAGATGAAGGCCGCCAGTGATCGCAGAGGGGGTAGTACTAAGGTGATCGGTAGTGATTTGTTATTCTGCATGGATTAAGACTACAATAGAAGTATCTAATCCGGTGTTGTTGATGTTCGGATTTACGGGTATGATAGGATGTTGCTGTAATATTTTAGTCTGTTTGGTAATCGTTTAACCGGGGCAAAGATTAACATGGTCTACGAAGTTGTCACAAAAGTCTCTTTAGAGTCGTTCCGAGAACGGTCACGTGGCAAAAAAGTCGTACTGCTCTACCCCTGGACTAACTATCGCACCCTTTTCCTCACCCATTTCTACAACCGAACTCAAGACGGTCTCTTATACTACCGTATTCGAGAAGGGCAAGGCAACCTCGTCGATTGGCTGAAGGCGATGGTGGATGAATTCAACGAGTCTGACGCCGGCTTCGGCCAGAATCTTAAGGCTGCGTTCGCCAAGCCTGCCCCACAGGCTTTGGGCGAGGCGCTGGCGGCTGATTTGGGATCACTGCGTGGTGATCCGGTGACGCTGTACATTGATGAGTTGGATCGCATTCCGTTCGATGATTCATTCGAGCAGTTCATGATGGCGCTGGTGAACAGTATGCGCGACGGGGTGCAGATCACCTTCAACTCGCGGCTGCTGATGTATCATCCGTGGTCGACACTGGTGGCGCGGGGTGAAGCGGTGGTTTTGGGGACGGAAGAACGCAAAAATGATGTCATGTTCACGGTGGAAGAAAAGCCACGCCCGCAGTTGGAAGTCTATTCGTTGGGGCGCGGTTATGTGCTGGTGAACGGTCAGTTCGTGAATAACTGGGACGGGGCGCTGCCGCGCAATTTGTTCTTCTTCTTCATGGATCGCCCGCTGGTGACACGCCGCGAAATCTTCGAAACCTTCTGGCCGGATTTACCCGTCAAGGAAGCGACCAATGTGTTTCATGTGACCAAGCGCAAGATTAGCGAGCGGATCAGCATGAAGATTGACCCCACGCAGACCTTTGAGATGACGCAGTACGGCGGGGGGTTCTACCGCCCCAGCGACAAGCTGACGCGTCATTATGATGTGGAAGCCTTCCAGAGTGATGTGGAAAAGGCCATGACGCTCACGGATGACGCGGAAGAAGAACGTCTGCTGATGCGGGCCGTGGAGAATTACAAAGCGCCGTACTTGCAGGATACGGACATGGACTGGATTGTCCAACGGCGGGAACAACTGCGCCAGTTGAACGCGCAAGCGCTCATCAGTTTGGGGCGGTTGAACAAGCGGCGCAAGAATGATGAACTGGCGCTGGGGTACTTCACCCGTTCGCTGCGGCATGTGCCGGAACGCGAGGATATTCATCGTGAGGTGATGAGCATCTATATGCGCATGGGGCAGCAAGACGATGCGCGGATGCAGTATCAACGTCTGTGCGAGACACTCCAGAGCGAATACAACATCAACCCCTCGCGGGAAACACAGGATCTGTTCCATCTGATCGAAAACATGTAGGCCAATACACGGGAAATAGTCAACAAAAAGGCGCTTCATACGCGCCTTTTTGTTTTGGGCAAAGCCTGAGGGTTCAGGCTCTGCCCGCTGTGATGTAAGCGTTAGGAGTTGCTGTCGGCCAGTGCCTGATCGGCACCCGCTTGCAGGGCTTCGGCGGCGGTCTGGACATCGACACCGTTGGAGGTGACATCCGCGACAGCCGTGCTGATCAGACCACGCACGGTGCTGTAGGCACTGATGGCGGGGCTGGAGTACACACGGACATCAGGGCTGCTGATGAGGGCGTTGCCGGCATTGAAGTAGGGGGCAAGCCCTTCAAAAGAGAATTCGGCGGAGGCCAGTGCTTCGGCGCTGGAGGGAACCGGGTTGAAGTAGCCGGTGCCGCTGCTCCACTTGACGGCGACTTCCGGTGTGGCCAGATACTTGAGGAAGAGCCAGCTCGCCAACTGCTGTTCCGGTGTGGCGGGCAGCAGGATGATGCTGGGGACGAAGACCTGAACGATCTCGCTGCCTTCGACGTGGGGGAAGGTCTGGATCTGCCAGTCGGCTTCGATGCCGGTGCTGGCGAAACCAGAAAGGACGAAGGTGAAGCCAGCGGTGCTGGTGATGTAGAAGGGGGTGATGCCGTTGTTGAAGTCGGTCTGGTCGCCGAAGCGTTCCGCCGGTGTATAGGCGCAGCCTTCGCTGAACAGATCCTGATACATTTGCAGTGTGGCGATCACGGCGTCGCTGGTGAAGGTGAACGCGCCATCCGAATAGATGGAACCGCCATGGCTGGCAACCCACGACTCGAAGGCCGAGGCATCGGTGGTGATGGGGAAGCCCAGCAGGTCTTCACCATTGGGGCCGGTGGCGTTGGCCGAGGCGCAGGCCTGTTCCTTGAATGCTTCGATGCTGGTGGGCGGGGCGTCGAAGCCCAGTTGGCTCAGCAGCGTCTGGTTGTAGGCGAAGACCTGCGCCGAGGACTGGTTGGGGAAGGCCAGCAGTACGCCGTCTACCGTGTTAGCGGCCAACAGCGCCTGATTGATGTCCGGCGATTCGCCCAAGCCCCATTCCGCGCTGGCGAGGTAGGGGTTCAGATCAACTGCCGAGCTGTCACGATAGTAGCTGGCGGCGTCGTTGGCATAACCCGCGACCAGATTGGGCAGTTCACCCGACGAAATGCCGGCGTTGATGAGGGTGCTCAGATCGCCGTAGCTGCCCTGGAACGAACCTTCAACCGTGATTCCGTATTCGTTGGTTGCATTGAATTCGGCGATAATTTCCGCGATGGTGTTGCCCTGCGCGCTTTCATTCTGGTACTGATGCCAGTACACAACGGTTTGCCCTGATGGATCGATACCGGCCAGATCATCCTGCGCGCTGACGGCGTTGAAGCCGAGCGCCAGAACTACAATTAAACACAATAAGAAGGAAGCTTTTCGCATAATCTCAACAATCTCCTTGTCTGTTACGAACGGTCAAACGCCCTCCCGGAGCAGTCACGGTTTGACGAGGACGCGCTGAAAAACACCGCAAGCGGTGGATGCTCCTAACCTTTTAGGCCTGTCGTGGCGATTCCCACCGTGAACTGCTTCTGCGTGAAGAAGTACAGGATCAGGATGGGGATGATCATCAGCACCGAGGCGGCCATTTGAAGATGGAGCGCGGTTGGTGCATCGCTGTTGACGAACTTGGTCAACCCCACCGCCACCGGACGCCAATCGTCGGTTTGCGTCAGCAGCAGCGGCCACAACAAGGCATTCCACGAACCGATAAACCCGAACGTGATCGAGGTCATGATGGGCGCGCGCGAAAGCGGGATGACGATGGTGCGCAGGAAGAGCAGATGCCCCGCCCCGTCGATGCGCGCCGCGTCCCATAAATCCTCTGGAATTTGCAGGAAGAACTGCCGCAGCAGGAAGATGGTGAAGGGTGTCGCCATGAAGGGAATGGTCAGCGACGGCCAGTTGTTGATCCAGCCGAAACCGAACAGCGCTTCGCTCAAGCGCCCCAACCAGATCACCGTCAGATAATTGGGGATGAAGCGTGCCACTTCCGGGATCATAATAGTCGCCAGCATGAGGCTGAACAGGATGTTCTTGCCGACGAAGTGCATGCGGGCGAAGGCGTAGGCCGCTGGAATGCACACCAGCAGTTGGCCGGCTAAGGTGATGCCGGTGATGCGCACGCTGTTCCACATGAATTGGCCGAAGTTGGCGCGCTGCCACGCTTCGAGGTAATTGGTGAAGCGCAGCTCACCCGGCAGCAGCCTGCCGAAGGTTACTTCCGTCAGGCTCATGAGCGAGGCGCTTAACATCCACAGGAACGGGAAGATCGCCAGTATCACGCCGAAGATCAACACGCCATAGACGAAGACGCGATCCCACGAGATGGGTTTGCGCGGGGCTATCGTGGCGG
>JAFLCH010000123.1 GCA_017303775.1 Anaerolineae bacterium | reverse complement strand
GCGGGACGCGCGAACGGAAGGCGTGATGGAACGGGTGCTGGCGCGCGTACCGCGTGAGGTGTTGTTCCAACGGAGCGGAGGAATCGGGTTCTACGTGATCAATTCGCTGTACCAATTGGTGGCGATTACGGAGCAGACACCGTGGCAGCTTGAGGCGGCAGAACGCTTTTTGACGATGCCGAACTTGATGAATTACTGGCTGACGGGTGAGGCGGTATCCGAGTTTACGCACAGCACGACTACCCAGTGCTACAGCCCGTTGGCGGGGGACTGGGATCGGGAGACGTTGGGAACGTTGGGAATCCGGACGGATATTTTCCCGCCGGTTGTACAGCCGGGGGTGGAGATTGGCACGTACCAGCGGAGCGCGGTATACAGCGTTGCCAGCCATGATACGGGCAGCGCGGTGGTGGCTGTGCCGGCTGAGACGCCACACTTCGCGTATATCAGCAGCGGGACGTGGAGTTTGTTCGGGGTAGAGACACGGGCACCGCTGGTGAATGAAAAGGCGCTGGCGTTCAATTTGACGAGCGAGGGCGGCGCTTATGGAACGTATCGACCGCTGAAGATGGTGATGGGGTTATGGATTATTCAGCAGTGCAGGGCTGTTTGGGCGCAGGAGGGGGCGGAGACGGATTACGGGCGACTGCTGAACGAAGCGGGGGCGGCTCTGCCGTTCCGAAGTTTGATTGACCCGGACGATGCGCTGTTCTTTTCACCGGGGGATATGCCGGGGCGGGTGCGGGATTACTGCGCGCGCAGCGGGCAGGCGATACCGGAGGAGAAGGGGGCGGTGGTGCGGTGCGTGATGGAGAGTCTGGCGCTGAAGTACCGAGTGGTGCTGGAGCAGTTGATCGAGGCCAGCGGGCAGCGGGTTGATGTGATCCATATCGTGGGGGGCGGGTCGCAGAATCCGATGTTGTGCCAGATGACCGCGGACGCAACGGGGAGGCCTGTGCTGGCAGGGCCGGTGGAGGCGACGGCGCTGGGGAATGGGCTGGTGCAGTTGATCGCACGGGGGGAGTTGAAGGACATTCATGAGGCGCGGCAGGTGGTGAGGGCGAGCTTCCCGCCGGTGCGGTATGAACCGACAGGCGGGGATGAATGGGAAGCGGCTTACGGACGATTCCGGACACTGGTGGAGCGGGATGTATGAAGATCTTCGGGTTTGATTTCACCAGCGCGCCGAGCCGGAAGAAGCCGATCACCTGCGCTGAAGGGGTGTTGGAGGGCGAGCGGCTGTTGATTGAGCAGGTGGTACGGATTGAGGATTTTTACGGGTTTGAGGAGGCGCTGCACCGCGCGGGGCCGTGGGTAGGCGGGTTTGACTTCCCATTCGGGCAGCCACGCGAGTTGATCGTGGAGCTGGATTGGGCGCGATCATGGGCGGGGTATGTGCAGTATGTTGAGCGGATCGGGAAAGGGACTTTTGAGGAAACGCTGAAGTCATTTTCCGCCGGACGGGAAGCGGGACATAAACTGCTGCGACGGGCGACGGACAAGGCGGTGAACGCGGTAAGTCCGATGCAGTTGGATTTTGTGCCGGTGGGGAAGATGTTCTTCCAAGGCGCGCCGCGACTGCTGCGGGCGGGGGTGAACATTTTGCCGTGCCGGCCTAACGGCGATTCACGGGTGGCGCTGGAGGTGTATCCGGCGCTGGTGGCGCGGGCGTTGGTGGGACGGCGGAGCTATAAACAGGATGCCCGTAAGCAGCAGACGGAGGCACAGCGGGCGACACGTGAGGCGCTGGTGAGCGGGTTGGTGAACGGCGCGGTCGCTGAACGCTACGGGGTGCAGGCGGTGTTGAGAGAGGGGCAAGGGGAGGCTCTGGTGGAGGACGCGACGGGCGACTTGCTGGACGCGGTGCTGTGCGCGATACAGGCCGGATGGGCGGCACAACAGACGGGATATGGGATTCCGGCGGGGTGTGACGGGTTGGAAGGCTGGATTGTGGGGGCAGGCTCGTTTTATTACAACTCTTAATGATTTGTTACGGGGTTGGCGGCGGCGTGGCGGTCAAAGACGGCACCCCCTCCCACGCTCGTTAGGTCACTCGCAGACTTCGTTCACGCGCCCGGCAGCCGCACAAGGCGCTGCACGCCAAAGCATTAGGGGAGGCAAAATGCGGGCTGCGCGGGGTGGTGGCGATTGCGGCCATTTGGCGAGGGGGAAATGGCCCGATTGGCGTCATTGGCGGCAGTGACATTGGCCGTATAGTGACAAGTTACCAGTGATCCGTTAGACCTAGCAAGGCGAAGTCCAGACTTTTGCCGGATGGGTTTTGCAGCAGCAGCGGCAGCGGCGTGGTGGTCAAAGACGGCGGGAAAGCGCCGATGTTTCCGCCGGGGGGGTGTTTGTCGTCGTCGTCGTCGGGAGCGCCGACAATAAAGGCGGCGGGAACGGGCGAGCGATACGCCGTTATTTGTCGGCGAGGCGGGAATGAGAGAGCGTGGCGCAGACAATGATTTTCTCCGCTGGCAAGGATGTGGACAGGCTGCTGGTGTGTCGCCGGTATGCGGTTGTTAAGATGCACGGCATCGTGGTGGTGGAACTGACGCCAAGATTATCATAGCACAAATGAGCGGGTTTAGGGTTACCAAATGGTCACTATTTGGGGACGAGTTTTCTAACCATTTGAGGGAAAGGAATTGTTAAAACGGTTGGGGGATAGTTAGAAAATGGTTTGTGACGAAAATCGGGTTTATTCTCCTTGTTGGATAATCTATCAAACTTAAACGCACCAATCAAAATTTCTTACGAATGAAGGGAAATCCACGACCGGCAATCAATCTCATGATTCCATGAGCGATACTGTCCGGATGTCGATTGAGCATTCTCCCGCCAGATCGGATTACCACACGATGAGGGCGGGGTCTTCGAGGACGGTGCGCAAGTCTTGAATGAAGTTGGCGGCCTGCGCGCCATCCACGACGCGGTGGTCGGCGGAGAGAGTGATATTCATAAAGGACTTGAGGACGGGCTGACCGCTGGCATCCGGCACGAACTGCTGGATGGTGCGGCCTATGGCGAGGATGCCGACCTGCGGCGGGTTGATGATGGCGGTGAAGCGATCCACGCCGAACATGCCGAGGTTGCTGATGGTGAAGGTTCCGTCCTGCATGTCGTTGAGCTTGAGGGTGCTGGCGCGGGCACGGGCGGCGAGATCGTCCACGGTGGCTTGAATATCGCGCAGGGAACGGGTTTCGGCATGATGGACGACGGGCACGATGAGGCCAGAGTCGAGGGCGACAGCGACACCGATGTTGGCGGTGGGCCAGAGGGCGATTTCTTCGCCGTCGGTGGTGGCGTTGAGGTAGGGATGGCGAAGGAGGACGCTGGCGCTGGCTTTGACGAGCAGGGTGGTGACAGAGAGTTTGTCTCCACGTGCTTTGAGGCGGGCGCGCAGCGAATCGATGGCGGTGGTATCGACCTGCGCATCGAAGAAGATGTGGGGCGCGGTCTGGAAACTTTTTTGGAGGCGGGTGGCGATGGTGCGGCGCATGCCTTCGATTTTGACGGTGCGCGGGAGATTTGCGGCGGCAGGGGCAGCGGTTGGCTGCGGCGCAGGCTGGCTGTGCTCGGCGGCAGCGGTGAGGACATCTTGCGACTGGATGCGTCCACGCGGGCCGGTGCCGGTGATGGCGGCGAGATCGAGGCCGTTCTCGCGGGCGGTATGACGGGCGGCAGGCGTGGCACGGACTTTGCCAGCAGGATGGGTGAGGGCGGTTTCGACATCACGGCGGGTGATGCGGTTATTGGGGCCGGTGCCTTTGAGCTGTGAGAGGTCGATGTTGGCGGCGTCGGCCATGCGCTGGGCGACGGGCGTGGCGGCGACGCTGGCGGGCGATGGAGCTAACGGTTCGGCGGGCTGTGGCGCAGGGGTAGGTGCGGCGGCTACGGCAGCGGATGAAGCGGGACGCGCAGGGAGTTGGGTGGGACGGGCTTCACCGGGGCGCAGTAGATAGGCGATGACTTCGGTGACAGGAACGGTGGTGCCGACTTCGTAGAGGGGGCTGATGAGCGTGCCGTCTTCGGGCGCTTCGACCTCCATGTTGACTTTATCGGTGGTGACTTCACAGATGGGGTCACCGGCGCGGACGGTATCACCGTCCTTTTTGAGCCACTGGACGATGTCCGCGGTTTCGAGAGTGAAGCCGAATTTGGGGAGGATGATGGGCAGTGGCATGATGGTTACCGTTCCTGATAAGTCGATACCTAGTATTCGCCGCGCGCAAGTTTGCGGGCTTCGCGGATGATGTCCGCGGCCTGCGGGACGGTGGCGCGTTCGAGTTCACGATTGTAGGGGATGGGGATGTCCAAACCGGCGAGACGACGGATGGGGGCTTCGAGATAGTCGAAGGCTTCGCTGGAGGCGATGCGGGCGACGATTTCGCCCCCGAAACCACCCATTTCGACGGCTTCATGGACGACGAGGGCGCGACCGGTCTTTTTGACGGATTCGATGATGGGCGCGTCATCCAGCGGCTTGAGGGTGCGCGGGTCAACAATTTCGAGTTCGATGCCTTCTTTGGCGAGTTCAGCGGCGGCTTCGAGGGCACGGTTGACCATGATGGAAGTGGCAACGACGGTGACATGCTGGCCGGCGCGGACAATGTTGGTTTGTGAGAGGGGGACACGGTACATGTCCTCCGGCACTTCACCTTTGGTTTTGTAGAGCAGTTTGTGCTCGACAAAAATGACGGGGTTGTTGTCGTCGATGGCGGCGAGGAGCAGACCTTTGGCATCGTAGGGGGTGCTGGGCATGACGACTTTGAGGCCGGGGACATGGACGAACCAGTTTTCCAAGCTCTCGCTGTGCTGAGCGGCTGCACCTGTGCCAGAACCGCCGGGCATACGTAAGACCATGGGGACGCTGGCTTTGCCGCCGAACATGAAGCGCACTTTGGCGGCCTGAAGGACAAGCTGTTCCATGCTGAGGGTGACGAAATCCATGAACTGAATTTCGCCGACGGGACGCATGCCGGTGAGGGCCGCGCCGACGCAAGCACCGGCGATACCGGCTTCGGAGATGGGGGTGTCGATGACGCGCTGCTCGCCAAATTCCTGTACGAGACCAGCGGTGACACCGAAAGCACCGCCATAGACGCCGATGTCTTCACCGAGGAGGAAGACTGACGGGTCGGCGGTCATTGCCTGACGCAGCCCTTCACGCAGGGCTTCGGCATAAGTTAGTTCACGCATAGACGCCCTCTAGAATGGTGCTGAGGTCGGGTTCAGGGCTATTTTCACTGAATTCGACGGCTTGATCAATGGTGGTGGCGGCGGTGTCGCGCATGGCGGCGACTTCTTCCTCGGTGAGGAGGCCGACGGTGACGAGCAGGGTGCTGAAGCGTTTGATGGGGTCGCGGTTGTCGATCCAGTCATTGACTTCATCACGGGTACGGTAGGCTTGACGGTCGCTGCGGGAGTGACCTTTGTAGCGGTAGGTTTTGGCTTCGACGAGGCTCGGCCCTTCGCCACGACGGGCGCGGGCGGCAGCTTCGGAGATGGCGAGATAGACCGCGAGGGGGTCGTTGCCATCCACCGTGACACCGGGGATGTTGTAGGAGGCCGCGCGGGTGCTGATGTTTTCGATGGTAAAGGATTTGGTGACGGCGGTGGACATGGCATAGCCGTTGTTTTCGCAGAGGTAGATGACGGGCAGATTCCAGATGGCGGCCATGTTGATGGACTCGTGGAAGGCACCTTCGTTGGCGGCACCGTCACCGAAGATGACCATGCAGACCTGATCGGTCTGGCGCATTTTGATGCTGAGGCCGACACCGACGGCGATGGGCACGCCACCGGCGACGATGCCGTTGGCACCGAGGTTGTTGGCTTCGACATCGGCGATGTGCATGCTGCCACCCCGCCCGCGACAGTAACCGGTTTCGCGACCCATGAATTCGGCCATCATGCGATCCGGCGTGGAACCCCACGCGAGGCAATGACCATGACCGCGATGGTGGTTGAGGAGGTAGTCGCCATCACGAAGGGCGGCGGAGGCTCCGACGGCAGTGCCTTCCTGACCGATGGAGAGGTGCATTGTGCCGTGGGTTTTGCCGAGGGCGTAAAGTTGTTCCGCGCGTTCTTCGAAGGCGCGAATGGTGTGCATGTCCTGCAACATTTTCTTGAGGGTATCCGGCCCCAGTTCTTCTACCACCTGATGGTAGTGCTGGATGGCCTCTGGCAACAGGGGGCTGTTGGCGACCATGTTTTTTCCTTCTGCTACATACGCTGTTGGGGTATGAGGATACCACAGCGCGCTGATTGATTCACGATGATTGAAGCGACTCCGGCGGGTTGAAGGGCAGCTTGTTGAAGAAGCTGTTGAAGTCGAACTCGACGGGCGCGTTACGGGTGACGATGCGATACAGTTCGCGAAGCAAGGGGAGCGAATCAGCCGGGATTTCGCCGCGGGTGATCATGGCTTCGACGGCGGGCATGATGGAGATGACGGCATCGACGCCTTCGATGGTTTCGCCGGGCATTTCTTCGACCGCGTCACTGTAGGACATGCCGAGACCGAGGAGGCGTCCCATGCGCGAATTGCGACCACCCTGTGTGGTGACGTAGAGATCACCCGCGCCGGGGAGGCTGAACACTGTTTCCAAGCCGCCACCGAGTTTTTGAACCAAGATGGCAGTTTCGGCCAGCCCCTGCGCGAAAACGGCAGCGGCATAGTTGTGCATTTTGGCTCCGGCGATGTCCGCACCTTTGCGTTCCAGCACACCGGCGGCTAAACCGACGGCAAGGGCGTAGGGATTCTTGAGGGCGACACAGACCTCGACGCCGATGATGTCGGTGGATGTCCAGATGTGGTAGTAGTTGGTGGAAAAGGCGGCACGCAGGCGAGGCAAGATGTCGGCATCCCGCGAGACGAATACGACGCTGGTTTGATGACGGGCGGCGAGTTCACCGGCGATGGATGGGCCACCGATGGCGGCGTATTTGACTTGATCGCGGATGGATGGTGGAAGATGGTCATGGAGGACATCCGGCAGAATTTGCAGTTTGCCATCGACACTTTCCATCCCTTTGGTGACCATGATAATGATCTGGCCGGGTTGGAGATGGGGGCCGATGGCCTGCGCGGCCCAATGAACCCCCCGCGAGTTCACACCGAGACCGATGATGTCGGCTCCCTGCATGGCCTGTGCAATTTCGGTGTGCGAGAAGGCTTTAACGGCGGGGTGAAGCGGGCGGCGGAGACGAGGATGGAATTGTTGGCTACGACAGCTCTGGATAATTTCTTCATCAAGATGCGTCCCAACCAAGCGTACTTCATTGCCATTATCAGCAGCGGGGAAGGTGAGCGCCGAACCCATGACACCTGCGCCGACTATTGTAATAACTGCCATTTTTTTGTTCCTGCCCAGTTTAAATGAGCCATCATGAAAGCTGTTTAGCTCACATTTGTGAATGCAATTCACATTTTACCGGATTGTATGTGAGGCGTGGAGTCCTGTCAAGCAGCGATGATGGGTGGATTGTGGGATGGGCAGACGGTTTTTCTACGGAACTGCTCATTTTTGTGAGGGGAAGGGGATAACTTGACAGGTGCGACAAAACACAATATAGTCTTTCACATAAGTGCAAGGTCTGCACGTTTGTGAAAAATTGTCTTTTTGAAACTTAAGTCTTCATCAGAGAAATGCTGGAGGTTGGCCTTATGGCCGATCAGGTTATTGCGGGAACATCTTCTGCCACGGGTGCGGCCAGACGCAGCAAGGGTAAATTCTGGTCGTCGGAGAACCCGTGGTTCTGGCTGACTCCGGCCATTATTTTCCTCTCGGTATACAGTATCTTCCCACTGATTTATAACATTGTGCTGAGTTTGCATGAGTTCAAACCACGAACGAAGATTTTTGAGTTCGTGGGTATTCAGAACTGGGCCGAACTGTTCACACAAGATGTGCGCTTCGGCAACGCCATCGGAATCACCATTCAGTATGTGGTGGTGGCGATGCTGATTCAGATCACACTGGGCATGATCATCGCGCTGCTGCTGGACGCGAAGCCGTGGGGAGCAACGATCATGCAGGCGCTCATCATTTTGCCGATGGTGACTGCGCCGACGGTGGCGGGTATGTTATTCCGACTGCTGACACACCCGAACTTCGGCTTCATTTCCTACATTCTGTACGGGCTGGGGCTGGTGACCCCCGATGAACCCCTCATTGGAGGGACAGGGCGATTCGCGCTGATCGGGGTGCTGACGGTTGAAATCTGGCAGTGGACACCGTTCTTCGTGTTGATCATTCTGGCGGGGTTGAAAGGGCTGCCGCAGGAAGTGCTGGAAGCGGCTGAGGTGGACGGCGCGAACTGGTGGCAGCGGCTGACACGGGTGAAGATTCCGATGCTGCGGGGTGTGCTGACTGTGGCGATTTTGTTCCGGTTGGTCGACCTGTATAAGGTGTTTGATTATGTGGTGATTTTGACGGCAGGCGGCCCCGGCAATCGGACGGAGACGGTCAGTTTTTACGGTTACGCCAACACCTTCTTACAGGTGAATTGGGGCTATGGGGCGGCCATCGGGTTATTCATGATGGTGGTTGTATGGCTGTCGGCATTTGCTTATATCAAATTGTTCCGCGTGCGGTGGTAGGGAGGATTTGAGGATGGCGACTATCACTCCTGCGGAACGGCAGAACTGGCACGCGGTACAAGCGGCGCAGCACCGGCGACAGCGGATCAATAAGCTGCTGTTAACGATTGTGACGGGCGCTATTCTGCTGGTGTTTGTGTACCCGATTTACTTCTGGGTTACGGCGTCGGTGCGACCATATCGCGAGATTTTTACGATGCCGCCCCCGCTGGCGATTTATCAGCCGACCGGATCATGGTGGAGTGTGGTGATCGGCGGGCGGCCTTATCTGGAAGTGGTACAGGAAGTGGCGGGGGCGAACGCTGGAACGGGTGGAGCGGGGACGGCTGGTTATTACGTTGTGCCGTTCCTGCGGACAAGCATCATTGTGGGAGTAATCAGCACGGCTGTGGTGCTGTTGATCGCAACACCGACGGCTTATGGACTTTCGCGCTTTCAACCCCGTGGCAAGCAGAATCTGGTGTTTTTCATCCTGTCGACGCGGTTTATGCCGGCGGTGACGGCGGTGCTGCCGATTTATCTGGTGTACCAGAACTTCAAGTTGATTGATACGTATCATGGTTTGATCTTCGCGCATACGGTGATTAACCTGCCGATTGCTGTGCTGCTGATGAAGAGTTTCTTTGACGATGTGCCGCAAGATCTTGATGATGCGGCAATGGTGGACGGCTGCACACGATGGGGGGCGTTCTTCCGTGTGATTGTGCGCTATGTGGCACCGGGAATGGCAGCAGCAGCGGTGCTGTGTTTGATCTTCTCGTGGAATGAATTCATCTTTACGCTCTATCTGACTCGCTCACCCGAACTTCGCACTATCCCCGTAGCGATGTCAACGTTCGACTCGTCGTCTGGCGGAACCGAATGGGGTTTCCTGACGGCGGCGGGTTCGGCGGCAATGATCCCAGTTTTTATCTTTATGCTGTTTGTCCAACGTCATCTGGTGAGAGGTTTGACGATGGGAGCCGTGCGCGGTTAGTGACTGACTGATCGCAAGTGGCTGGCAAGCTATAGGCCAGCAGATCGCCAATATGTGTGATGTGTTTGTGGGACGAACGTCTCCATAAGTATTTGATTTGCGTGGAGGCGGGTATAGATGCGCTTGGTGAACGTCCGGAGAGCGTACTTCATGAGAGGGGGTGATTGAACCTCAGGTCAGCAAGGAGCAGATCAGCAGGTTGGGAACCTGCGCAGATGTTTGTGACGGCGGACTCTGGCCGATGGCGGGAGCCGGTCAAAAGTAATCGTATAGTTCAGTTTTATGAGGATAACTTCAAAATGAACGAAAAAGATCGTAAGCAGAGACTTTATGTTGCGCAGCAGGCCGAAAAAGTTCGTCGGGGACAGCTCAGCCGTCGTGAATTTCTGCGCCGCGCCGCCGTCGCCGGATTCGGGATCAGTGCTGCGGGTATGATGGGGTTGGAACGGATTGCCGCGAAGGCGGTTGCCCCGAAGTATGCCCGTGATGTGTTCGCACAGGCAGATGATATGAATGCATGGCTGCGGGATGTTGGCAGCCGTTTTAGCGGGACCACGGTTCGGTTGTCATCTGAATCGACTGCGCCGAGCCAGATCACGAGCGGGTTGATCGCTGATAACTTCACGGCGCAGACCGGTATCGAGGTGATTTGGGAACAGGTTCCGCTGGATCAGGTCTTGGCGAAGATCACACAGGACACGGCGACTGAGAACGCATCGAATGATATTTACTATCTGGATCAGTCGTGGCTGGGGCGATTTGTGAACGATGTGGTTGATGTGCGCGAGACGTACATTAACAGCGGCAGCGACTTGAATATGCCCGGTTATGACTTTGCTGATTTCATTCCTGAATTGGTTCCGGCGATTTCTGAATATCAAGGAACGCTGGTTGGTGTGCCGTTTGATATTCCGATCTTCATCATGAGCTACCGTAAGGATGTGTTTGAAGAACTGGGACTGTCGGTTCCGACCACGATGGAAGAATACTTGAATGTGTCGAAGGCGATCTTTGATGCCGGACTGACGAACGAAGATGGTTCACAGATTTATGGCACGGCAGGGCAATGGCGTTCCGGCCACTACGCGCTTCAGTGCGACTGGACAGCGTGGCTGTGGGGACATGGTGGTTCACACACAGGTGTGGACGGCGCGGTGACGATCAATGATGAAGCTGGTCTGGCCGCCGCCGAGTACATGCTGGAACTGGGCAAGACGATGCCAGCGGGCGCGACGACATGGGACTGGAGCGGCCAAGGCGACGCGGTCGGGCAGGGTCTGGCGGGTATCGTCATCAACTGGGGCGAGTTCTTCCCCGGTTGGGACAACCCGGAACAATCGAAGGTGGCTGGATTGATGGAACCGGCTCCGCTGCCGAAAGAAATTGCGCTGCGCACGCGTGAAGAATGCAGCTTTGATGAAGTGCCGGGGATCGGGCATCAGGGCGGGAGCTGCCTCGCGCTCTCACGCTACAGCCAAGTGGCAGACGCCGCGTGGGTCTTCTTACAGTGGGCGACGAGCAAAGAGACGATGGCGTTGGCTGCTGCACAGAGCAATACGCCGGTGCGCCAATCGACGTTTGATGATCCGCGTATTCTGGAGAAGGCACAACCTGTTGCCGGTACGACCCGTCACTTCCCGGCGATTGTGGAAGCGATCAAGAACCGGATGGGGACTGAACCGCACTTCCCGGCATGGGCGGACATTTCGAGCACGGGTGCTGTGATCCCGAACGAACTGGGTTTGATGACCACTGGCGCGCAGGACCCGAAGACGACCCTCGACAATATCGCTAAGGCGATTGCTGACGGTATTGCAGAAGGCTAGTCCGGTTGTTCAGATGATGTACTTAACGGGGCGGGTTATTGAACTCGCCCCGTTTGAATTCACATGACCGATCTCGGCAGGGGAGAGAAGAAACGATAAACTATTCTGTTGTTAAACGACGATTTTGAAAAAAGGATTATTGAAGCGTGGAAAGAGATCTGGTTATTGGAGTGGACAGCAGCACAACCGCTGTCAAGGCGATTGCGTGGGATAAGCAGGGGCGGACGGTGGCACAGAGCCGCGCTAGTTTCGAGATGTTTTCGCC
>JAFLCH010000122.1 GCA_017303775.1 Anaerolineae bacterium | reverse complement strand
CATATTCTGACCATCCATTTTCGATGCCAATATAGAAAAAGTAACCCTGACTGCCCGCAGGATAGTAGCGGACGCGGTCGAAGGTGATGAAGGAGCGCCCGTTGGGGGTGGCGAATTGACGTTCCAACAGGTAGCCGTCGCCTTCGAGGCGCGGCGGTGTGACGCTGAGGGGGCGCTGCTCCATGCTGCTGAAGCCTAAGGCGCGCACTAAGAACGGGTCAGAGATGGGGGTGACGGTGCCATCGGGGGCGGTGATGATGATGTGGTCGACCTGTTTGGCGGCGGCGGGGTATGTGATGAGCAGGACGCAGAGTAAGGCGAACAGCAGACGCTTCATGGTGTATCCTCCCTAAGCGGACGGTTAAAGAAGATACACCAGCGGCGGTTGATGAGTTCCCGACGGCAGGCTGATCAGGCGCAGGTGGCGGGTAAGGGCGCGTTGGGGTCGGGGGCGGTGATGGTGAGCTGGAGGTTAGTGACACCGGGAAGCGCCAACAATTCGACGAAGGCGCGGACGGCGGTTTGTGCCTGTGATTGGGCGTTACCGAGGATGTCGTTTTCCAGCGCGGCAGTGCGGAACTGGCGGACGGCATAACGACGGGTTTCGACATCGACGCTGCTGGCGGGACGGGCGAATAGGCCGGTGTTTTCGGCGGCGATGTAGGTGGCGTTTTCGTCGAGGAAGCAGTCCAGCAAGGCGGGGGCTGGCAGGCGGACGCTGAGGGTGCCAGCGGTGAATTGGACATCTTCGGGCTTGATTTGAGTCATGTCGATGCCAGCGGTGACGTGACCGACGGCGACCATGACCTGCTGTTCACCATAGAGCAGTTTGAGGAAGCCGGGCATGTCGCGCTCGGTGGTGACGAGGCTGGAATAGCTGAAGCGGGTGGTGGTGAGGGTGGAAAGCTGTTGAATCTGGTCACGGATGATGGTGACATTGAGGGTGTAGCTGGGGGCGAGGCCGGGGATGAGGCCGCGACCATAGGCAAAGAGAAGGCCGATGATGAGCACGGCGATCACGATTAATAAGACGGCATATTTCATGAGTGTTTTCATCGGTGTCTCCTCAGCCTGAACTGGCAACGGCGCGAACAAACGGCCTTACGCACTGATACGCAGAATTGTACTGCAAGTTGCAGGATTTGAGGCTCAGAGCAGCGGCAGGAACAAGAGGGTGAGGTTCACCACGATCTGACACAACCATGCGGCAGCGAGGCCGTTGCGCTGGCGGACGTAGCTGTAGATGAAGTTCATGACGATGAGGGCGGTGCCGATGATGATGGCGACGGCGGGAAAGCGGCGGACATCGAGCATGGGCACAAAGACGACGGCTGACCAGATGCTGCTGAGGACGGCGACGATGAAGAAACGGCGGGTTTCTTGAAGGACGCCACGGAAGAAGAGTGTTTCGGCCAGCGGGATGACGAAGACGAGAAAGGCGAGGGCTTGGCCGGGGGTCATGCCTATAAAGAGGGTTTGGGCTGTTTGCTGGAGGGTGCGGCCACCGATGACCAAGAAGGGGACGCCGATGATGAGGCCGAAGATGACACCCCAGCCGAGATTTTCGGGCGTTTCCGTCCAGATGCGGCCACTGGTGCCGAGGAGCCACGCGAGGACGCCGAAGCCGGCCATCACGCCCCAGACGATGGTGTAGCGGAGGGCGGGGTCGGTGGCGATGAGGGGGCCGAGGCCGATGCTGAGGGCGATGGCGATGAGGTAGCCGAAGACGGGATCGTTGGCGGCACCGCGATAGGCGGCCTGCCCTTCCGGTTCGGTTTTTTCGGGGAAGGGCGATTCCCAATCTTGCTCGTCGGTGAAGGTGGGATCGACGGGTGTTGGGGGTTTGGGCCAGTTGTCCGCCGGAAGCGGTTTGTCGTTCGGGTCAGGGTAGATGGTGGGACTCATGAGAGACTTGTACGCACCGCCGCAATGGCTGCTTCGACATGTTCACGGGTGATCCAATAATGGGTGACTGCCCGGAAACGATGAGTAAAACCGGGATAAGGATTCATAAGGATATTATATTCAGTTTTGAGGCGCGCGCTCAATTGGGCGGGGGTGAGCGGGGCGTCGGGGGCGAGGTCGAAGAAGATCATGTTGGTTTGCACCCGACTGAGATCGAGGGTGATGTGGGGGATTTGGGCTAAGCCTTCGGCTAAGGCACAGGCGTTGGCGTGATCTTCGTGGAGGCGGGTGGACATTTTGCGGAGGGCGATGAGACCGGCGGCGGCCAAGATGCCGGCCTGACGCATGCCGCCACCGACCTGTTTACGGGCGCGGCGGGCTTGATCGATGAAGGCGCGGGAACCGACGAGCACAGTGCCAACCGGCGCGCACAAGCCTTTGGAGAGGCAGACCGAGATGCTGTCGGCAGGGGCGACGAGTTCGGCTATGGGTGTGTTGAGGGCGGTGGCAGCGTTGAAGATGCGCGCGCCGTCGATGTGCAGGCGGATGCCGTGTTGGCGGGCGAGATCCGCGACCTCGGCGATGTATTGGGCGCTGATGGGGATGCCGCCGATGGTGCCCTGTGTATTTTCGAGGCAGATGAGACGGGTGCGGGGGAAGTGGGCATCATCCGAGCGGATGGCGCGCTGGATGGCGTCGAGGCGGAGTGTGCCGTCCGGTTGGACATCGAGGGTGTTGGGGTGAACGCCACCGAGGGCGGCTGAACCACCGGCTTCGTAGCGGAAGATGTGGGCATCGCGGCCCAAGATCATTTCATCACCGCGCCCGCAGTGGGTGAGGACGGCGACGAGGTTGCCCATGGTGCCGCTGGAGACAAAAAGACCGGCTTCCTTGCCGAGCATGGCAGCGGCTTCGTCCTGAAGCTGGTTGACGGTGGGGTCTTCGCCGTAGACATCATCGCCGACGGGGGCGTTCGCCATGGCTTCACGCATTTCGGGAGTGGGCCAACTCACGGTATCGCTGCGGAGATCAATGATGTTCATGCGGGTGTATGTCCTTGGTAGTGTTGACGGGGAGATGTTAGTCGCGAAGTGAGGCGTTGACAAGAGATAAATGAGGCCGGAGGGATGCGGCGAGTGGCACGGGGGGCGGGGCTGCCGGTATAATCGGGGATATGCAGGCAAGACAGAGGAAAGCATGATGCGCAAAATATTCAGCCTAGTGGTGGGATTGGGGCTGGGGGCAGCGGTGGGCGTGGCGCTGGTGATGTTGTTCGCGCCGACTTCCGGCGAGCAGGTGGTGGCGAACCTGAAGCGCGGGTGGCAGGAAACGATGGACGAGGCGCGCAAAGCCAGCCAGCAGCGGCGGGAAACCTTAGAAGCGGAACTGGCAGCCCGCCGGAGCCGGAAAGCCTAGTTTATTCTGACGCGGTTAGCACCTCCGCTGCCGCGTCGTAAATGTCTTTGAGCAGCGCCGCGTCCGGCGGGAAGCCGGGGGCAGCATCCACGACCATTTGGGTGATGGAGAAGGCCGGATCGGTGTAACAGTCGGTGTGACCGCCCAAGCGATAGGCCAGTATGAGGGCTTCGCGCACGGTGCGGTTGAGATCGGCGGATGCGAGGATTCTGCCCCATTCGACCTTCAAGAGAAATTCCTGCGCCAACTGATAGCCACAATCGGAACTCGTGAAATAATCCCCTTCCAACGCTTCGTCAATCGAGTCACGGAAACCAGTGACAAGGTTTGATTCCGGCGGGAGTGTGCCGGCGTTGTAGAGCACGGTTTGAATGAACTTGAAATAAGGGTCTTCGTCGCATTTGATTGCGGCGATGGAGTCGCGGATGCTGCGGTAGATGCCGGTGGTGACACGGGCGATCTGGAGGGGTTGGGTGTCGCCCCAGTTGACGCTGGTGAGGAAGTTGTTGGTGATGGTGTAGGCGCAGCTATTGGAGTCCAAGTCGGCGAGCGATTCGTCGAGGTAGACCAGCATGCGCACCAGTTCTTCGGGCTGGTATTCCCCGCGCAGACGATCCAAGATGCGCGTTTTGACCCAGCCTAGCGGAAAGTTGCAGTTGAGGTTGGCGGGCAAGACGGCCTCGTAGAAGGCGGCGGCTTCCCGCGAAACCCGCAGCAGATCGGGCGAAGCGTCTTCAAAACGGAAGATCCAGCGGAGCGCGCCGGTGTAGGTTTGTGTCAGTTCGGTGGCGCAGCGCGAGTCACCGGTGGTCTGGGCCGCGACGGGGGTGGCGGCGGTGAACAGCAGCAGCAGGCACAGCGCAAGCAGATAGTGACGCATGACTTCCCCTCGATGAATTGATTACAAGACTGAACGCAGGCCGTCCTCAAAGATGGTCAGGGCTTCGTCAATCTGCGCGGCGTTGACCACCAGCGGCGGAATCCAGCGGATGACGTTTTCATAGCTGCCGCAGGTGAGGAGGAGCAGATTGCGCTCGATGCAGGCCTTTTGCAGGGCTTTGGTCAGGTCTTTGTCGGGATGGCCGTCACGGGTGAACTCGGTGCCGATCATGAGGCCGTAGCCGCGCACGTCCCCGATGAGGGGGTAGCGGCCTTGCAGTTCGACCAGCCCGTCGGTGAGGCGTTCGCCCATGGCGGCGGCGTTTTCGGCAAGTTTTTCGTCACGGATGGTTTCGACGGTGGCGACAGCGGTGGCGGTGGCGAGGGCGTTGCCGCCGTAGGTGCCGCCATGCGAACCGGGCGGCCACTTGCTCATGATGTCGTGGGAGGCGGCGATGCCGGAGATGGGGACGCCGCTGCCCAAGCCTTTGGCCATGATGATGATGTCGGGGGTGATGCTGGCGTGCTGGAAGCCCCACATTTTGCCAGTGCGCCCGAAGCCGGTTTGCACTTCGTCAGCGATGAAGAGGATGCCGTAGCGGGTGCAGATGTCGCGCAGCGCTTGTAGGAAGCGGGGCGGCGCAGGCACATAGCCTCCTTCGCCGAGTTCGGGTTCGATGATGATGGCGGCGGTTTCTTCCGGCGCGGTTTGTGTTTTGAGGATGAGTTCCAGTTCACGCAGGCAGAAATCGACTGCTTGATCTTCCGTCCAGCCGTAATGATAGGCGTAGGGGAATGGGGCGACGAAGACGCCGGCGGGCAGGGGTTGGTAGCTGGAACGATAGACCGACTTGGAATTGGTCATGGCCATGGTCTGGGCGGTGCGCCCGTGAAAGCTGCCCTGAAAGGTGATGATGTTGGTGCGGCGGGTGGCCATGCGCGCCAGTTTGACCGCGCCTTCGGTGGCTTCGGCACCGCTGTTGGAGAAGAAGAAGCTGTTGATGCTGTCGGGCGTGATGGTGTTGAGGGTTTCGGCAAGCTTGATGGCCGAGGGCGAGATGACGACGTTGATCTGGCCGTGAATGAGGCGGGCGGCCTGTTCCTGAATGGCACGGACGACGCGGGGGTGACAGTGGCCGGTGTTGGTGACGCCGATGCCGCTGGTGAAATCGGTATAGCGATTTCCGGCAGCGTCGTAGAGGTAGATGCCTTCGCCACGCTCCGGCTGAATTTGGGTGAGGTGTGACCAGACCGGCGAGAGAAGATCGAGTGAGTCGGGTGTTGTGCTCATGGAGACAGACCTTTTTAAGAAGCGCTTCATCGGTAAGGTTGATTTTACCAGCGGACGGGCAGTTCTGCCGCTGTCGTGGGGTTGGCGGGGCAGGACATTCGTCCCGTGCATGCTAAAGATGGGCATCTTAAGTACAATCTAGCAAAGATGATAGGATAATTGGGGAAAGAGCCGTGTAATCGGGGGGCTGACTGTGGCAAGGAGTAAAGTCTTACGCCAGCGCGAGTGGACGGAAGCAGAGTTGGCTGCTGCGGGGTTTGGGTATTATCAGCCCGTGAAGCGGTTGGTGATGGCGCGGATGATCACCGAAGAGACCAATATTGAACTGTCGTTGGAGATTCTGACGGCGAGCAGCGGCGACATCATCGTGTACGCTCCCGGCGACACGGCTAAACCTGAACTGGATGATTATGATCACTGGCCGGTGAAACGGGATGTTTTCCGGCAGGTTTACAAGCGATGGGATGACAGCCAGTGGAAGCCGAATGAAGCACAACGGCACCTGTTGGGGAATGGCTGTCTGCCATTTTACCGGGCGCGGGGGGTATGGGCGCTCAAGCTGCCGATCAGTATTTATGTACAGTCGTTGGAAAGCCCGCAGCCGGTGGTGGTACCGGCTGGTCGCTGGTTGTGCATCGGTGCGGAGGGAGAACCGTACAACATGAGCGACGCCGATTTTTATGAGCGTTATGTCATTCCAGCACAGGTATAGTAAACGGTTATGTTTCTGGAAATGAGTGCTGAACCTGACCGGATTCTGGCGATTGAAGAGGCGCTGGAACAACTGGATCAATTGAAGCTTTCCGATTACCGCGAGACGGTTCGACTGGGGCAGGAGACCTTCCGGCGCGCCTCGGAGATTCGTTATTGGCGGGGGGTATCGAAGAGTTTGTATTTCGTGGCGCTGGGGTATTCACGGTTGGGCGATTATCCGAGCGCGACGATGCCGGCGAAAGAAGCGCTGCTGGTGGCGCAAGAGCATGACCTGCCGATTGAAGAAGGGTATGCACTGAGCGCACTGTGTTTGATTCATACGGCGTTGAGCAATTTACCAGAGGCGATGGAATACGCGCTGGAACAACTGCGAATCGGGGAGTTGTACCAGCACGCGGAATTGATCGGGATGGCGCTGGGTGATCTGGGCGATCATTACGCCATGTCCAAGGATTACGACAAAGCACTCAAACAAATGGAAAAGAGCTTCCAGCACAACCAGCGGCACCAGATCGATTGGTTGATCGCCTTTGATCTGTACAGCATGAGCACTATCGAGTTCAAGCAGCAACACTATGATCGGGCGATTGAACTGGCGCAGGCGGCGCTGCCCTACACCGATCGGATGAATTTCACGTTCATCCGTATGTACTGCCTCCAGACGATTTGCGACTCGAATGTGGCGCTGGGGCGGTACGAGGCGGCGCATGCAGCGATCAACGAAGCGCTTCAACTGTCGAAACAAATCGAGTCGACGTACAGCAGCGAATTCATGCGTTCGCTGGCGCTGGTGTATGTGGCAGAAGGACGGGATGAGGCGGCGATTGATATGCTGCAAAATGCGTTAGCGACGGCTGAACAGCAGCAAATACCCGCGCTGATCGCGGATATTCAAGCGACGTTTTCTCGCCTGTACCGGGAACGGGGCGATTTTGAAAATGCGTTGAAGTATATGGAGCAGGCACAGGCTACGCGCGATCAGGCGATGAACGAACAATCCGAAAGCCGCGCGCAGGTGCTGAAAGTGCTGTATGAGCTGGAAGTGGCGCAGCAAGAAGCGGACATCAAGCAGTTCCGGCTGGAAGCGGCAGAGCGGGAATTGGAGGAACGGAAGCGCGCCGAAAGCGAGCACATCAAAGCCGAGCGACTGCGCTCGACGCTGGAAAAAGAGCGTGAGCTGGCGCATACCAAAGAGCATATTCTGACGCGCTTTTCACACGAGTTTCGTACCCCGCTGGCGATCATCCGTAACTCGACTGATTTGCTGACCAAATACCGAGACCGGCTGACGCGGGAGCAGGAAGAACTGCATCAGGGCAGGATGCACCAGCAGTTCGACCGGATCAACCAGATTCTGAGTGACATTGCGGCGGTGCTGCATGCCCCGACGAATTCAACCACTCTTGAGCCGCAAGCGCTGAGACTGCGTGCGATTTGCACGCAAGCCATCGCCAGCGCGGATCATCAGACCCGCAGCAGCGGGCGCGTGCGGTTGGAGATCAGCAGTGAGCGGGAATCTATCCTGTGCGACAAGGTGATTTTGCTGGACATTCTGGAGAACCTGCTCACGAACGCGCTTAAGTTTTCGCAGGACGAGGTGTATCTGCGGGTACGGGATGCGGGGGAGATGATTCAGTTTGAGATCGAGGACAGCGGCATCGGCATACCGGAACGCGAGATCGAAGCGGTATTTGACGCGCTCACACGCGGCAGCAATATCGATGAAGTGCAGGGGAACGGGCTGGGGCTGACGATCGTGCGGAATTATGTCAACCTGCTGAACGGGAAGATGGAGATCATGAGCAGCGAAGGACGGGGAACGCGCGTGCGCGTGGACATCCCTCTGAATGAGGCTGACGCTGGCTCGATGAGTTGATTTACAACCCGACACAGACGGCGCACGTATGGTAAGATAACCCCGTTTATCCCAACCGCTGACTGCGGCTGCCAACGAGCGTGAATCATGCTGACGACACTCAAAAAGACCCTTCGTGAAAGTCCTATACGCCCAATTTATCTGGGGGTGGCGCGGCGCTACCGCCAGCTCAAGCGTCTGTTCATCTATCCGGATACGGCACAGGTGGGACAGGTGGATTATGATGTTTATTGGGACAGCAAGCTGAAGGACAGCATCGGGCAGCTTTCGGAATGGCGGCGGCGGCGGGCACAGGTGTTCACCGATCTGGTCAGCGATGGGGATCGGGTGCTCGACCTCGGCGTGGGGGATGGGGCGCTGCTGCTGTATATGCTGAAGCAGAAGCGTATCGAGGCGCTGGGGTTGGATGTTTCGGCGAAGGCGGTGGAATACTGCCGCGGGCAGGGGTTGAACGTGATACTGGCGGACATCAACCGTCCGATCAGCGATTTCCTCGAAGGCCAGTACGATTACATCATCTGCTCGGAGATCATCGAGCATCTGCCTGACCCGGAAAGCCTGCTCCATTCGCTGCGTCCGTTCGTGCGCAAAGGGATCATCGTCTCGATCCCTAATACGGGCTACCACCAGCACCGGCTGCGACTGCTGCTGGGGCGTTTTCCGCTGCAATGGGTGGTGACGCCGGGGGAGCATTTGCGCTTTTGGACGCGGGCGGATTTCCACTGGTGGGCGCGGCAGTTGGGCTTCAGCATCGTGCAAGAAGTGCCGTATGAGGGGACGCCGGGGTTGAAAGCGCTCTGGCCGAGCCTGTTCGCTGCCGCATTCGTCTATGTGCTAAAAGACCAAAAATGAGCATTTGCACCATAATACTGCCCAAAAGTGATCACTTATGTGTACAATTCTCACAAAATGTAAGCGCAAAGTCCGAGTGATATGGCAGAATGTAAATGGTGTATATCTGTGATTTACTGGTAGCAAGTGCCAAATATCTGTTATTTGCCTGTTCGTAACCCGTTCAATTTCAACAGTATCCGACCCATTATTAACGGCTCAGCATAGGCAGCAAATCGCTAGGAGCAATATGAATATCCTGATCATCGGCGGCACCCGGAATGTCGGCCATTACCTGACGCGCGATTTATTGAAGGCGGGGCATACTGTGACCCTGCTTAACCGGGGTAAAACCCCTGACGATTTGCCGCCGGAGATTGAACGGCTGCGGGCTGACCGCACCGACCCGTTTCAGATGGAACGGGCGCTGGTGGGGCGGCAGTTCGATGTGGTGATCGACAACGCGCTGTATAAACAGGCCGAAGCCGAAACGATTGTGCGGATATTGGACGGCAAAACCGGCCATTACATTTTCCTGAGCACCGGTCAGGTGTATCTGGTGCGGGAAGGTTTGGAGCGGCCTTTCGCCGAGACAGATTATGAGGGGCGGGTGATGCCTGCGCCGAAGGCTAATACCTTCGCCTATGAGGAATGGTTGTACGGAATCGACAAGCGCAAGGCGGAGGATGTGGTGGCGCAGGCCGGACGTGACCGCCAATTCCCGTATACCTGCCTGCGGCTGCCGATGGTGAACAGCGAACGCGACCACTTCAACCGCTTGTACAGTTACGTGCTGCGCTTGAAGGACGGCGGGCCGATCCTTGTGCCGGAGACGCCGGATTACGCGCTGCGCCATATTTACGCCGGTGATGTGGTGCAGGCCATCAGCCGCTGCATCGAACGGGGCGCGATTGCCCCGCACGTCTATAACATCTCGCAGGAAGAAACCACATCGCTGGATGAATTCTTGGGCATCATCGCGCATCAATTGGGCGTCGAACCGCAGTTGATGCGCTTCCGCCGGACGCTGTTGGAAGCGAACGGTTTCCTGCCGGACTGCTCGCCGTTCAGCGAACGCTGGATGTCCGAGTTGACGAATGACCTGAGTAAACGCGAGTTGGGGATGCAGTACACCCCGCTGCGCGAGTATCTGGGGCGGATTGTGGCGTCGTATGAAGCGGAACCCCGGCGCGAACCGGTGGGGTATAAACGCCGTCACGCGGAAATTCAATTCGCCAAACAGACTGCCGTCAGCGGCTAGCCAATTTGTAATCGCCTCCTTCGCTCCTCAGCCAGCAGACTGAGGAGCTTTTATTTCCCGCGTGGAAGATGTACGTGTCAGCGCAGGTCATGACCAAACGAACGGCGACCCGCAGGTACAGCGGGTGTATAATTCGCGGCACACGACACTTCTAAGTTGGTAGTGTCGATTATGGGATGAGAGTAGGCAGGCATGAGCGAGGATTACCGCCAGATGCTGCGTGAGGCGGCGCTGGACGAAAACACATTTACGCAGATGACTTTTAAGGGCGAGATCAGCACTCAACTGCCGTGGCGGATGGTGACGGTGCGTCCGGTGCAGATTAAGAACCAGAGGCATCTGCAATTTTCACATTTCACGGCCAAGCAGGATGTGACCAAGAATTATCAGGGCGAAGAGGCGGCGGCGCATTTGAACGAACTGCTGGCGCTGCCCTTCCGCAGCATTCACCTGCGGACGACGCTGGAAGAGATCAGCGTTCAGATCACCAAGAAGGGCAAGGCTATCTTGCACCGGGGCGCGCCGGTACGCCCGCACAGCGAAAGCGTCAACCATGACCGCTGGAAGGACTGGCCGATTCCGGCCAGCTACCCCGACCCGTTCTTGAAGAAGATCGGCATCATGACGGAGGACGGGCAGATCAAGGCGGATATGCGGGATAAGTTCGCGCAGATCAATGAATTCCTCAAGCTGCTGGATCATACCGGCATGTTGACGAGCTTTGAGCATTCGCCGATTGAGATTCTGGACTGCGGCTGCGGGTCGTCGCATCTGACCTTCGCGACGTACCATTACCTCAACCACATCCGCCGCATTCCGGCCAGTCTGAGCGGGGTGGATACCAACGCGGGGCTGATGGAACGGAGCAACGCCTACAGCCAAGAATTGGGCTTGAACGACGCCTGTTTCTACGCGACGCCGATTATCGACTATATACCGGCCAAAGCGCCGGATATGGTGCTGGCGCTGCATGCCTGTGATACGGCGACGGACGAGGCACTGGCGCTGGGGGTGCGCTGTGGTGCGCCGGTCATCATGGCGGTGCCCTGCTGCCACAAGCATTTACACCAGCAGCTTGAGTCGCGCGCGCCCTTCGAACCGGTGATGCGGCACGGCATCCTCAAACAGCGGATGGCCGATATTTTGACGGACAGCTTTCGGGCGCTGCTGCTGCGGATGATGGGGTATAAGACGGACGTGGTGGAGTTCATCTCGTCGGAGCACACGGGGCGCAATTTGTTAATCCGCGCGGTGAAGCGGACTGCGCCGGGTGAAGCGGAATTTATGGAAGAATACGCCGCCCTCAAAGCCTATTGGGGCGTGACACCTTATCTGGAGGGGCTGCTGGCGGAACAATTCGCTGCCTTGAACCTCTCTCCCTGACCTCTTTGGAACCATTGAGACCAGAACAAAATATCTCATTTTGGCATAAAGTAGGGTATAATCCGTCAAGAGTGATGGAAGGGGATTGACCTATGGATGCGGTCATCATTGCACACAACCTGCCGGTGCAGCCTACGCAGTTCGTGGGACGCCGGCGCGAAATTGACGAGGCGGTACAACT
>JAFLCH010000121.1 GCA_017303775.1 Anaerolineae bacterium | reverse complement strand
CGGGAACCGTGAGTTCCTGCGTTTCGCCAGCGCGGAGGATGGTGAGGACGACTTCGTCGGCGGTGAGCTTATTCAGATAGTCGCGAAGACCGACGGCATCGTAGGCGGTGCCATCAAAACGGGTGATGACATCACCGGAGCGGAGGCCGGCGGCATAGAGCGGGCTGTCTTCGGAGATGCTGTTCAACTGCCAAGACTTGTCCGAGTCATTGTAGGTGATACCAAAGCCATTTCCGGCGAAAGGCGCGACGCTCATCTGCGGGGTGCGAGCGGTGAGAACGGCATCGACGGTGAGCGTTTCACCAGCGCGCTGGACTTCGACGGCGACGGTGTCACCCACTTTGAGGTCACGGATGGCAGCGGCGGCTTCGGCGGCGGTGGTGATGGGCGTGTCAGCGATGCGGGTGAGCACATCACCGACTTGCAAACCAGCGGCTTCGGCAGCCGAGCCTGTGGCTACAGCACGAATGACGACACCCGTATCGGTATCTTCGAGATTGACACCGAGGGCAGGACGTTCACCCCGCTGCTGCATGGGCGGACGCGAGGGTGCGGTTTGTGGACGTTCGGCCAAGGTCGCCATGAGGTCAAGGGATTCGCTGTCGCGCTCAATGGTGAGGGCAACGGAATCACCGACTTTGAATCTGGCGATGGTGGCGGCTATGTCGTCGGCGGTGACGGCAGCGCCATCAACGGCGGTAATGACATCACCGACGCGAAGGCCGGCTGCGGCGGCAGGGCTGCCAGAGGCAACCTCTTCAACACGAACGCCGTTTTCGACGGGCGAGAGGCCGATCCCCAGATAGGGTGCGGCGGAGTCCTGCGCGGCAGCGAAGCTGACGGCGAAGACTAACATGAGCACTAACAGAAAGGGTAAAGCAATCCATTTCATACGACGGTTTAACATTATCTACTCCTCCAAGAGTTCATGATAGACCTTGTTGTTGGTGGCTATCATGGAGCAACACTATCTGAAATGAGTAAAAAAGACCTGAACCGAAGGTAAATTGTGGATGAAACGCAGATTGGAAGGCGATAAATGAGGGGACGGAGGGGATAGCAAACAGCTATCCCCTGATTGTGCGTGAGAAGATTACTTGCTGGTTTTGCCACCCTGCAAACGGCGAGAAAGGAAGCCTCCCATCAGGCCGTTCATGAGCATACCGCCAACTGATTGGCCGTCATCGGCAGGTGCTGCGTCGTCCCATTTGGCTTTGGCGCGGCGGTTGATCCAGAGGTTG
This sequence comes from Anaerolineae bacterium, assembly GCA_017303775.1. Lineage (GTDB taxonomy): Bacteria > Chloroflexota > Anaerolineae > Aggregatilineales > Phototrophicaceae > CFX2. The sequence goes on along the minus strand of JAFLCH010000121.1, from coordinate 10,713 downwards.
TAGTTATCGCTGGATTCGAGGAGCGCTGCTTCGAGGGCATCCTGTTCGCCGGCGGAGATGAGTTCACGGAGGGTACGCAAGACGATGAGCAGTTCGTCGATCTGACGGACGGTGTTGGCGCGATTGTTGAGAAGGAGGTCGCGCAGGTCGTCGGGATGGGTGTCGTAGAGGTGACGGGTGAGGCGACCGAAGGCGGGATTGGTGACGCGCTGGGCGTCTGACCAACCGGCTGATTTGGCACTCATGTAGAAGCTGGCAAGGGCGAGCACGGCGGGAAGACCTTCGGTGAGGGCGGCGACGCTATCATGCTCGACGGGGTCGAAAAAGTGGGGGGATGAGCCGAGAATGGTGGCGAAATCCGAGGCTAGCTCGATGGCTTCCTTGATGCAGGAAGGGCCGGGCATGAGGAGCATGTTGCCTTTGTCGAACAAGTCGGCACGAGCATGGAGGGTGTCGTCGAGGCCATCGAACAGATAGGCGGGATTGAGGATGGGGGTGATGCCGACCATGTGATTTTCGGCGGTGAGATGGCGGGAGGCCCATTCCAGACTGGGCTGCTTGAGGGGTGAGGCATCGAGAACGACTGTGCCGGGGCGAAGATCGGTGGCGATGGCTTTGTAGGCGTCCTGCACATCGGCATAGGGCAAGGCGAGCACCACGATGTCCTTGCCACGGACAGCGGTAAAGATGTCTTTTTCAAGACGATCTAAGCCGACTTTCGCGGCATCGTCACGGATACCGGCACGCATATCCGCAGCGGTGACTTCAAAGGTGTGGGGACTGTCTTTCCGTTCGTTATAGCGGCGGAGGGCAAGGACAATGGATGCTCCTACACGCCCCAAGCCGAGTACTGCTACCGATACATTCGCCATACTATACCTGCCTCCAATTACAAGCGGGAACGATTCCTGCACTAGAATACCTGCTGATGTTCAGCAAGGTTTAATTTAGATCATCAGCCTGCTGCAAACGCCGCAGCCAATCGACACAGGGATGAGCCGACCAGCGATGCGGCGAGTCGGCATGATGGGCGATGAGCCAGATCAAGGACTCGGACGCACCGGCTTGAGCGACTAGCTGCGCGCCCCATGCCGGATGATGGGCGTAGACAACAAAGGGACGATGCCAGAACGATGATTCACTGCCCCTGCTCCACCGTTCAAAAAGCGAAGGGGCGAGACGATGGACGATGACTGCCCATGTTTTTTGGGCGACTGAAAGTGACCAGCGGGACTTGCCGACATCATGTAAGAGCGCGGCGGCGGCAAGATCAGCCGGTGTTGAACCCTGCGCGAGAACGGTGCGCAGGACGTTGAGACTATGCAACTGTTCGCCGCGATTCAGGCGGCTGAAGACTTCCAAAAGGCGCGGCGACAGGTAATGCGCGGCAAGATCGAGGTCGAGGGGCTGAGAAAATGCAAAAAGCGCCCGCAACCCCTGACGCAAGCGATACGTAATGGTCATCAGCCGATAACCTTAGATACGCAACCCGGTGAGCAAACCGAACAACTGACGGCTGGGGTTGCTGATGATGATGCCCAAGATGTTGAGGTTGGAGGGCGCGACGAAACTGAGCAAGATCAGACCCATGAAAACATAGTAGCTCATCTGCTGGTTGGCACCCCACCAACGCGCCTGCGCAGGTGGCAGAAGGGCGTAGGCAATGCTCCAACCATCCAGCGGGAAAAGCGGGATGATGTTGAAGATGGCAAGGATGATGTTGAGGAAGATGATCATGAAGAAGAGGTTGAGGAGAAAATCCGAGCCAAGAATGACCTGCGGGAACAAGCGCATGGGAATGGAAAAGACGACGGCGATGAGCAGATTGGAGAAGGGGCCAGCGGCGACGGCGGCGAGATAGCCCCAACGGGGGTTGCGCATGCGACCGGGGTTGATGGGGGCAGAGCCGAGGAAACCGAAGCCGATGAGCACACCCATGATGAAGCCGATGGGATTGATGTGAACGAGGGGGTTGAGAGTCAACCGTCCCTGATCCGCCCCGGTTTTATCGCCCATGAGGTAGGCGACATAGACATGGGCAAATTCATGAATGGTCATGCCGATGAGAAGAGCGATGGCACGAACCAGAAGATCGGTAGGGCTGGATAGGAACACCGTTTACTCCAAGAAGGTTACTGAATGCATCAATGGACACCAGTATAGCACAGGGAAAAGCGAAGGAAATGAGGAAAGCGATAGAATGCGAGATGAGGAAAAGTGTGACCGCAGATGTTGAAGCGTGTTGTATATGGTAAGATCGTCAGGCAAATTGACGAGTGAATAATGGACGAGATGCACAAGGTAGAAACAGGCGACCGAGTGTTGATGAAAAAGGCACATCCCTGTGGGGGATATGAGTGGCTGATCACGCGGGTGGGAGCCGATGTGGGGATGCGCTGCACGACTTGTGAGCGGCAGGTGATGCTGGCACGAGGAGAATTCCAAAAACGCCTGAAAAAGATTGTTGAAAAAACGACCCAAGCAAGCACGATAAGGAAAAGCTGATGAAACGCATTCTGATATTATTCTCGGACACCGGAGGAGGGCACCGTGCGGCGGCAGAAGCAATCCGTGATGCGCTGCTGGCACAGCACCCGAACGATGTCAAAATTGAGATGGTGGATGTGTTCCGGCATTATTCGCCCTTCCCTTTCAAATACATGCCAGAGATGTACCCATGGATCATCAACCGGAGTAAGACTTCGTGGAGCATGGGATACCGGCTGACCAACACGCATAACAGTGTGCGATTAATTTCACGCGGGATGTATGTCTCGATTGAGAAGGGGTTGATGCGGATGCTGCGGGAGCATCCGGCCGATGTGGTGGTGTCGGTACATTCGCTGCTGACACGGCTGACGATGCAAGCCTTGATGCAATGGGAACAGCGTCCACCGTTCGTGGTGGTGGTGACTGATCTGGTTTCGACGCACGCGTTCTGGTATGACCGGAAGGTTGACCGCTGCCTCGTGCCAACGCAGCCGGCGTTTGAGCGCGGACTGGAAAGCGGACTGAACGCTGATCAGATGCGGGTGACGGGTTTGCCGGTGCATCCTGAGTTCACGACACGATTGAAAGATAAAGCGACAGCACGGCAAGAATTGGGATGGGAGCCGACGCTGCCAACGATTTTGATGGTGGGGGGCGGCGAAGGTATGGGGCCGATGTACCAGACGGCGCGGGCGATCAATGATAAGCGGCTCAAGTGCCAACTGGTGATCATCGCCGGACGCAACCAAACCCTGAAGGCCAAGCTGGAGAGCGAACAGTGGAACCAGCCGACGCATATTTATCCATTTGTGACGAATATGCCGGTTCTGATGGCAGGTTCTGACATTCTGGTGAGCAAGGCGGGGCCGGGGACTATCAGCGAGGCGTGTATTGCAGGGCTGCCGGTGATTTTGTATGACGCAATTCCGGGGCAAGAAACGGGTAATGTGGATTACGTAGTCCAAAATGATGCGGGGGTCTTCACCCCCAATCCGCCGGAAGCAGCGGCAGCGGTGAGCAAGTGGCTAGGAGAAGGCGCAGAGGGATTGAAACGGCGCTCGGAGAACGCGCTGCGGTTGGGACGCCCGAACGCGGTGTGGGATATTTCGGACGAGATTTGGGCGCAGGCGCAACGCCCCCCCATCCCTACGAACCGCCGCAATCTTTTCATTGACCTCACGAGAGATCTCACTAAACGAGTACCCGTCAAAACACGACGTTTCTGAACCGGTGTATGATAGAGAAGTGGGCACAAACAAAAGCCCACTTCTCTATTACAGGCAGATTGATTGGATGGAGTTCAGTATGCAAGTAAAAAGGATCGTAGTGCTCCTGCTTTTGGGCGTGTTAATAGGTGCTATGCCGTTCGCAAACGCGCAGGAGAGTGAAATTCCACTGGCAACAATCGTCAATGACGAAGGCGGGCCGGTGAATGTGACCGGTGAAGTTGCTTATACCAGCGGGTTTTTTACATTAGGTGTTGATGAGCCGCTGATTATTCTGGAAGATCAAGCCGGGTTTGTTGACCGTGACCGAGGCTTTTTGATGTCGGAAGCTTCGCAGGTGATCGGCAAGATCACATCTGACTTTTACACTTCGCCCTTCACTTACAGCCTTGATCTGCCGATTGAGCCAGCGGGTTCACTGCGGGATGTGGATCAAGACGGCGACAGTGATACGGGCGTGATGATTTACGCGGTTGCTTACTGGACGAATGTGTGGGGTGACGCGTTCCTCGAAGAACGAGATTTGTATGGCGGCGGTTGGTCGGCGGCTTATGCTTCGACCCATATTGACCAGAACCCCTCTTCGGGATATGAGGTAATCGGCGGCAAATACATCGTTTATGCACCGGATGACCAGCAAGGTTTCCCTTCGGGCTTTGGTGAGGACGACAAGTTGTTCACCGATGATGACCCGATAGTACGGCTGCCGGCGGGTTATACCCTCGTGGATATGGACACTGATCCATTCACGTTTGACCGCTCCAAAAATCCGGTTATTCCGCTGATTGAAGGGGAAGGCGCGGCGCAGGATGATTTCTCCAACCTGAGTTATTCGGAAGCCTTCGACGAGATGATCGAGATGTTCCGCAAGAATTATGCCTTCACAGAATTGAAGGGCATCGATTGGGACGAGAAGAAGGCTACTTTCCGTCCCTTGTTTGAGGAAGCGGAAGCGAATGAAGATTATTTGGCTTATGTGAACGCGATCCGAGATTTCATCTGGTCGATTCCTGACGGGCATTTGTTCGCGCCCTATGATGATACGGAGTTTTTTAACGCCATTTCGGGCGGGTTGGGAATGTCACTGCGCGAATTGGATGATGGGCGGGTGATCGTCAGTTACTTGCTGGAAGACGGGCCGGCTGAGATCGCGGGGATTGAACTGAAAGCGGAAATTGTTACGCTGAATGGGAAGCCGATTGACGAAGCGATTTCCGAAAATGTACCGTGGTCATCACCGTTCAGCAGCAATGAAGTGCGCCGGCTGCAACAACTGCGGTATGTGATTCGCTTCCCGCTGGACAGTGAGGTCGAAGTGGGGTATCAGAATCCCGGCGACAGCGATGTGGCAACGGTGACAATGAAAACTGTTGAAGAATTTGACAGCTTCCGTTTTTCATCGTTCAACATTGGGCTTACCGGTTTCGAAAACCCTGTTGAGTTCGAGCTGCTGGACAACGGTTACGCTTATGTGAAGATCTACAGTTTCTCTGATAGCGAGCGACTGACGATCCAACTGTGGGAACGCATGATTCAACTGTTGAACGACAATGGAATCCCCGGATTGATCATCGATATGCGCCAGAACGGTGGTGGAAGCGGCTTCCTCGCGGATCAGATGGCGGCATACTTCTTCGATGAACCGCTGGTGCTGGGAAACTCGGCCACTTATGACAAGAGTTTGGACGCATTTTACAGCGATCCGGACGTTGAGCAGCGCTACTTCCTACCGCCGGTGAATCAGCGTTATAACGGCGTAATTACAGTCTTGATCGGGCCGAACTGCAACAGCGCTTGTGAGTTCTTTAGCTACAATATGACGCTGCAAGATCGGGCGGCAATCGTGGGGCAGTATGCGACGGGCGGATTGGGCGGAGGGCAAACGACCTTCGCGATGCCAGAGGGTCTGGTGCTCCAGTATTCGGTCAGCCGTCCGCTGGATGCCGAGGGTAACATCATCATTGAGGATACGGGTGTCGCGCCGACGGTGAAAGTACCTGTTAACGAAGAAACGGTGTTCGCAGAAGGGGATGTGGTTCTGGAAGCCGCAATCGCCTATTTGGACGAAAACGCCGGTTAAAATCACCAACTGAAACGTGATAAAAAGGCAAGCGGTAAACATCGACTTGCCTTTTTTTATGCAAAGTCCACAAGCCTGTTCTTGCTGTGCAAGGTAATATTCTGTACCATGACCTCATGATTGATGTAACCCTCTTTGCTATATTGTGGAGGCAGGAGCTTAAATGAAAGCTGTTATTCTGGCGGCGGGCAAAGCGACCCGTTTGCGACCAGTGACCTTGACTATGCCAAAGGCACTTGTGCCTGTCGCGAATAAAACGCTCATCGGTTACGCGTTTGATGTGTTGAAGAACGCGGGGTTTGAAGATATTGGGATCGTGGTTAACGATCTTGACTCGCCTATTCCACAAACGTTGGGGGATGGGAATGGATTGGGGATCAACCTGCAATACATCTTGCAGGAAGAACAAAAGGGTCTGGCACACGCGGTTAATCTTTGCCGCGATTTCGTAGGTGATGAGCCGTTTTGCGTGTTCCTCGGCGATAATATCTTCCAAGACAAGATGGCTCCAATGTTCGCCAATTTCTTGAGTTCGGGGGCGGAGTCGGCGATTGCGCTGGGCGAGGTTTCTGACCCGACGCGATTCGGGATCGCCGAGCTGAACCATGACGGCAGCATCCAACGCGTGGTTGAAAAGCCCAAGGAACCCCAATCGAATCTGGCGATTGCGGGGGTTTATCTGTTCAAGGCGAGCATCTTCGACGCCATCGGGCGGATTAAGCCTTCGTGGCGGAATGAGTTGGAGATCACAGACGCGATTCAGACGCTGGTGAATGATGGCAAGCGTGTCGACTCATACACATTGAAGGGTTGGTGGATTGACGCGGGGAAACCAGAAGCGATTATTCTGGCAAACCAACTGGTGCTGGAAGAAACGCCGTATATGCCCGCACCGGAAAACAAGGAACAGATCATCGGAAAGTCGGAAGTTTCGCACCGCGTGTTCCTCGGCAAAAACAGCCAAGTGATCGACAGCGTTATCCGTGGGCCGGTGATCATCGGCGATAATACGATTGTGAAGAACAGCTATGTGGGGCCGTACACCTCGATTGGCGATAATGTGACGATTGAGGGGAGCGAGATCGAGGCCAGCATTGTGATGAAGAACTGCGTGATCCGCAATATACCGGGGCGAATCGACAGCAGCTTACTGGCTGATAACGCGCAGGTGGTGGCGGCGAGTCATATGCCGGTGGCGCACCGGTTCGTGCTGGCTGAAAACAGCTATGTGCAGTTGTAGGGGTTAGACTGTTTATTACAGGAGCGATGTTGTGGCGGAACGGATAGAGGCACACAAGCAACGGCTAAACGAAGGGCGCGCCCGACTGGATTATGTGTTGGATCGAGTCGGTTATGGATGGGAGCAGCAGGTTTATTCCGATGGCGCAGCATGGACGGTGAAACAGTTGGCTGTGCATTTGATGATCAGTGATAAGGGGCAGACCAATACGATTAAGGGTATCGCGGCGGGACAGGAAGTTGTGCCGCCTGATTTTGACCTGCAACGTTATAACGAGCGCTCGGTGCAGAAGCGAGCTGATGCTTCGATAGCAGAGATCCGTGAAGCGCTGACAGCAAGCAAAGCAGAACGTGATGCGTGGCTCGAAACGATTGATGACGCAACCCTTGAGATCAAAGGGCGGCACGCGTCGGGACTCATCCTGAGCGTGGGGCAGATACTGGATGTCATGGCGAATCATGAGACAGGACACGCGAATGATATTGCGCGGGTGCTGAAGATCGATTAAGCCGAGATGATTGTGATGTAGAAGCAGAGGATAGCTTGCAGCTATCCTCTTTTCGTTTCATCAAAAGGCGAGAAGCTCCGCCATGCGCTGTTGAATATCGGTAGGCTGGGGAATGACCCCTTTCATCAATTCGGTGCTGAAGGGTACGGGAGTGGAAGGCGCACCGATGCGCTGAATGGGCGCATCAAGGTCGGTGAAGGATTCCTGTGCGATGGTAGCCGCGAGTTCCGCCCCGAAGCCGGCGATGAGAATCTCTTCGTGGACGATGAGGCACTTGCCGGTTTTGCGAATTGATTGAAGAACGCAGGATTTATCCCACGGGACAAGGGTACGGAGGTCGATAATTTCGATGGATGCAGCGAGTTCGGCGGCAGCCTGTTCACAGCGTTCGACCATGCCACCCCATGTCACCACGGTTAAGTCGTCACCGGACTGAACGATGGAGGCTCTGCCGAAGGGGAGCACGTAATCATCGCCGGGGTACGGGCGGCGTGCCCATGTGGCATCGAGCATGGCGCGATGTTCGAAGAAGATGACCGGATCGCTGCCACGGAGGGCCGCGCGTAACAACCCAACGGCATCCGCGGCATTGGAGGGAACCGCGACCAACCAACCGGGTTGGTGGGCAAAGGTGGCTTCGCTGGTGACGCTGTGCCACGGGTCACCGATACGACGATAACCACCCGCGAGGCGCACGACAATGGGCGCAGCAAAACGGTTATTGGTACGCCAACGGATTGTGCCACAGTTATTCAGGTGTTCGGTGGCAGGATCGGCATATTTGCGGTACTGGATTTCGGGAACCGGCATCAAACCCGCGTAGGCCATGCCGACAGCGCGCCCGATAATGCCTTCTTCGGACAGGCTGGTATCGAACACACGGTGCTCGCCGTGATGTTGTTGCAGGCCAAGCGTGGCCGCATGGACGCCCCCTTTGACGCCGACATCTTCCCCAAAAACGAGGCAGCGCGGGTTCAAGGCAAGTTCAACATCGAGGGTGCGGCGAATGGCTTCGAGCATGTTGAGGCGGCGGGGATCGGGCGGGTTAGGCATGTCTGAACCGGACGGAAGTTCGACCCTTTCGGGAATTAAGCCGCCAACCTGATGGGGATGGTGGGGGTCAAAGAAGATGCTGCGCGTGACTGTTTGAGGCTCAGGAAAGGGATGGGTGAAGACCGCATCACGCGTGGCGAGCAGTTCGGCCTTGATGGTATCGGCGAGGGAGTCCCATTCCGATTGGGTCATGCAGGAAGGGACGAGGTAATTGCGAATGGCGGGGATGGGGTCACGCTGCCATTCTTCTTCCAGCACTTCGGGCGGTTTGTAGGCTTGATTGTCCACACTGGAATGCCCAGAAAGGCGAGGAACGGTGAGACGCAGAAGCGCTGTGCCCTTGCCTGCGCGAACATGGCTCACGGCACGGTGTACAAGATCGGCAGTTTCGGCAGGGCGTGTGCCGCTGCCATCCCATATGGCAAGATTGCGAAAAGCGGCCAAGTTAGCGGCGATGCTGCTGCCGGGGGTTTGGGCAGGCCCCTGCACGGAAATGGCGTAGTGATTGTCTTCGATGACAAAAAGGATGGGCAGTTCGAGGGTGGTGGCGATGGTGAGCGACGACCAGAAGCCATTGCTGGCGACAGAACCATCACCGCCGAAGACTACTGCCATGCTGTCGGAGAGGTGTGATTCGCCTAGAACGTTGACACGATAGTTGATGGCTTGTGCCCAGCCGACAGCAGGGGTGTACTGGGAGCCAACGTCCGCCGCGAGGGGTAAGATGAGTGCGCGACCACGACGGGGTAATTGGAAGACTACGCCAATATCCCGCCCGCCGTTGATACTGGTAGCCCGTGCCATATCAGAAGCGAGAGCTTCTTCGATGGTTAGGCCGGAGGCAAGCACAAAGGGACGGGAGCGATAGTACACACTGGCGGCATCAAAGGGATGGTTGAGCAATTGAGCAAGCAGCAACTGACCTAACTCATGCCCACGCGCTGAGAATTGATAGTTGATAAAGCCCTGCGGAACGAGTTCCTGTTCTTCCAGTTCATCGAGCATTCGTGAGGTCAAAGCGAGGCGGGCGACTTCATGCCAGTCAAAAGCGGGGTGAATATCAGTCACGGCAAGCACTCCAAGGTGTTATGTCGTAGCGGCAATTGAGAACACGACAGGGTCAAGACCATGCACTGCCACTGCTTTCACTATAACCGAAATTGGGCAATAATACTGAAAACTGAACGCCACCGAGCGAGAAGTTTGTATATTTTGACGTAGAGATTGCTGCTGATGGGCAGCAAGCTAAACTAATCAGCGAGAGAAATTGGTTTATGAATACTCAACTGCAAGAACTCAAGACTCGATTACTGGAAGTGAATGACCTGACCAGCGCGGCAGCTTTGCTGGAATGGGATCAATCGACGTATATGCCGGCAGGTGGAGCCGAGGCGCGCGGGCGACAAATGGGTACACTGGGGCGACTGGCACATGAGAAATTCACTGATCCGGCAGTGGGTAAGGTGCTGGATGCGTTACGGAGTTATGAAGATGGCCTGCCGTATGATGACGATGATGCGAGTTTAATCCGTGTGACGAGGCGGGAATATGAACGGGCGGTAAATATTCCGGCGACATTTGTTGCGGAGTTTGCAAACCACAGAGCGACGACTTATCAGGCATGGACTGAAGCGCGACCGGCAAATGACTTCGCACGGATGCGCCCAAAATTGGAAAAGACGCTGGATTTCAGCCGGAAGATGGCCGAGTTCTTCCCCGGTTATGATCATATTGCTGATCCATTGATTGACGGGGCAGATTTCGGGATGAAGGCATCTGACATCCGGCGGGTGTTTGGTGAGCTGCGAGAACAACTTGTGCCACTGGTGAAAGCAATCACCAGCCAGCAACCCGCGGATGATTCATGCCTGCGGCAGCATTATCCGGAGAGCAAACAACTGGACTTCGGGATTGATGTGATCCGGCGATACGGTTATGACTTCACGCGGGGGCGACAGGATAAAACGCATCATCCGTTCATGACCAAATTTTCGTTGGGGGATGCGCGAATCACTACGCGAGTGAATGAGTATGATCTGGGAGATGCCCTGTTCAGCACGCTGCACGAATCAGGGCACGCGATGTATGAGCAGGGAATCAATATGCGCTACGAGGG
>JAFLCH010000120.1 GCA_017303775.1 Anaerolineae bacterium | reverse complement strand
CCTGAATTTGAAATTCTGCGCGAAAGCCACAGTTACTCACGGGTGTTCACCGGTGCATTCTATGACATCTTGGTTGCTGTTTATGAACAGACCCGCAAAAAGTCGATTGATCACCTTGCAATTCATATCGCGCGAGATGTCGTTGGGCATTTGCTCGTCACTGCTGTTGAGCTTGCGCCTGTCGGAGAACTTGATTTCTCCGATATAGCCCGTGCTTTCTTGGCCGCCGACGCTTTGCTGTACGAAAAGGCCTATACCGAAATACTGGTAAAAACATTCGCTGATCGCGCTATTCTTTCAGATTCGGACGCACGTCAGTTTATGATCAGCCTATCCGATCTTCCACCCATCCGCTTATCCCATTCTGTCGATTCACCTGAATCTGCTGCTGCCTTTCTTCAATCCACCTTATTACCCGCGTTATCCATCCCGTCTGAAATCGAACTCAAACCCCTTAGCGCCCATCGTAACGATCTGGGGAACATATTCATGACCTTCGCTGTGCCGCGCCGAATAATGTTATCTGGGGCGCAGTTCCATCCCTTTGATGGTTCCCATGTTGACGCCTTCGGTGGCCTCACCGTCGCCTTCGATGCCTCTGGCTTACTCCGTAGCATGATCTGGCGTCCGGTAACGGATGAAGATACCCGCCAGATTCAAATCCTCACCGCCGATTTGATTGCACGCGGTCTTGTGATTGGCGTGTCAGCAGGGCAGGCCAGTTTCTACGAAATCACAACCCCATCAGGATTTCGTTTGGAAAATATCGCGCCTCCCAATACACTGCTCAAGAATCCCGTCATTGCCGATCAACTTCCGGGGAAGGTAGGGGATTTACTCGCCTTTCTTCGTGCTTGGCGCAAGACTTATATGAAACACTGAGAAATTGGAAAGAAACCGTTGCACTTTATTTCATCCGCAGTAGACTTACTCACCTTGATAATACAATGAACATCTCCGATGAAAGGGAAAAATAATGGGTCGTACCAGAACAATGGAGCGGCGTAAGGAACGCGAGCAGCAGAAAAAGCGCCAGCGCCAGATCACATTTCTTGTGGGTGGTGTGCTAGTTGCGGTGGTTGCGATTGTCCTCTTGGTGCTCATCAATCAACCAGCCGAAGCACCGATTCCGGAGGCATCCTTAACACGTTACGAAAGCATCCCCCAGAGTAAAACCGAAGAGGGCTTCCCTGTTTTGGGGAGTGATGCAGCCCCTGTAAAAGTCGTTGAATATGCTAGCTTTGACTGCCCGCATTGTGCCGACTTTCATGATCTTGCTTGGCCCGGTGTTGTTGATCGTATCCGTAATGGGGAAGTACAGTTCACTTATGTGCCTTATTGGGGTACAGGTGGCATCGCTAACGGTAAAGGTGCAGCGCTTGCTGCGGTTTGTGCCGGTGAACAAGGCGCTTTCTGGCCCTTCCACGATGCGCTTTTCGAGTGGCAGGTTACATACGTTAACACTGCTTTCTCGCAGAATCGCTTTGCCGGTGGTGTCAGTAATTTGAACCTCGATAAAGCTCAGTGGGATTCGTGCATGGGCAGTACCCTCCCTGAATCGGTTGTAACAGCCGCTGAGAATGCTTTCCGCCTTCAGAACGCGACCGGTACTCCGGCTTTATTCGTGAACGGATCAATCGTTCCCGAAGCCAGCGCCAGCGCCTTAAATCAAGCCATTGATGCCGCACTCGCTCAGTCAAGTGTCATCCCCACGCCTCTGACCGAGGTTACACCCGAAGTGACAGCCGCTGAATCAACGCCCGAAGCCACTTCTGAAGCGGTTGAACAAGCTGAAGCGACTGCCGAAGCCACTGCTGAATCAACCCCCTCGCAGTAGCAATAGAATCAAAAAGGGCGCGAGTTTAACTCACGCCCTTTTTCTTCAAGTTAGTCTTTTCGAGCCAGTACCGGCCCCAACTTTCGCCCACCGAGCAGATGTACATGCAGGTGGAAAACTTCCTGTCCGGCATCCCCACCATTATTGACGATCAGCCGGTAGCCGCTTTCGGCAATCCCTTGTTCTTTAGCAACCAGCTTGGCAACGCTGAATAAGTGACCGAGCATTTTTTCATGCTCCACTTCTACGTCATTCACACTGGCTATCTCAATATTCGGGACGATCAGAATGTGGACGGGCGCTAACGGGCTAATATCCTTAAACGCCGTGACCTGATCATCCTGATACACGATTGCCGCCGGAATTTCCTTCGCAATGATTTTCGAAAATATAGTTGCCATGTCTTGCCTCCAGCTTACATCGCCATGCCGCCGTCCACCACCAGCACATGCCCGGTGATGTACGCCGCTTCGTCCGAGGCCAAGAATGCCGTCGAGTACGCCACATCCTCAATCGAACCCCATCGCCCCAGCGGAATATTGTCATTCAATTTACTGGTCATTTCTGCTGGCAGATCCTTGGTCAGGTCAGTCAGCACAAAACCCGGAGCGACCGCGTTCACCGTTACATTGCGCGAGGCAACTTCTCGTGCCAGTGCTTTCGTAAAACCGATAATCCCCGCTTTGCTCGCGCTGTAATTCGTTTGCCCCCCGTTGCCTGCAATACCACTGATGCTGCTGATATTGATGATTCGCCCATACCGCTTACGCATCATGGTCTTAACAGCCGCCTTTGAGCAAAGCCATGTGCTGCGTAGATTGGTCTGAATCACTGTGTCGAAGTCTTCAGCCTTCATCATCATAATCAGCCCATCGCGCGTCGTTCCGGCATTATTCACTAGAATATCCAGTTTGCCGTATGCATCTGTTGCCGCCTTTATGAGGGCGTTCGCTCCCTCTTCGTCGCCAACATCGGCCTTGAATGCCATAGCCTGTCCCCCGGCAGCCTTGATAGTCTCCACGACTTCATTTGCGGCGTCTGCATTACTGTTGTAGTTCACAACTACCGTAGCGCCCCGTTTCGCTAATTCCAGTGCGATACCGCGTCCAATTCCTCTGCTTCCACCTGTTACGATTGCGATGCGATCTGCTAAAGATGACATAAAGCTCCCCTTTATTTTAAGCTAACGATGGGAGTTGTTGCCGCAACTCCCATCCTCAAATTCATTAACTATAACCACTTCACTTCGACTAAGCTATGCACTTGACCAAATCTTCGCATCCTATCCGCCGACCCATCCCAAAAACGTAATAGTGCCTCGCAGTGCTGAAGTGAGGTTGACGGCGCTTGAGCCATTGTTATTAGCTACCAGAACATCAACCCGTCCGTCTACACGTGGATTGACTCCCGTGAATGCCAGCCACTGACCATTATTCGAAAATACTGGATTACACATACCCGGAGGCGGATTACCCCGTGTGACGAAGTCAAAACTCGCGTTCAGCACGCGCGCGCCATACGGACATTGCCCGTTCACCCCACCGATTGCGATTCGACTTCCGTCATTTGACCATGACGCGCTCATGCCAAATCGAGGGAAGTTAAGTTCGCTTGTTCGTCCGATCAAACTGCCATCCCGCCGGATTGCGATTACTTCCGCCGCTGAATTACTCACGCTGTGGTAAACGACACTGCTGCCATCCGGTGACCATGCCTCCGAGAGCCGGATAGAGTTGTCGCTCCCATCAGCGAGCTTAACCTCGGTCACCACAAGAGTCTCAGCATTTCCAATCCACAGGCGTCTTTCAGGCGGGCTTCCCAATGTCGGATCACCGCTGGCGAATGTGATCTCACTGGAGTTAATCCATCGTGGAGTTTCGCTAACAATCTCGCTGGAAAGCATTCCTACTCTACCGCTGGTCGTGTCGAGAATGAAGATATTCCCCGCGAATGGCGGTGGCGTATCCGCTGAACATATATCTGACTCGCCCGGTATCCGGCTAGGGCAGTTCGCGCGCTCCGAAAGGAACGCTAAATAGCGCCCATCCGGTGACCATACCGGACTCCAATCATATGCGCCATTTTGGGTCAGGTTTTGTAGGCTCGTTCCATCCCGCCCTATCGAAAAGATATCCATGTCATAACCCGTTGCCAGAGCAATGGCCAGTCGCTCACCATCAGCCGTCCAATTTGGCTCACTAGGAATACCACGTTGTACCAGCGACCGTATCGGAAGTATGCGCCCGCTAATCTGGTTGATAAGGTCAACGATATAAAGTCCGGTCGCTTGGTTGGTCGGATCAGCGAGGAAATACGCAATCGACTGTCCATTAGCCGATATGAAAATTTGATTACCGGTTGCTGCGGGTAGTTGCAGAACCGCAACCCGCCCTGCCGAGCTAGTAGGGGGAACATAATAAAGAGTCTCTATTCCGGTTGCCGGTTGAGGAGTCCCTCCGCTGGGGACATTATCACGATCATTCTGGTTTATGAACACCACCATGGGCGAATTGAGATTGTTGAGCAGGTTTGATGGAATATTCAATAATGCCCAGTTATCGAAGACAAACCCCACAGTTGCCTCAGGCGTGAGGCTTGGAATAGGCGTAAGGGTAGCCGTTGGTGTGATAGTCGGTGTATCGGTAGCCGTTGGCGAAGGAGTTGGCGTTTCACTGGGAGGGATTGCAGTTGGTGTTGCCGTGAGTGTTACAGTTGCTGTAGCCGTCACGGTAGGAAGGGCTGTTTCAGTAGGTTCGCTGACTGCTGTTTGGCATGCTGCCGTTAACAAAATAAAACCAAAGAACAATAGCCGTTCGTGTATCTTCATTATCCAACATCCTGCTTCCCGGATTCTCGGCAGTTTAGGATACCACGACACGAACTGAGCGACTATTGTTAGAAACTGACGACTACACTACGGTCTATCCAATTTTATCCGGATCATCCGTGACTTGCGGGACAATGACCTGTACGCGAACCGAAAATGGCGCTTGCTGCCCGTTTTCATACACCAGAAGCAAGGTGTATGTTGTATCGCTTGTCGGGCACACTTCTTGGCTGTTACCCCGCGCGGGTTGTCCTTGGAAGTAAACTTGGCTCACGTTCGTCACATCCCACCGGATAGTTGTGCATTCTCCCGCATTAATCGTGCTTTGGTCAGCTCTCAAATTAGGGTTGATTGCTGTTGGCGCGCTTGTCAAAGTGGGTTGCAGGGTCTCCGTCGCTTGTGTTGTCACTGTTGCCGATGGTACAGCCGTTGCTAGTTGTCGTGGAACGCGCAATTGCTGCCCGACCTGAATTTGATTCGGGTTGGTGATACAGTTGGCTTGCTGCAACTCATTCACACTCACCCCAAACAATTGCGCAATTTGGAATAAGGTTTGTCCTGCCTGTACCCGGTAACTAAAGTTCCAATCTTGTCGTGGAACACAGACTGTTGTCGCCTGAACAGGTACAGATGTGCTCGTCGGTGCTGGTGCAATCGGCTGCGGCACTTGTACAAGGCGCTCAAGCAGCGGGAGCGGTGCTTGAATAACCTCTTGTATTTCATAAGGTTCGGGTTCGGAGGGTGGCCCTGAAACTTGTAACCCGTCAGTTCCCCCCAGCGGTAATCGCACCTGCGCCCCCGGTTGTACAATTCGCGTGATGTTCGATGCGCTGACGATTGCTGACCCTTCAATTGTTGCGATAGTCAGTTCGCTGTTTTCTTCAGCCGTCAGATAAGCCGTTGATCCCAGTGTGACGCTTGCACCATTGATATTCATGGTGGCTTGCGTTCCTTCGGGGGATTGAAGCATCAACGCGGATTTGGGTACCGACTCGCATGTAGTTGATGCAATTCCCGTTTTTAACACGACTGCCTGCATCGTGGGGCTAATATTGTCGAGAACAGCATTGCCAAAGAGCAAGAATGTGACATTCTGCCCCGGAAGAGTATCTGCAAGATTTGCCTGTACCTTAAGGAGTGCAATACCCCATGTGCCTTGTGTTTCATCCAACGGAGCCGTGGTCAATTGTCGCAGCGTACTTACGTCCACGACATCCCCGCTGTTAGCGAATGAGAGTGTGATATTGGGTTGAAATTCAGCTCGAACCAGATTATTGCCGTAACAAGCTTGGTTCCGTCCGATCATATTGCAGCTTTGGTTCGCTTTTTCAAGCGCGCGTGTGACCAGAGTATCGCAGCTGAGCGTAGCTGGAGTTTCGGTCGGTAGCGTAGGTGTAGGCTCATCACTCTGGCTGAGGTTGCATGCTGCCAGTACCAGAACGACCAACCAAACGACTACTTTCATGCGCGACATGAAAAATTACTCCCCGTATCAACCATCATTCTGGTTGAGTACATAATATGAACCACGCTTCTGTCCCATCTTGCGCAGTATATCCTTCGTGACCAGATCGGCCAGATCGCGTCGAATGGTTTCCGGGTGTACATCCGGGCAAATTGCCTGTAAATCACTGTTTGTAATGCGCCTGCTTCCACCTTCACGATGCAAAAAGCTTAATGCAGCTTCTTGTCGCGGATTAATTTCAATGCCTTCATAACTACCTTTGTATTGGTTGACACTTTCACTACCGGTAAGATCTACTTTGTGCTCCCGGTTTTCATTCCGCAGTACAACTCGGAATCCGCCTGCCGTTTCCTCAAATTCCGGTGCATTTAGGTTCTGCTGCTTCATCAAATCAATGACTCGGTCAACCCCATAACCTAATCGCTCAATAAACCCCATATCACTCAATACTTGGACGATGGCAGGATTACGCGAAAAACGCTCATCCTTAATATTGGCAATCGTGACGGGGCCGGGCAGCCCTCCCGGACTGGTAACTTCCATCCGGTTCCGGAACACAAACAATCGTATCCCATCCCCACCAATCCGGTAATCTCGATGTGCGACTGCATTAACCAGCAGTTCTCGAGCTGCTTCCATCGGATATTCAAAGTTTTCAGCTCGTGCCATGGTCTGACCGAGTTGAACACCTTTCCGCAGATGATCAACCAGAAAAGTTTCGGCGCGCCGTATCTGATCCGGCAGCGTTCCACTAATGTCCTGCCGCGTGAACGTATCCGTCATGTTGTCGCTGGCGAAGCGCGCCGCGGTAATATCTGCTCCACGGATGAATCGCTGCGGATCTTTGCCGAATAGCAGTATACCGGCATTTGTAGGTTGGTAACTCCCCTCGCGCCCACTCAAGCACCCGCGTTTGACGAGGATTTGCTCAACGCTGCTGTCACCCATACCACTAAGGCTTGCTGCGTAAGCTTTTGCTTTTTCCCAATCCATGTCCTCAAGGGTTGAGCCGCGCGTAGTCTCTGTTTCGAAACTTGCTTCCCCTCGTTCGACGATTAAACGGCGTAAATCAGGAGGCCTTAATGGCAGATTCTCAAACCCCTGTCGTTCGAGGTAACGCCCTGCGATTGAGTAAACATGAGGCATCCCCGGCGGAATTTGCATAATCACGACGGCCTTGCCACCGATACGGATAACCTGTGGCAGTGGTACGATCAAATGAGGTTCAATAGAGAGCGCCGCTTGCAGCAACAAATCGACAGCATCATTAGTGTTTCGAACACCGGTGATATTACCAGTAGTTCCGGTCACACCAACGAGGACTGTCCCTCCTTGCGAATTTGCCATTGCACTCATCGTTTCAGCCATTGACTCAACAGGAGATTGGTCACCAAACCATTCGATCTGGTCATCCTTTCCACGCTTGATGAGTTGCCATAGATCATCCACTGACGTGCTCATTCTTTACTCGCTGTTTCCAGATTTTCGCCGTTCTTTTCGTCTTTTTCTTCTTCTTGTCGTTCCTTGTCGCGCTTCCTCCCCTCAGGTGGCGGGGAAAGTAAAACGCGATCAATCACCTGTTGCATATCACTCACAAACGCGATATTCAAATCCTCAACCACTTCAGCCGGTATGTCGATCAGATCCTTTTTGTTTTCACTCGGCAGCAGAACATTCTTGATGCCTGCCCGACGTGCGGCCAGCACCTTTTCCTTAACACCCCCTACTGCCAGAATTTTTCCACGGAGTGTGATTTCTCCCGTCATCGCATAATTACTGCGTACTTTTCGCTCGGTAAAAGCAGAAATGATGGCAACTGCAAGCGTTATACCAGCCGATGGCCCTTCTTTGGGTATCGCCCCTTCTGGTAGGTGAATATGGACATCGTAATTCTCAAAATCATCACTCGGTACATCAAAATCATTGGCTCGCGAACGCATGTAGCTGAGTGCTGCTTGTGCCGATTCTTGCATCACTTCGCCCAGTTGGCCGGTCATCAACAGATTGCCTTTTCCCGGTAGGACGGACACCTCAATCATTGAAATGTCGCCCCCATCATAAGTCCAAACGAGGCCGGTCACCAACCCGACAGTATCGTGTTTATGAGCCAGTCGGTTTGTGAATAAAGGTGGCCCTAAGAATTCAACAACCTTTTTCCGGTTGATGCTGTTGGGTATGGGCTTATCTTCAGCGATCAATCGTGCAATCTTCCGGCAGACATTCGCAATTTCTCGATTGAGATTGCGTACGCCACCCTCGTAGGTATATTCCCGGATGATCGATCTCAGTGCCGTTGTCTCGAAACGAATTTTCGACTCCAGCAGCCCGTGCGCTTCTAATTGGTTCGGGATGAGAAACTTGCGACTAATTGCTAGTTTCTCTTCATCGGTATAGCCGGAAAACTCGATGATTTCCAACCGGTCTAGCAGCGCCGGTGGTACCGGATCAAGATCATTTGCCGTCGTGATGAATAGAACTTTCGAAAGATCATACGGCACTTCCAGATAATGATCTGAAAATGCGTTATTCTGTTCAGGATCAAGCACTTCAAGTAAGGCTGAAGCAGGATCACCCCGGAAGTCCATCCCTAACTTGTCAATTTCATCCAGAATGAATACCGGGTTTGTTGTACCTGCCCGCCTCATTGTCTGTAAAATACGCCCCGGCATCGCGCCAATGTAAGTCCGTCGGTGCCCTCGGATTTCAGCCTCATCCCGCACCCCGCCTAGACTCACCCGAATGAATTCACGCCCCAGCGCCCGTGCGATGCTTTTCCCCAGTGATGTTTTGCCGACGCCCGGAGGTCCTACAAAGCATAAAATCGGACTTTTCATCTTGCTGGCGGCCAATTTCCGAACAGCGATGTATTCTAAAATTCGGTCTTTGACTTTGGGTAAACCGTAATGATCAGCATCCAGTACTTTCTGCGCATGAATAACATCAAGGTTGTCTTCGCTCTGGTTACTCCATGGCAGTCCTACCAACCAATCAAGATAGGTACGAATAATCCCAACTTCAGGAGCCATTGGGGGCATCATCAGTAAGCGCGAGAGTTCCTTCATGGCTTTTTCGTGAATGTCTTGTGGCAGCTTTGCCTTAAAGATTTGCTCACGAACTTCGTTAATCTCCTGCTGAAAGATGTCATTTTCACCCAATTCACTTTGGATGACACGCATCTGTTCTCTCAGGTACATCTCACGCTGGCTGCGATCCATTTCCTGCTGGACTTGGCTGTTAATCTCGTCTCGCAGTTCCAACACATTGATCTCGTGGCTCAAGAGATCGGCAACCTGCTGTAACCTCTCTTGTGCGCTCCGGATTTCAAGCAAGCCTTGACGTTCTTCCAGTGGCAGCATCAGTGCGGAACTGACGAAGTCAGAAAGCAGTTCTGGATCATCAACATCAAGAATATGATCAATCACATCTTCTGGTAGGGCAGGGTTTAATTCCGCCAATCGTTGGACGAGGTGTAAAACCCGTGGCATAAACTCGTTCCGCGAATGGTCATTCACTCTCGTATCAGCTAGAGGTCTAGCGCGGACGACGATGTGAGGTGTTTGTTGAATGACTTCTACAATTTCAACTCGGCGCCGCCCTTGTGCCAGCACGCTCCTGCTGTCATCGCCGGTGCGGATAATACGACTCAATGCCAGCTCGGTACCGATTTCGTATAAATCTTTCGGTTGAACATCATTAATGCTAGGGTCGCGCTGTGCAACTCCGATTACGGTGTGTCGTTGATGTAACGCGGATTGAATCGCGGAAAGTGCTTTTGGATTTCGGGTCGAAATAGGGCTGATAACATTAGGGAAGATAACCAGCCCTCTTAGGGGTACAACCGCGCACTCGATCAGGCCATCTTGATCGGGTTCTGCATTGGTGATCTTTTGGAATTCATGTGCGCTAACTTGGTTAGCCAATAGGATAAACCTCGGTTTGCAATTCGTGTTGAAAAGATGAGTCTACCTCATACCGGGGTGACAGTAAAGCATCATGCCCACTCTTGGCGTGGGTCTCCCTTTCCGTTACACTTCAGACGTTTTGCAGTTGGATTAGGGATACAAATGCGCGTTTCAATTTGGGTTACAGTACTTGTTGCCGTATTGGCTTTGGCCCTCGTTTTGATAGTGGGTCAATTGCTTATTAAGCCAGATTTGCCTCTGATTACACAGGCTTCATTTTCGTTGGACACCCTGACTCCCAATGCGGACGGCGAGTCTGATGTGAGCGAATTTTCGTATACCCTCTCGCGTTCAGCCAAAGTCTCGCTGTCCTTTGAGGCTGAAGATGGAACAACCTACTACTTTCGAAAAGATGAATTGCGCGGCCCACAAGAGTACAGTGTTTTATTTAGCGGTGTAGTCGATGGCTTCTTACTGCCTTCAGAATCTACTGAAGGCACAATCGAACGTCGCCTTATCCCTGATGGAACCTACATGTGGAAGCTTCAGGGTGTAGATGAAAATGGAAGTCAGGATGAGATAATCGGCACATTACAGATCCAATCTGCCGGATCTCAACTCCCAACCATTACCGGATTTAGCGTATCGCCTTCCGTCTTTGCTCCTAATCAGGATGGTATTGCAGACCGTGTTTATATCACCACCTATCTCACCAAAGCCGCCGATTTGACGGTTAAACTCGTTGGAACAGAAGGTCAGGAAATCCTGATCGCTGAACGGGATACCGGACGTGAAATCGGTGATGTAGGGCGTCACGATTTTGATTATGACGGCGGGATTGACCGGGGTGTCGAACCACCGGCGGATGGTGATTACCGGGTTGTTGCAACAGCGCAAGACGCTGAGGGGCAGCGGATCAGCTATTCACTGCCTTTGACCATCGTCAGTGGTGGCACACCCAAAGCCGAGATTGCGCCGCAGCCTAGCGGTATTGATGTTGACTTCATGTCATTGCCCTATGATTCGGTCTATTTTTCTGCCTCCAACCAATTAGGGGAGCGTCTCGCGCTGCCCGATAATCTGAGTGATCTGGGTTTTACCTCCCTCACGATGCCTGTTGGTGATATGCTCGTTTTCAAACTGATGGTTGAAAATTACGGCACTGTTCCGATTCGAACCAGCGGCCCTTGGCCGGGAACTGTTTATCAATGGGATCAAGTCTGGGGTGCGATGGGTGTCTACGAACAATCAGGTTCATGGAGAGTCGGTTTGCGTTGCTCCACCTCAACCGTTGATTGGCCTTATCGTTGGGCTATCGGATCACCCGAAACGTTGCAAGCTGTTCTTGATGAACAAACCGGCAATACCTATTATTATCTTCCCCCCGGTGAAAGCAGCGTTGTATGGGGTGCCGTTCGCATGACTGAATTGATCGCCGCTCGCAACCCGCAGCAGTGTTGGGCAGGGCTTATCCATGAAGATGTCGCAGTAGTGAATCAACGTGTTGGTGCGCGCGACATTACCCTATTTCAGCCGGAGACAGCCAGCGAGAATGACGGCTGATGCTATAATAAACTCAGCCGCTAACGGAACGGAGAAAATCACCGTGAATCGCCCTGACTTTTTAGGACGTATGAACCTGCTACGTGGGGTAGTCTTGCTGTTCCTCGTTCTGGTGATTGCTGCTTGTCGACCGCAAGAAGCTGTTGTGCAGCCGACTGCTTTACCAACCTTAAGTCCAACTCCTCGTTCAACCCCGTTGCCAGTCGTAGCAACTGCGGTTCCACCGGGGCAGGAAAGTAATCCGCTTCAAATCGTCTTACGCCCGTTCGAAAGCCTCAACACAGCCCGTGCGGTTCTCGATGATCTTGAAGATGCGATTTTGAATCAGTCTGGAATAACAGTCAATTTTGAACTTGTAAACCGAGATGCAGAAGCCCTCGCTGCTCTATGCGCTTCTAGTTCTGGGCGCACTGCTGCGGTTTGGGTCGGCGGGGTAGAGTATCTTGCTGCCGAGGCAATGAATTGCGGCCAACC
>JAFLCH010000012.1 GCA_017303775.1 Anaerolineae bacterium | reverse complement strand
TGAAGTATTTGCCGATGGGGCCTTTGACTTCTTCGGCTTCATTTTCGGGCAAGGCCATCCATGCCAGCCCTTTGGCACCGGCTGAACGAGCCAGTGTTTCTAGCTCGGCAGTGTCTTTGCGAAGTTGTGTGCCGCTGACCTTGCCGCCACCGGAAACGCAGATGACCTTAACGGGTTTGCCGTCGGCGACGTTCGACTGGAAGATGGGGAAGGCGCTCTTTCCGGCAAGGTCACTGACATCAACGGCTTCGAGACCATAGCGGAGGTCAGGTTTATCTGAGCCGTACTTTTCCATGGCTTCGGTAAAGGTCAAACGCTTGAAGGGTTTGAAGAGCAGTTTCTTGTCGGACACTTGTTCGACCAGTTCGGTCATGAGGGTTTCGATGAGGCTCATGACATCTTCGCGCTCGACGAAGCTCATTTCAAGGTCGAGCTGGGTGAACTCTGGCTGGCGTTCGCCGCGCAGGTCTTCATCACGGAAGCAGCGGGCTACCTGAAAGTAGCGTTCGTAGCCGGAGACCATGAGCAACTGCTTGAACTGCTGCGGGCTTTGAGCCAAAGCGTAAAATTTGCCAGCATGATAGCGACTGGGCACCAAGAATTCACGCGCGCCTTCGGGCGTGGTCTTGAAGAGGATGGGGGTTTCGATTTCAACAAAACCCTGCTCATCCAAGAAGTCGCGCACAAACTTAATGATGCGATGGCGGAGGACGATGTTCCGCTGCATGCGCGGGCGGCGAAGATCGAGATAGCGATATTCCATGCGGCGCGCTTCGTCGATCTTCTCTTCTTTATTAATGTAGAACGGCGGATTGCGAGAGGCATTGAGCAATTTAATTTCCGTAGCAATCACTTCAATCGCACCGGTGTCCAGTTCGTCATTCACTGTGCCTTCGGGGCGGCGATGCACCTTACCGACGACCTGAAGCACGAATTCGCCGCGCGCCTGATCGGCAACGGCATGCGCTTCCGGCGAAGTTTCTTGATCGACGACGACCTGTGTGATGCCCCAGCGGTCACGCAAATCGATAAAGATCAAGCCACCCTGATCACGGCGACGATTGACCCATCCGGCCAATGTGACCGGCTGACCTTCGTGCTCGATTCGCAATTGCCCGCAGTTATGTGTCTTCAACATGAGTTGTGCTGCTCCTGAACGGAAACGTCATTTTGCCCAATAAGTGCGTAGATTGAATGAACTGAGACGGTGCTCGTGGGAAAAGGATAGCACGAGTGTTGAGAGAAACAAATGGTTAAGGTTGAGGGAATTAAAACGCACCGAGGCGAATTGGCTCAGTGCGTGAGTTGACGGATGGGACGAGTGGATTATCCGGGGCTGTTGAGAAAGCCCCCAGCAAGCTGGCGGTCAATCCAGCGGGAGATGAAGGGGTAGCGATAGTCGCGACGGTTATAGGTTTCGACAGCGGCAATCGTGCCGAACAGAAGCGCCGCCAGCGGTGTCAGGAAGATGACAAGCGCGAGAATGATGCCGACGATGGCCCAGAGCGGGACGAGGACGATGCCGGCGAGGACGAATACTGCCAAGAGCGCGATGACCATACCGAGTGTCCATGCGACACCACCAACCAGCGCCAAGACCAGCACGCCGATGGTACCAATGACTTGCAGGACGAAGGCTTGCATGGCATGGAAGACGACATAATCCGACTTCTTGCGGAAGAGGAAGTAAATCACCAGCGGAATGAAAATGCTGACAGGAACGACGAAACCGACGGTGAACAGGCCGCCTAACATGGTGATCCAGATGCTGGCATGGGCGATAGATGCCCAAAGCTTCTCTTCGTCGGAAACGTTCATGGTGCTGTAACTACGCGGACGAACCTTGCGCTTCAGAGGTTCCTGATAGCGGGCTTCGTATTCGTGCACCAATTCTTCATCGGGTAATGACTGTGAGACAGCCGAAAGACGGGAAACCCGATCATTGTGGTCGGGCACAGAAGTCGAATCTTCGGTCATCGTAAATCTATCCTCGTGGAGCATGGTTGAGTATCTTCAATCTCAATTACTACCGTATTATACGCACAAGCAAGCACGGAGTTGCGCGCGGATTGTGGTATACTTCCGTCTCATGTTTAGTAATCACTTCACATTCACCAAACGACAACTCGGTTGGCTGCTGCTGGTGGGCGGCATTGTGGTCTTCGTGGGCATCATCAGTATTGATTTGCTGGATGCAGGACGCGAAGGCGGAATCGGCCCGGCACAGCAATTGGCACTGGCTGTGAGCGCAGGGGCTGCCCTGCTCGGCCTCACTTTGATTCCACTAGGCGATACCCCGGCATGACGATTCCATCCACTTCTTCTTCCGGCCTGCGAACGATTCACAACATTTTGATGACAGCCGCACTGGGACTGCTGGTGTTCTATCTGGTGGTGTATGTGGTCTACGCGATCAACCTGATTCAATTCCCGTTTGACTACGATCAGGGAGAGGGATTTGAACTGGTTGACACCATTCTGTTCAGCCAAGGCGAATGGCCTTACCGCGATACGGAGACATTTCCGTTTTATTCGAGCAATTATCCGCCGCTGTTTCATGTGATCGCCGCGCCCTTTGTGAGTTTGTTCGGGCCGGGATACTGGTACGGGCGGCTGCTGGGATTTTTGGGAACGCTGGTGACGGCGGGGGCGATCAGCTACGCGGTGTACCGTGAGGAGCGCCACCGGGGAATTGCGATATTGGCCGGATTGGCCTATCTGGCATCTAACACGATTTATCACATCGGGCCGCTATTCCGGCAGCACGCCAGCATGGTGCTGTTTGAAACGGTGGCGGTGATTCTGCTGGCGCATGTGAACGAGGTGAGCAATCCACGGCGACGCCGTATGCAACTGGCATTGGGGCTGGGGTTGATTATCGCAGGCGGGTACACCAAGCAACTGGCGGCTATCACCGCGATTGCAGCCGGATTGTTCCTGTTCATCCGGCAGCCGCGGCGGGCTATTTTCTGGGGGATGGCAGCGGGGATTGTGGGTGCGGGAATATTCGTGTGGATGAATATCGCGACCAACGGCGAGTGGTGGCGGCAGGCGATTCTGGCTAACGTGAATGAGTTGAAGATCGTTCAGACAATAGCCCTGTTTAAGCAGTGGTTCGGGCTGCACGGGTTCTTGATCATCCCGGCTGTGCTGATGGTGATCTACGAGGTTTATTTCACCCGCATCTCTATTTATGTGATCTGGTTTGTGGTGGCGGTCAGCATCAACGGCGCGGCCTCCGGCACATGGGGCGGCGGAGACAGCTACTTCAGCACGGCAATCGCCGCAACATGCATCCTGAGCGGGATTTTTGCCGCGAGGACATTACGAGGGCGCTGGATATTCCCGGATAATTACCTTTCGCGGTGGTTCAAGCCTGTGTTCGGCGGGCGGGGGCGCAGCATCGTCCAAGCTTCGGTGATCGTGATTCCCCTGCTCTATCTGGGCTACGGACGGGCTGTTTTGCATATGCCAACGGAGGGAGTGGTATTCAAAGAGATTGCTACCCTTTTCGGCATCCAAGCGAATGCGATGAACGGGTTTTACGATTCGGCACGGACGCAGGATGGGCAGTATGCGACGGGGTACGCGAACATCGGACACCTTGTTACAGCGGATGATGTGGCGGCTGGATGGCGCATCGCGGATATGATTCGAGATGAGGATAGGCCGGTCATTAGCGAAGATGCCGGTTTCAGCCTTGCTGCCGAAAAGACGGTAATTACAAACCCGACCCAACTGTTAAATCTGGAAAAGAAGGGGTTATACAGCGGGGCGGAACTGGTGCGGATGATTGATGAACAAGCCTTTGGGATGATTGTGCTGCGGGCACAGTTTTATCCGCAGGTGGTGTTACTCGCCATCAGTCGTGCGTATGAACAGGGTGAAACAATCACGATGAACGGGTTCAATTATCTCATTTTGTACCCCAAAGCGACGTAATTCATCTATTTTTGGCGGCTGATTGTCATCGCAAAAGGTGACAGTATGGCAAGTTGCAGCGAACCCAATCCTGTTATAAGCTGATTTTATCTGATGGAAAGAGGGTGGTGTATGCGTTTCACTCCACGCTGGGTTTTGTATGCCATTTTTCTGCTGGCATTCACCGGTACCGCCAGCGCCGCACAGGTTGACGCGGCTTGTTTCGCACTGGTGCAACAGGCTTTAAGCAGCTTCGGCGAAAACTGCGCCGAGATACCGGGACAGACTATTTGTTACGGACATTCACAGGTCACGCTGACGGCAACAGATGCGACAACCTCATTCGAGGCGGTTGGCGACCGGGCAGACCTGAAGACGCTAGGGACATTACAAACCTCCGGCGCTGATGTGACAAGCGGGGAATGGGGACTCGCGGCCATCAATCTGGTTGATACAGGCAGCGGCCCGGCAGCGATGATGCTGCTCCTCGGCGATGTCAGGCTGGAAAACTTATCGGACGCTGATGCTATCCTACCTGATCAATTCGTGTTCCGAAATGGTTTGCAGGATGCGGGATGCAGTGAAACACCTTCGGTGCTGGCTGTTCAGACAGGAACCGATATTGTGTTGAATTTCACGCTAAACGGCGCAAAACTGCGAGCGTCGTCACTGGTCACGTTCCAGCAGCAATCGGAAAATGCGCTGGTGGCGCACGTGTACAGCGGCCAGTTGGAAATTAGCGGCGGGGCAACCGTACAGGCGGGACAGTCGATCACGGGTATCACCGACAATGACGGGCAAATTCTCTTCTGGTCAGCGCCAAGAGGTGGGACAAAGGCCGAGTTGGATACAGCAGCAGTCGCACGAACCGCACTGGAACAGATCGGACTTCAGATTAGCGCAGCGCCAGCCCCGACGGCGACACCTACCGCACTCCCTACCGCACAAGCAGCGCCGACAGCAGTTCCAGCATCGGGAAGCTGTGGCAACAGCACCACACATGTGGTGAGCGCGGGGGAGAATCTGTTCCGCATCGCGATGCGCTACGGGACGACGATTGAGGCGATTGCTTCGGCGAATGGGATCGCTGATCCGAGCCAGATTGTGGTGGGGCAAACCCTGACTATTCCCTGTGGGACGGATCGCGGCGGTTCATCGAGCGCGCCGGCGAGTGGGGGTAATGACAGCGCGGGCGAGGCAAACCCGGCAGAACCGACACCAGCCGGTGAAACGAGTTCGCCGACGCTGGACTGCAACAATCTGGGGGCATTCCCCGGCAGCGTACCGCCGGAATTTGCACAGTTATTTCAGCAGTTTTGCAGCGGTGGTTGAGATCATTTTTCGGATTAATGCTAAGGAAAGTGAATGCGACACATGATGTCATTCTTCAAAATGAAGTCCGCACTGGTGATAGTGCTGAGCATGGTTGTGATCGGGTTGTGCGTTCCGGTGAGCGCCCAAAGCAGCTTCAAGCAAACGATTGACACACTGGTGGCCGAGTTATATGGCAAAGGGAATATTAGCGCCGTGGACAGTGTGTTCGCGCCGTCATTCGTGCGCCACCCCGGAGAAACCGACCTGACCGCTTTCAAGATTTCGGTTTTGTCGCTGCGGGCGGCGATGCCTGATTTAATGGTGAGCACGGAGGTCAGCCTTGAGGAAGGCAATCTGGTAGCGACCCGGCTGCGGATGAAGGGGACTTTCACGGGGGAGTTTGTGACCCCGAACGCACTGCCGATTGCCCCCAATAACCAACCGATTGAGTTCGTGGTCAATGTTGTGTACCGATTTGACGAAGCAGGGTTGATCGCAGAGGAATGGGACGCGTTCGATAATCTGGCATTCCTC
Organism: Anaerolineae bacterium; assembly: GCA_017303775.1. Taxonomy (GTDB): domain Bacteria; phylum Chloroflexota; class Anaerolineae; order Aggregatilineales; family Phototrophicaceae; genus CFX2. The sequence continues at coordinate 29,220 of JAFLCH010000012.1, read as the reverse complement.
GGTCAATTAGGTGTGCTGCCCGCATCCAATACACCGATCCCCGCGCCAATGCTCTATCCTGATGTGGTTGATATTGGCATGTCCGCGCAGAATCGGACTGCCGTAGAACAATATGTCGCAGCAATAAATCAAGGCAATCTGGACTTTATGAACCAAGCATTCAAGGACGACTTGAGCGCCCATAATCCATTCGGTGTGCTAGACCGGACGGGGTTGGCGGGTGATCTGGGGCGGTTACGAGGGGCACTCCCGAACTTGACGCTGACGGTAGAGCAGATTGTCACCGAGGGGAATTGGACAGCTATTTATTACACTTTGAACGGCACCTTCAGCGGTAACTTCGTCAATGCAGATGGCAGCGCGATACCACCTACGGGGCTGACACTGAACTTGCCAACAATCACCTTGTTTCGTTTTGATCAGCAGGGGTTGATCGCCGAAGCGTTTGAAATGTACGACAGCCTGAGCTTCTTGACACAGTTGGGGCTGATCACGGTCACCGCACCCATACTGACGCCTAGCCCATAATTTTAGGCGGGTAGAATGATTGTCTGTCCAACGTAAATACGTGCCGGGTCAGAGATATTGTTCAGTTGGGAGAGAACAGCCACGGTGGTGTTATAGCGCAATGCGATACGAAACAGGTTCTCACCTTTTTGAACGATATGCACATGAGCACTGGTTCCGGTGGGTGTAGAGCCATCTGCCGGAACGGTTGATTGTGCTGCCGCGAGCGCGATGCCCTCCCCCGAAACTTGCGCATAGGCCAATGTTTGACCGGAAGCTGTGACCTGTGCGTAAGCAAAGGCCTGACCGGGGCCATTCAACTGGACAAAAGCTAGTGACTGGCTAGATGCGGCCGAGGGTGCTCCGGTATTCAAAGGACCGCAGGCGGTGGCGGGAATCACATATTTGGTCAGGTCGGGGTCTTTGTTCTGGTGAATCTGAAGTTCATCGGATTTGAGCGCCCACAAGCCAATCTCAGCAGTGGATTTGATGGGCTGATTTTGATTCAAAGCAAGCGCACGGGCGAGAGGGTCGCTGATCTCGGTGAAGGTAACGCGCAGCACAAAAGAACCCTGTAAGAAGAAGTCGAAGCCATAGCTGCGGCACTCGTATGAAAAAAAGGCGGCTCCGGGGCTGGTTTGCGCGGCGACGGTGTGAGCGGAAAGCAGGGCAAAAACAGCAGCGATTAAGATAACTGATAGATGAGAAAACGAAGCGCGAATACGATTCAACTTCAGTCCTATCCACATGTGAACGGTAACCACAAAGTGACAGGGCAAAACCGCGATTTCGCCCTGTCGCAGTGAGTAATCAAACAACTATTCTTACGGCGCGCTCGCGGCTACACCACTCGCAAAACCACCAAAGAACGAGGCTACCTGTACAAAGGCATTCGAGCCGAAGGGGCTGCCAATGGAGGTAGCGAAGGCAGCAGATGGGCCACTGCTAAAGACAGCCGACACTGCTGACGAATAGGGAGTGATTGCAGCGGCGGCACCCGCAGCATCACCAATCGAACCAGCCTGCGTGTAAGCAATCGGCCCGATTGTCTGGGCGTAACCAAACGCCGCACCAAACCCCGCTGAGGTTGCGCTAGCAGAGCTGCTTGCCTGCACAGCCAACGGAGCCAAGGCCAGAGACAACACTACCAGCAACATAAGGAACGCCACGAATTTGCGTCCTCTGTTCAGTGTCATCACCGGTTGAACACCTGCAAATGCTACATTCCTCACTGTGTGTCTCCTTTACTAGGCCAACAAGAGATTGTGAAACAATATATATTGTTCACTGATTGAAGCATAACGGAATTGTAAGGCTTGAGTCAAACGGAAAGTGGCTCTAAAGTTAGATTTTCTTAACCAAACTGTCACAAGTTCGAAGGACAAGCGCCTCATTGCACATATGTGAGGCAAACAGACACCGAAACGCAGCGTTAATCTTTGAAACCAAAAGGATCCGGTCGCAGGTTCTTCTTAGACTTACCTTTGTTGTGGACGAGACCAATGGGACGACGGTCACGCAGGAAGTCATTCCCGGCGCGAATCTGACGAAGGAGGCTGTCGATGGACTGCTGGAGGAATTCGAGGGTCACTTCCGTCCGGCGGTCGTGGGCGGCAAGCATACGAGCATGGAGAGCCGCCTCGCGGACGAAGGCACCGGGTTGATTGATCAGTTCAGGGATGACTTCCATATGTTCATCGCGCCACTGGTCGGCCATGTAGTGCCGAAGCATCTGTTCGGCGTGATGATCATTCTGAATGGTCGGTATAACAAAGATGCGATCCAGACGTCCCGGACGCCGCGCGATGCGTTCATCAATGACTTCGGGGTAATTGGTCGTCGCGAGGAGGAGCGCACCTTCAGGATTATTGGGTGATTCAACACCATCCAGAACGTTGAGGACACGGGCCTTATCATCACCTTGCAGATAGGCATCGATCTCTTCGACGATGAGGAGGACGGGGTAACGGGCAGCGGTGACTGCTTGAAGCGCACGTTGGATTTTTTCAAATGATGCTCCATCACGATCCGAACCGGAAACATAAACCACGATGCGCCCACGATTAATGGCGAGCTTTGCCATAGCGGCACAGAGCATGGTCTTGCCGGTTCCGGGAACTCCGGCAAGAAGCAATTTACGGAAGGGAGCTAGCTTCAGTTCGCGGTAGATATGAACGCCTGTATTGAAAAAGGCTTCCATATCTTCGGCCAGATCACTTTTAAGCTGTTCGGGAAGGATGACATCTTCCCATTCCACGGTTGGATCAAAGAATGCATCGGTACCACCGATGATATAGACATCACGGCGGCGACGAATGCGCGGGCGAACGGCACGAGCACAGGCAAATTCAAAAGCAGCCCATGTTTCCAGACATTCGGGCGGAACGAGCGCTACCGCCGTCAAATCCTGACCTTCGTCATCGAAGTAGGAGCTGGCATAAATGACTTCAAATGGGTCAGCCCCTTGCTGTGAGAACTTAAATATAAACGCCCCGGCAGTGGTGGTGAGTACCATTTTCTTGCCACGCGTGCCGTAGTCACTGATGGGCACAATCACAGGGGAATCGAGGGATTCGAAACCGTCAAAACGCGCTTTTCCGCGCAGTTTACGTCCCGGTCGGATCTGACTTTGAGCGACGCTATTGCTACAATCGGAAGAGGCCCAGATCGTCAGATAGTTGCGTCCGGGCCAGCGTGCTTCCCATACACTTTTTGCCCACTGTACCAAGCGTTCATACTGCATATGCTCGTCCGAACCTCCTGAATCAAAATTACTAAATCATGATGAGCTTTTGAAACGGATAGGGAAGCCAAAGTAACGCCGTCATGAGGCATCTTTCTCAAGTGTTGTGATTATAAAGCCTTTTTGCAAATCTGGCAGGGTACTTGCAAGCAGGGGATTTTCCGGCAACAATCTGATCCATATATAGAGTATTTAACTGAACTGCTCGTCAATAGAGGATTACACATGACCACCGCCTATATCTCTCACCCTCGCTATGTGGAGCATCATCTTCAGGGTCATCCCGAACATGCGGGGCGAATCCGAGCAGTATGGGAACAATTGCGATTGGCTGGATTAATCGACCGTATGAAGGTTCACGAAGCACGGGCGGTGGAGGATAAGTGGATTCAGAAGGTTCACAGTCCGAAGTATGTTGACCTGCTCCATTGGCTGGACGAAAGCAGGCCGTCGCACATGAATCACCTCGATCCGGATACATACGCGGGGCCGACTTCGATTGAAATAGCACGTCTGAGCGCCGGAGGTGTGGTACTGGCGGCTGACGAGGTTCTGAGCGGTAAAGCTCGAAACGCGCTAGCAGCAGTTCGGCCACCGGGGCATCATGCCATGCCTGACCATGCAATGGGGTTTTGCATTCTGGGGAATGTGCCGATTGCCGTGCGTTATGCCCAAGAGACTTACGGGATCAAGCGGGTAATGATTGTTGATTATGATGTGCATCATGGGAATGGCACCGAAGCCATGTTTTATGATGACCCAAGTGTATTGTTTATCTCGACTCATCAAGCGCCATTCTATCCCGGAACGGGCGGCTTGACCGACATCGGTAGCGGACAAGGCGAAGGTTATACAATCAATATCCCGTTGCCGGCAGGGCACAGTGACGGCAACTTCGCAGCCATCTATGATCAGATTGTGTGGCCGGCCGCGGAACGGTTTAAGCCGGAGTTTATCATCGTTTCGGCGGGGTTTGATGCACACTGGCTCGATCCGATTGCGGGGATGCGTTTAAGCCTAACCGGGTACGCACATCTGAGCCGCGAACTTATCCGGATGGCGGAAAAGTTTTGCGGCGGAAAAATCATCTTCGCGATGGAAGGTGGATATAATCTGGATGCGCTGAGCCATGGCATGGTGAATATTGCCCACGCGCTGCTGGGGGATGAGAATATTAGTGACCCTATGGGAATGCCGCGCGAAACTCGTGAACCCGATGTGACAAACTTGATCAAGCAGTTACGAGCTATACACGGTTTATGATGTGAAACTTCAAGTTAATGCGTGTCTTTGTGATTGTCATATAGGTGATGATCCGGCTCATCACTTTTACTGAACCAGCGCACAACCACGAGAACAGCCCAAATGATTAACGAAGCCCCCAAAGCGAGGAACCAAGCACCTGTTCCGGTAGCCATACCAACAGCGGCTGTCGCCCAAATGCTGGCAGCAGTTGTGAGGTGATGGGGCTGTCCGCGCCGCTGGATGATGGTGCCGGCACCGAGAAAACCTACGCCCGCCACCACCTGAGCAGCAACACGTCCGGTATCTCCAACAAAGGCATGCATTGAAAGGGCCGTAAACAAACACGAGCCGACACCAACAAGCATGTGGGTGCGTAATCCGGCAGGCTGGCGGCGGCTCTCGCGATCATAGCCAATCAATACACTGAGCATGGCCGCCAGCAGCAGTTCAACAACAATTTGAGCTTGAAGAAAAAGTGTCATCGGAGTGCCCTGTTGACATGGTTATCTGGCTTTTTCGATTTGCTCACGCAAGGCAGCCAATTGGGTGAGATGGGCACGAAGGGCGGACTGCTGGGCTGCATAGCGTTGGGCAAGCACTTCTAAACGGCTAAAAATAGGCGTGAGAACCTGAGTCCCATATTGGGTCAGGCGGGTACGTTCCTTGTTTGTGAGGTCATCCAGCGCGGTTTCGTAGGATTTTTCCAGTTCGTCGATACGCTGGTGCAGATCGCGCTTGGTATCGCTGACCACACCACGGAAGTAGCGGAGCGCAAAATAACCACCACCCAGCAAGATGGGAGCACCAAAAACAAAAGCCGGGAAGGCGAGCGGTGCAGCACCGGCACCAATTATCGGGCCAGCGGGCGCTAAGGCCAGCAGTATGAGAACCAACCCACCCAAACTCGCCAACACACTGGTGGTAAAGCCAGCACTGTTGGTTTCAAAAATCTCTTGTATCTCGGTGACGATTTTGCCGGTGGAATAGGTTTTCAGTTCACTTTCGGCAATTTGAATCGCTTCTTGCAAAGCCTCGCGCTGTTCAGAATAGATTCCAGAGTCGAGGCCTGTGACTTCCTGTTCCATCAATTCACGCAATTGATTGAGGCGGTCAATCACTCCGCGCCAATATAAGCGGCTGTTATCCACCACTGCGTTGATGTAGCCATTGGTGGCTTCCCCAATGTCGCGGAGGGCACGACCAATAACCACTTCTTGAAATTCCGCCTGAAGTACTTCACGTTTGGGGGTGCGACCAATTTTCCGGATGGAGAAATTGGTATCGATGAAATTGATACCACGACGACGCATACCTTCAAAAACCGAGTCAATTTCGCCACGTGCTACTTTCAGTTGAGCGCTCAGCCCAACGGACTGCTGCTCTAGCTCGCGCTGCACTTCGCGCACTTTGGTTGTATCAATATTCACGAGATCCGCTTTACGCTGAACCGTACCTTGATAATCTTTCACGAGACGCTCGGCCATATCCAATTGAGCGATCAACTTCTGCTGGGCGGGTGGAGCTTCGTTAAAAACCCCGCGCAGATGTGCCCGTACAGCTTCCATGCCGCCCGGATCGCCCACCACTGCGCCACTGGCATTACGCGCAGACAAAGCCTCTTTAGCAGAAACCATAAAGAGCAGAGGGCGAATGCTGAGCAGTTCATCTACCTGCTGCTCGATGAACCGGCGTACTTCAACTTGCTCTTTAGGCTGAAGAAGATCGATCTGGTTCACGACGAGGATAATTTTTTTGCCGTAATTTCGGGCGACTTCTAAATAAAGACGCTCGGTTTCGGCGAACGCACGCTTGGCCGAAACAACAAACACAACCAGATCACTACGGTGCAAGAAGGAACGCGCAACTCGCTCGTGTTTCTGAAAAACGGAGCCGGTACCGGGTGTGTCGACTAAAGCTACGCCCGGCGCGCCGGTATTGGGATGCGTCCATTCGCGTATGCCATCCGGTCGCAGGTTCGGCTTACGATTAACCTGTGGATCGTAACGGATCAATTCAATGGCCTCGGTCGTGGGTGTGATACCCATCGGGAGGAGATTATCCGCCAGCAGAGCGTTCACAAAAGATGATTTGCCAGCATTAAATTCGCCGATCACCACCACCAAAAAGAACATGTCGCGCAGATCCTGCGCCACATCTGCCAGACGCTGGCGCTCATCCTGCGCGCCCTCTCCCATATCAGCCAAAGTTGCGCCAATGTCGGTGAGGAGACGGATTTCGGATTCGCGGAGGGCAGCTAAGGTTCCATCAAGTGCATTTACTGTTGTCAACGTCATTGACCTCTCTTAACCGAGAATGCCTTTTTTACCAAACTTGGCCAGTGCCGCTTCGATGCTCACAATTTCTTGATCGGCAACCTGCAATTTGGTGAGCTGCTCGGTTTGTATCTGAGTTTGCGCTTCAATCAAACGCGTGAGGGGTTGGATGGCATCCCGACGCAAGCGCATTCCATATTCGATTTGCTTATCGGCTGCTTTGGATAGGGTATCGATATAACGCCCCTGCAATTTCAATATGCGTCCGGTATAGGCGGATTGCAGTAATCGCCCACGTAAGGGCATGTAGAGCAAGGCAAACACGCCCAAGCCCAACAGAAACAAGAGGAGCAGAATTTTGGACTGAATGTCGTCCGACTGGATTCCCAATGATACGACGGCAAAAATCACGAGGATGAGTTCAAAAGCGGCCAGATAGAACATGGAATTCCGTAGTGTGCGATCCAAGCGTTCGGTTTCGACCTGACGGGCTTCTGTTTCCAGCAATTCTAGCTGCGGGCGAACTTCCTGAAGTGCCTGCCGATCATACTTGAGCGGAGATTGTACTGTACCAATCACCTTCGACTTGATGGCTTCCGGGAGGGCATCAATTTCTCGCCGCGCATACTTCACCAGATCATCCACATCTTGAATATCTTTACCTTCCAGACGAGGGGCTAAACGGTCAGAAATGCCTGACAATTCATCGACAGGTTCAAATACCTTGTAGTGCTCGAAGACCGACTGTATATAAGAACGACCGCGGCGGCGCAATACGCCGGCCAAGCCGATCAATTCAAGCAGCCCGCCCCACAAGGTACGCAGCGCATTCCCAAAGCGAAAAATATCCTGAATTGCTTGATTGCCACGTTCGGCAATCATGGTGAAACGCTGTGTGAGTTCTGCATTCAGGTCGCGAACCATTTTTTCCTGATCACGTTTTTGGGCGGATAACTGCTGGTCTATATTGGCTGTAATCCCTTGATATTGATCAAGTGCAGATTGATTATTGCGAATAGCGGCCAGCGCGGATTGATTGACATTTTTGGTGATCTGAAGCGGGGTTTGCAGTTTTTGCCGCAGTCGCTCGACATCATTCAGTTGGTCGTCGAGGTACTCCTCAATACGGCTGAGGCCGCTGGCTTTCCAAGCAATTTTATCGAGTTCGCCATCACGCCGGGCAGCCAAACCCTGCCGCGCTGAAACCAACCAGACATCTGGCCGGAAGCCGAGACGCGATTGGCTTTGTTCGAGCACATACTCTCGTACCGACTCAGCTTCTTCCGCCGTGAGCAGATCCGCCTGATTGATCACCAAAATGACCTTTTTGCCGTAAACCTTTAGTTGTTGAAGGTATTCCATGTTACTGGCGGTCATGGCTTGGGTCGCCAACATCACCAGCAGGACTACATCGGCCCGGTGCAAAAATTGGCGCGTGATTTGTTCATGTTCTTTGAAGATCGACTCAAGGCCGGGAGTATCGACCAGACTCACCTTCTGTAACAAGGGGGCCGGATAGAGCAGCGTATCGGCTGCATCGGCACCACTTAAACGTTGTGGTTGCTCACCCCAACGCAGAATAGTGATTTTGTCGGTTGTGGGGACGGGGCCGATAGGAAGAATATCTTCCTGACCCAAGAGGGCGTTGATGATGCTTGATTTGCCGGAGTTGAACGGCCCGACCAGTACAATGAGAAATGGATGATCAGCATGGAACATTGCATCGCGAATTTGCACCATTCCACTCTCGCCGAGGTTATCAACCTTGGGGAAGACATCCAGCAAGCCGGAAATCAACTCATATTCACGACGACGAATCGTTTCGTACTCAGTAGCCAGTTTAGTTTCAACGTTTAACAGCGCCAAATCGACTTACCTTACTCCTGATCTAGAAGCTGACAAGCGCTTTATTTGCTATACTTGCTCAGCAAGAAGCATACCGCGCCTTGAAGACGCAGACAACACTATAGCATAACCCTATAAAAAAGATATAGGACAAGCTTCTGGAGATAAGATGGAGTTGTATGGTGAGTGATTTGCAGTCTCATTCGCAAAAGCAACCAGACCTTGAACTGGTGCTCAAACTGGATCAGATTCGGGATACGCTGCACGATGATGGCGATCCACAAGTAATGTTCGAAACTGCGGCTTCATTTTTACAATCGTGGTTTGGTTGTGAAGCCTGCGCCATCATGTTGATCACCGAAACGAGCGATGATATTGAACTGCTGGCTGTTCAAGGCATACCCGTTCAACTGGCAACAAAACTGTGCCGACGAGCCATGGCAAGCAGTGGCAAGCAGCTTCTGACAGAATCGCCGTGGGAATATGCAATCGGGGTGCAAATCATTTTGCACGATTACCCGATGGGAAGCTTCATTCTCTTGCGGGACAACGCTCCGTTCAGCGAAGCCGAACTTATCATGTTAGATCTAGTAGAAACACAGCTGGACTCAGCTGTTGTGCAGGCACGGACGACATGGAAACTCACCCAGCGCAACCGTGAATTAGAAGCTATTTACGACATCGATCGGCTACGGGATCGTACTAATTATGAAACAGAGCTGATCAACGGTTTCACCGCTATTGCGCTGCAATATTTCGATGCTGAAATCTGCCTCGTCTTACTGACAGAGTCCGAGAGCAATAACATGATTCTGCGGGGGGTCATCAATAAATATGATCTATCTCCCTCGACGCTCGAAAAGCTGCAAGGTCATGCGCAAAAGCTGACAATTCCCCAAGTAATTCCCACACCCGATGGCCTTAAAGAAGCCGTCCTGCTGGCAGCCCCATTTGTCGTTGAGGGAAATCGACTAGGCGCCGTCATCGTTGGGCGAGAAGCACCCTATTCGATTGCTGATCACCGGCTTCTGCACGCGATGATGAGCCAGATGGATTCGGCTGTGGTTCATTCGCGCATCCAACGTCAGCTTTCGCAGCGTAAACGGGAACTTGAAGTCATTTACCGGATTGATCAGGTACGTGACCGCGAAAAAGATTTGGACGCAATGCTGCAAGCAGTACTGAGCGAATTGAGTTCGGCTGTCTCCAGTGAGATGGGCTATATCATGCTTTATAGTGAAGGACAAGAGCAGGAACTTGAGCTGCGCGCTTTCACCATTGATGGTCAAATCGCAACTCCTGAATACCAGCAGACTGTACAGCAGATTTCGCGAGCGGCACTGAAAAAAGGCTCGATCATCCACGAGAATGGATTAAGTGGCAACATTCAATCGTACATCGCTGCCCCCCTCATTCTCAACGAACGTCTAATTGGCGTTATTGGTCTGGTCAATAGCGCGGGTAAAGATGGCTTTAACCGCGAAGACCTCAATATGCTTCAAGCCATAACGAGTCAGGTAGATACCGCGATTTTTGAACGGTTAGAACAGCGCCGGATGCGCGCAATTCTCACCCGTTCGGTTGACCCCAAAGTCGTGGAAATGCTGCTGCAAAAGGCAAACGCCAATATCCTCTCCGGCGAACGCGTTAATCTGACGGTCTTATTCGCGGATTTACGCGATTCGACTGAGTGGGCGGAAAATATCTCCGCCGAAGAATTTGTGAGTTCGCTCAATTTGTTTCTGGGAAAAATGACCGACGTAATCTTAGACCATGGTGGCACGCTCGATAAATTTGTGGGCGATATGGTTGTGGGTCTATTCGGCACACCGGTTCAAATGCACGATCATGCGCATCGTGCTGCCGCAGCAGCGCTGGAAATGCAAGCGGTTCACCGTGAATTGCAAGCCAAACTCGCGGCAACCGGTCATGAACTCCCGTCGATGGGCATCGGAATAAGCTCCGGTGATGCGATTGCCGGCGAAATTGGGCACCGCATCCGCAGCGAATTCACTGCACTAGGACGGATGGTTAATCTGGGAGCGCGATTATGCGGAGTGGCGGAACCGGGGCAAATCGTCATCAGTGAGGCGACCAGTGATATGCTGCAAAATATCGCACAGGTCAATGACATCGGTGATGTCAGCTTCAAAGGCATCGCACATCCCACCCGCGTTTATGAACTTATTTCGGTCGTCAAGTAGCAGGCCGCCCACATGCTGAACAATTCAATCCACTATCGAGCTGGCAACCTGTTTGCAGATGAAATCTCTATTGAGGAGATCGCGGAGCAGGTTGGCACGCCTGTCTACATTTACAGCCTCAAACGGATGCTCCACAATTTGGAGCGTATTCGCAGCGCGTTCAGTGTACTCAAACCAGAGATTCACTACAGCGCCAAAGCGAATGCTAATCTGGCGGTTTTAAAAACACTGGTGCAAGCAGGCGCTGGAATTGATGCCGTGAGCGCGGGGGAAATCCATAAGGCGCTTCTTGCAGGCGCAGACACGGCACATATTGTATTCGCCGGAGTCGGCAAGACTCGTGACGAACTTCGCTACGCGCTTGAAAAACAAATCGGCTGGATTAATGTTGAAAATGTCGGCGAATTGGAGAGCATTCAAGAATTAGCCGTGCTCACTGACCGCAAACAAGTGCGGGTTGCGCTGAGGCTGAATCCGGATATTGCAGCGCCTACTCACCGTCATATTGCAACAGGGCATGGAGCGGCGAAGTTCGGTCTTTCGATTCAAACTGTCCGTGAACTACTCAGGCGACAAGATGATTTCCCGAATGTTTCAATCGAAGGACTTCATATTCATATTGGCAGCCAACTGCATGATACAAATGCAACCCGACAGGCGGTTGAAACCGTACTCGAGATTCTGCATCCCTACCCCACCATCCGAACGATCAATATCGGGGGGGGGTTGGCCGTTGCCTATAGCGCCGAAGAGCCGATCCCATCGTGGGATGATTTCGGCGCAGCAGTAACGCCCCTATTGAAAGATTATCAAGTCATTTTAGAGCCGGGGCGTTCGGTCATCGCCGACGCAGGCTTATTCGTCATCAGCGTGCTTTATACCAAAGAGCAAGGGGGAGAACATTTGCTCATCACCGATGGCAGCATGGCCGAACTCATCCGCCCTGCCCTTTACGAAGCCCATCATATGATAGTCCCAGTGGCTGATTACAAACGCGACAAAAGGCTGTACCATGTGGTCGGACCAGTCTGTGAAAGTGCCGACGCGCTGGGTCATAACATCGAGATTCAGGCCACAGTGACGAACGAGAAATTGGCTGTCTTAACAGCAGGCGCATACGGTATGGTGATGTCCAGCAATTACAACCAGCGCTTGCGTCCGCCAGAAGTTGTTATCAGTCCCGATGGGCAATCTTGGCAGGTTGCCCGCCAGCGCGAAACATGGGCAGATCTGGTCTCTCATGAACAATAGTGAGGAGATCACATGACCTATAACTCAACACCTCTGAACACTACCGTCAATTTGGCCTTTGAGGAACACGGCAGCGGCACACCGGTGCTACTGCTGCACGGTTTCCCCTTAAACCGGCGGATCTGGCAAGAACAGGTGAATGACCTTTCGACTTCAGCTCATCTCATTCTGCCTGATCTGCGGGGACATGGCGCAAGCCCAGCGCCCGAAGGAGCTTACAGCCTCGATTTGATGGCACAGGATGTCATCCAACTGCTGAACCGGTTGGATATTCCCAAAGCGATATGGGTCGGGCATTCAATGGGTGGCTATATCACCATGGCGGCTTGGCGCCTAGCACCGGAACGTTTTAGTGGAATGGGGTTAGTTGCCACCAATCACAAAGCGGATACGCCGGAAGCCAAAGCCAAGCGTTATGAAACGGCCGAAAAAGTCGCTACCGAAGGGTCAAAAGCGGCGCTCAACCCCAAGTTATTTCATCCCGCAGCACCCCCCAATGCCCCTTACATTCAAGCCGCCGAATCCATCATGCTCAACACACAGCCAACCGGAATCATGGGCGCACTGCAAGCATTGGCAAGCCGTCCCGACTCCAGTGACACATTAAAGAGTGTGACTGTGCCGACAGTTGTGATCGGCGGAGAAGGTGATCAATTATTTAAGCCGGAAATTCCGCAAGAGATGGCGCGATTAGTTCCAAACGCTGTATTAACAATGATTGATGTTGCTGGTCACATGCCGATGATGGAAACACCATCCGCACTAAATCATGCACTGGTTGAACTCATCAACCAGCTTGCTTAACGAAGTGAGGGGTACACAAAAAGCGCTCCAAATGGAGCGCTTTTGCTGGTGGTGATGGGAGAACTCGAATCTCCGACCTGTTCATTATGAGTGAACCGCTCTAACCGGCTGAGCTACATCACCCTGTAGTAGCGGGGACAGGACTCGAACCTGCGACCTCCGGGTTATGAGCCCGACGAGCTTCCACTGCTCTACCCCGCATCATGTGGAGCATCATATCAGCCGTGACAGTTCATGTCAATGGTCAGCCCCTAAAGTCCGTATTTTCGGATGTACTTGATGCAAAACAAATCAGAGAAACAGCAATAGAGAGCGATAAAGATCATCTACCACAGATGCTTCTCATCCGTTATAATGATCTACCCCATACGAACTGACGTTCTGAAACGGAGCCTGACATGCCCCCATTCCAGCTTGTCTCGGAGTTCCAACCTACGGGTGATCAACCCACAGCCATCGTTGGTCTTGTCGAAGGTCTTGAAAAAGGCCTACAGCACCAGACACTGCTCGGCGCGACCGGTACCGGCAAAACCTTTACGATTGCTCAAGTCGTCCAGCAGGTACAAAAGCCGACGCTGGTACTGGCTCATAATAAAACGCTGGCGGCGCAGCTCTACGCTGAGTTCAAAGAGTTCTTCCCGAAGAACGCTGTCGAGTATTTCGTCAGCTACTACGATTACTATCAGCCGGAAGCCTATGTCCCCCGGCTCGATCTGCATATCGAAAAAGAAACACAGATCAACGAACAAATCGACCGGCTGCGGTTGGCGGCCACCGCAGCCCTGTTCTCGCGGCGGGATGTCTTGATCGTCGCATCCGTCTCCTGCATTTACGGTATCGGCAGCCCGGAAGCATGGGGGCGTTCGATTGTCGAACTACATAAAGGTGAGACAATCCGGCGTGACACTATTCTGCGTAAACTGGTTCAAATCCAATACACGAGGAATGACCTCGATCTGCGTCGTGGCACATTTCGAGCACGTGGTGATACGTTAGAGATCGTTCCGGCCTATGCCGAAATCGCTTACCGCATCCTCCTGTTCGGTGATGAAATCGAGCGGATTACCGAGTTTGACAGCCTGACCGGTGAGATTTTGGCCGAGCACGATATGATCAAAATATTTCCGGCCAAACAGTTCGTGACCGACGACGAGAAGATGAAGCAGGCACTGCATGACATTGAAACCGAGTTGGAAGAAACCCTGCTAAACTTCAAGCGCGAAGGCAAATTGTTAGAAGCTCAGCGCATCGAACAACGCACCCGTTATGATCTGGAGATGATTCGGGAAGTTGGCTATTCATCCGGCATCGAAAACTATTCACGTCATCTTGATCAACGTCCAGCCGGCAGTCCACCCTCGACATTGATTGATTACTTCCCCAGCGATTATCTTATGGTCATCGATGAAAGCCATATGACCGTTCCTCAATTACGGGGGATGTATAACGGCGACCGGATGCGTAAGACCACGCTGGTTGATTACGGGTTCCGGCTGCCCAGCGCGCTTGATAACCGTCCGCTCAGCTTTGATGAATTCCAACAGCGGATGGGGCAGACGATATACACTTCCGCTACTCCCGGCCCTTATGAACGGGAAATCAGCCAGAAAGTCGTTCAACAGGTCATCCGTCCCACAGGCATCCTTGATCCAGAAGTCAGTGTGCGTCCGGTCGAAGGACAAATCGACGATCTCTTACAGGAAGTGGCACTGCGCGTCAAAAACGGACAGCGTGCCCTTGTCACCACGCTCACCCAGCGCATGGCCGAGGAACTCGCGGGATACATCAACGAGATGGGCATCCGTGCCCAGTATCTACATGCCGAGATCGAAACAATCGAACGCATCGAAATCTTACGCGATTTGCGGCTCGGCATTTATGACGTGCTGGTGGGCATCAACCTGCTCCGTGAGGGCATCGACCTGCCAGAAGTTTCACTCGTCGCCATTCTGGATGCGGACAAGGAAGGTTTCCTGCGTTCGGAGCAGGCCCTCATCCAAAATATTGGTCGGGCTGCTCGCCATGTCGAGGGTAAAGTTATCCTCTATGCCAACACCATGACCGACTCGATGAAACGTGCGATTGATGAAACGAATCGTCGTCGTGACATCCAGCATAAATATAACGAGGAGCGAGGCATCACGCCGCAGAGCATCATCAAGCAGGTGCGGGATCTCACTGATCGCGTGAAGGCCATGGTCAACGAAGAAACTCCGGTTGAAGGTGCCGTCGACCTGACACTCGTGCCCAAGGACGACATCAACAAGATGATTAAAGAGCTTGAAAAGGAAATGCGTTCAGCGGCACAGGCTTTGGAGTTCGAAAGAGCAGCTGCCCTGCGCGATCAGATCACCGAACTACGAGGCGCGCTCATCGACAAACAGGTCGAGGATAATCTACTTCTGAACTAACTGATCCTGTATAGAGGTGAGACTCGCACTCGCAAGCCTCACCTCTATACCCAATACACTGCTCAATCGGTTACAACGTACACGCTAGCCGAAAACCAAAACGATTATCCCGGCTTTCTGGCTCCGCTAAATCGCGATGACGCAGCCGGGTTTCTTCATCATAGTCGGTGGAGCCTACCCGGACAACCCGTTCCACCTTACCACCAAGCAGCACATTATCTGTTCCCCATGCGGTCATACACCACTCTAAAATGTTACCGCTGAGATCCATCTTCTCGGCGTCATTTTCAATGGCACGCTGCCACTGCTGCTCGGTTGGGAGCGCGATGGTTGAACCAATGGCGGTCGTCATACGCCGCAAACCAGCATGTTGAACGGCTGATGAAGGGCGCAGCTTCAAGTTAAGCCAGCGGCAAAAAGCCACTGCTTCATACCACGACAGTCCAACACAGGGAACATCCGCATCCGGTGAGATGGATGGAGGCATCGGGTTTTCCTGACGCCAGCGCGCGGCTTCTTCGGAAAAACTCCACCAGCGTTCGCTGGCATAACCTTTGGTGTCTTCCAGAAAAACCCGATACTGGGCGTTCGTGACAGCATAGCGGCTAATGTAAAAAGTACCAACGTTATAAGCGCCACCGGCTGAGCCGCCATTTGCTGAAGCATCTTGCAATATGACCTCTCCCGCAGGGATCTCAAGCCATTCAAAAGGAGGCGGTAGCAAATTAAGTACATTCGGCAGCAGCACGGCATGTGCGTCAGCACGACTTACAGCTAAGCTGCCCATCGCCTGAGCCGGTATTCCGGCGGGAACATCAGCAACCTCGGCAGCAAGATCGACAGAAATTTGATAATTTGTGAGGGTATTAAACGCATCTGCAAGAACAGTATAAGAATCCCCCCCAGCGCTCAAATCAACAACCGGAGTCCCGCTCAACGAGTCGGGAATAGAGGAACTTTCTCGCAGCAGCACCGGAATAACCGGTCGTCCTGCTCGTACAGCCGCGGCAAAACACCATGACACCCACTCATTCGCCAGTGAATCCGGTGATAGCGCATAAATCACTGCATCAGCCTCTGATATCGCTGACTGCAATTCCACAGCCCAATCATCGCCGGGCATTAGCTTATCAGGGGGCAGGAGTTCATGACCGTGTCCGGTGAGCGTGCCAGCCAATGATTCAACAATATCATGGTCAGCGTGAGCGTAATTAATAAATACGCGCATCATTCCACCTATTCTATGCAGAAATATTCTCTTGGAAGTATAGCGCAGATCAGTTTTTGCGGCACGATTAGCCAGAATAATCAATCCATTCTGCACAATTCAGGTGAAGAGAAATATAAACACAAACCGGAGCTTAGTTAGGCTCCGGTTCAAACAGTGGGCGAGCTGTTGGCGATAATCAGACGACAAATTGACCATTCTTATAGAACAATTCGCCATCCACATGAATAGTACTGTCGTTGCGCATATCACAAATCATATCCCAGTGAACCGCACTGCGATTGACGCTGCCTGTTTCGGGATACCCCATTCCAATCGCCATATGAATAGTTCCGCCGATCTTTTCATCGAACAGGATATTGCCCGTAAAGCGATTGATGCCGAAGTTAGTGCCAATCGCGAACTCACCCAGATAACGCGCGCCCGCATCCGTATTCAACTGGGCTTGTAGCAAATCATCATTGGTATCGGCTTTAGCATGCACGACTTTGCCGTTCTCAAATTTCAATTCAATACCGGAAACAGCCCGTCCGGCTACGATGCTGGGGTAATCAAACTTAATCCAACCATTTACCGAATCTTCAACAGGCCCGGTGAATATTTCACCACTGGGCATATTCTTGTGACCATCACTGTTAACGAATGACCGCCCCTCAATCGACAATTGAATATCGGCATTCGGGCCTTGTAACTTCACCTGTTTCTTGCCCTTGAGCCAATCCACCTTCAACTGTTGATGTGCTGCCAGCTTGCGCCATTCACCAGCAGGATCTTCGTGATCGAGGAACATCGAGCCATAAACAAAATTCTCGTATTCTTCGAGACTCATATTGGCTTCCTGTGCGCTGGCTTCTGTGGGATACCATGTTCCGACCCATTCAAACTCCAACTTGGCCGACCGGGTTAACCGGGTATCCAACCATGCCTTACGCGCTGCTGCGATGCGTTGTACCCGTTGGGGGTCAATGTTCGTCATAGCGCGAGTATTGGTGCTTGATCCAACACGAATGTAAATGTCTGCTTTCTCATAGTAGAGTGACATACTGGGATCAACCCACGCAATCTGGTCATCGTTAGCTTCTCTCGCGAATAACCGCGTCATATATTCGTCACTGATGAACAGTGTAGGGTTACCCCCATATCGCAGTACCTCTGCGTAGACAGCGCGAAGGGCGGGCAGCGTCACCACATCGCCTAGAATGCCTACCCACATACCGGGCTTGACATCACATGCATAATCCACCAGCACATTTGCTAACCGTTGCATCCGAATATCCATACCTAGCCTCTGCTTTCTTCATACGCGCAACTAAACTAAGGCTTTTGCAGCCTCTAGAACCGCTTCAAAATTAATTTCATCGCCAATCACCGCAACGTATTCGGCATATTGAACAATGTCATTGCGGTCAACCACAAACGCAGCACGCTGGCAGATCCGTAAATCATTCACGTGAACGCCAAACGCATCAGAAAAATTCATGTCCTTATGATCCGAAAGCGTGACCACCCTTTCAACCCCTTCAGCCCCACACCAGCGCCGCTGCGCATAAGGTAAATCGGCGCTCACTGTTAAAATAACAACATCGGCATTCAAGTTAGCCGCTTCTTGGTTAAACCGGTGGGTTTGTGCTGAGCAAACACGGGTATCCAACGAAGGTACAACACTGATGATTTTCACTTTATTTTCATAATCAGCCAGTGACTTGATCGACCAATCATTAGCAGTCAACTTGAAATCGGGTGACTTATCGCCTATCTTAAGCATGGCTCCTTCAACCGGATGCTCAACAGGGCCAATGAACATACCTGTACGATTAACCACGACCATACTCCTTATTGGTTACACACATCATTTACTTTAGAATTCTTCATCAAATACAGTGTGTGAATTATAGCGAGGGCAATAGGGCATCACCAGAACAGAGATAACCATTTGCCAACCCCGAGAGAGAGGAATAACACCGATGAATAATCGACTGCGGCTAATTGTGATCTTCCTAGGAACACTGGTTGTCATAGCCGTATACACTTTCCCATATTGGCAGCCACTCCTCGAAATTGAATTGGTCGAAGATGGATTCCCCGGCCTAACAGAAGAACAACGCGCCGCATTCGCGCTGCTCACACCGGAACAGCGGGAAGCCTATGAGGACTTGCTAGAGGAGAACCGTGAAATGGCTATTGCCATGGCGCGTGCCGCCCTTAGCCCGGATAGTATAGTGCCCACAGAAGAACAAGGTTTGACCGGTATCACAGCCCCCGAACAACGCGCCGTCGGCCTGTTCAGCAGAGTCGATGATATTCGTGCAGGCAGTGGAACCGCCCGCCTCTACCAATTCCCGGATAACACCCGTGTGCTGCGTTTAGAAGACTTCCGTGTGACAAATGGCCCCAACCTACACATCTACTTAACACGAAATCCAGAACCACGTAAACCCGAAGATATCGGCACCGATTACATCGACCTTGGTGAACTCAAAGCCAATACAGGGAACCAGAACTATCCGGTTCCCATAGAAGTCGATTTTAGTGTTTACAGGGGGGTAATTATCTATTCAGCCAGTTTGAACATCGTGTACAGCAGCGCATCAATGGCACTGACATAGCAACCCGTTTACACACCGCCGTAACGCCATTCGCCGCCGACCATGGTGGCCTCGACACGCGCTTCAAGAATCGCTGAAGGCTGAATGGTATAAATATCGCGGTCAAGAACAATTAAATCGGCTAAGTAACCGGGTGCAAGCCGCCCTAAGCGGTCTTCCATCCCTGCTGCATAAGCTGGCCCGATGGTGTAACCGCGCACTGCCTCATCAACTGTGAGCCGTGCGTCAGGGTACCAACCACTCTCACCGGGCGCGCCATCTGCTCGCTGACGTGTCACCGCGGCATGGATACCGGTAAGCGGATCGAACGGTTCCACCGGCGCATCAGACCCCAGCGCGACCACAACTCCCTGATCCAGTTGAACACGAGGATTGTATGACCATCTTGCCCGTGCTCCCCAATAACGATCTGCCGACTGCATATCCGACGTAGCATGAATAGGTTGCATCGAAGCGATAATGTTCAACTCTGCCAAGCGCGGAATGTCCGCAGGGTGAATCACCTGAACATGCTCAATCCGATGACGGCGAATTGAGGCATGTTCACCGCGTTCCTGCTCTTCTCGCCGCACCACCTCAAACGCATCGAGCACATCATGTACTGCCCGATCCCCAATTGCATGAACGGTTGACGGCAGCCCATTCGCGCTCGCTCGGCTGATGAGTTCAATCATCTCTTCTTTTTCGAGTGTGATAATCCCAAAATTCGTTGGCTCACCATCATAAGGTTCAATCATTGCCGCAGTATGCGGGCCTAACGCGCCATCAGCAAACAGCTTCAACCCGCCAATGCGAATCCAGTCATCGCCAAAACCGGTGCGCAATCCTGTGTCCAGCGCAGCATTTATCCACTGCTTGTTCACCTGCTTGACCACACGCAGCCCCAGAGTCCCGCGCTCGCGCATCATTTGGAACGCCCGCAGCGCGCTCGGCTCATCAAAATCGTGAACACCCGTCAATCCAAAAGCCAGAGCACGCGCTTGCATCACCTCAAATTGATCCGCGCGCTGCTCAAGCGTCAGAACCGGAATATGACGACTGACCAATCCAATAGCGGTTTCCAGCAGCATCCCGGTAGGATTCCCCTGAGCATCCCGGACAATTTGCCCGCCCTCAGGGTCAGGAGTTGTGCGGTCAATGCCTGCCAACTGTAAGGCGAGGCTGTTCACCCATGCTGCATGCTTACTCTTAGCAGTCAAAAAGATCGCATGATGAGGCGCGACAGCATCAATATCACCCGCTGTGGGGAAGCTGCTGTCCTGCCACAAATCTTGGAACCAACCATGCCCGGTGACCCACTGCCCTGCCGGTATACCCTGCACATGCTTGCCGACCCGCTCAACAGCAGTCTGTTTATCAGGTACTTCAAATACATCAACTTCATGCAAACTTTGTGCAGTCAGTTCAAAATGAATGTGTGCATCCGTCAAGCCGGGTAAAATCTGCCGTCCGCCTACATTCTCGACAACTGTATCAGCATCCGCCAGCGAACGAATAGCTGCATCATCGCCGAGGGCAATGATACGACCAGCCGCTATCGCAAGAGCCGATACATGTGGTTGAGCAGAATTGAGGGTGACAATTTTCCCATTATAGAGAATTCGATCAATTCGTCGCACGGTTGCGTGCCTCTTCTAAAGACGCCTGAACCTCGTCAGCAGTTGGAGCGCTCTCCAACCCAAGTCGTGTGACAGATGTCGAGGCTAGCCGGGCAGCTACCCCAATCGCGGCTTCGATGTCATTCCCCAAAACATGCATAGCGCACAGCAACCCCGCCGCGAATACATCCCCTGCACCGGTCGGATGAACCAGTTCAACTTGCGGCGTCGTGTAATGAATAGGCTGACCGTTGCGGTAGTAGGTTCCGCCCTTCTCGGCGCGTGTCACCAGCAGATGTCGTACAACACCCGCAAATTCCTGCTCCAGTTCCGGCGCTTCTGCAATATCTTCTTCGCTGAATACCACAATATCAATGTCGCGCAGCACATCCGCATCAAACCACCGTTTGAAGCGCACCCGCCCATCCGCGTCCCAACGCCGCAGCCATCCCTGCAATGTGAGCATCACCGTTGAATCAGGGAAGTGATGAGCAATGCGGGGATCAACTTCGTCCGTCAGCGGCGCAAGATGCACCAGCGGCGCATTATCCCAGTGAGGAGGAATGTCAGAAGTTTCAATGCGTGCAGCAGCGCCGCGCAGATATTGAATACGCCCTGTCGCACTGTAGATATTTTCAAATGTACTGGTTGCTTCAGCCGGAAGCACAATCATTTCATCAGCATACGGAGCCAACTGCGCCAGCAGCGGTTCATTCTGAGCCGCGCTAGTCAATACGCCTGTGGATAAAGAAAACGCTTTAACAACACGAGCCGCATACGAAACTGTCCCGCCCAACACGCGCCCATTAGGCGTCAAATCAGCGGTTGCATGACCAATAAGCAAATAATCTGGTATTTTGGTCATCCTGCCCTACTTCGGAATGATGGTGACCTTGCGGCCACTACCTTCACCCACACTTCGGGTTTGGACATCGGATCGGTTTCGCAGCGCCATATGCACAATGCGGCGTTCATACGGAGGCATCGGCTCTAGTGCAACAACGCGATTACTCCGTGTCGCCTGATCAGCCATCCGCAGCGCCAGATCATGCAGCATGCGCGAACGCTTTGCCTTATAGCCGGCCGCGTCTACTACGATGTTCGCACGATGCTGAAGCTCACGGCTCGAAATCAAACGTGTGATATATTGTAAAGCGTTCAGTGTTTCGCCCCGACGCCCGATCAACGCGCTCAGGTTCGGCCCTGTAATATCCAGCAGCCACGGATTATTTTCGCCGCTGCCGCCAGCCACTGCCCGCCGCACAATAATCTGTGGACGCAGGACTTCCATCTTTTCTAACAGTTCGCCCAATACGACCTTAGCCACACGGACATCTTCATCCAGCAAAGCCTCGTCGCTAACTTCTTCCATCTCTTCCAGTAAAGACACCCCTTCATCCTCGTCGGGTTCAGGGTTGTAATTCTCTTGTGGAGTGGCTGCTGCCGGAGCAGACTTTGGAGGAGGAGGTTCTGCCGCCGCGCGGAATCGCTGCAAGCGCACTCGTGCCGGACGCGCACCTAAACCAAACATCCCGCGTGCTGGTTCTTCCAAAACCTCAACAATCACATCCGAGGGGGAAACACCCCCCAATTCAGCGAGTCCTTTGGCAATCGCTTCTTCAACGGTTTCGCCCGTCACTTCGATGGAGCGTTCTGAACTCATGGACAAATTCCTTGTCTTAAGAAAATGGCGACAGCGCCTGCTGTCGCTTCACTTTTTATTCTTAACGAGCAGGTTTAGTTTTTGTCTTTCCTGCTTTGGGCGGTTGATTTTTCGGTTTGGCTTCTGGTGTAGAAGTCTCGCTCGAAGGCTCATCATCAACCGTCACTGTAGAGCTGCCTACTCCTGCTGCCCGTTCTGCTTCCAACTTCGCCTTCAAGGTTGACTTCCCCGAAGGGCCAACCGGCAGAGGCGCAGGCTTATTGCCCGAAGAACGTGTACTAAACGGCAGCAGGCTGCTCCACTTGAAGGTCCCATTGCGACTGTACTGAATAATACCCATCACATTGGAAACAACGAAATAGACCGACAAACCCACCGAGAACGACAGCGAAAACATACCCATCATAATCGGCATAATGGTAGTCATCGACTGTGTCATGGCCGCAGCTTGGTTAGGCCGGCCATCCGCATCGGTTGCCGGGGTTGCCGGAGTAATCATCTTGGATTGAACATAAGATGTAATCAGCACCAACACCGGAAAGATCAAGGCATAAGCCGGATTAGCCTGTGGTGCTTGCGTTAAGTCGATCCCTAACCAAACGTTATTGAGGGGAACCAACTGATCCAGCCCACCAACCAAAAACCGCCCCGAAAGGTCAATCAACTGCAATGGTGTCGAAGCTAATGCGTGGTTAATCGCCTGATACAAACCAATCCAGATCGGAAACTGAATCAATAATGGCAAGCATCCGCCCAATGGATTAACTCCATATTTGCGGTATAAAGCCATCTGTTCCTGAGCCAGCTTTTCCCGGTCATTCTTGTGCTTCTCTTGCAAACGTTTCAGTTCCGGTTGCATCTCCGACATCGCCTTCGATGAGCGGGTCTGCTGTGCCGTCAACGGGTATGTCAGCAGGCGAATCAGCACCGTGAACATGATAATCGCCAATACCGAGCTATTGAATAACTGGTAAAGCAGTGTCAAGACCGTGATAAACGGGTTAAGAATTAAACTCCAGAAGTCAAACATGGATAACGGACTCCCCAGCTTCTACTGGTAACTGTAAGACCACTTCGACTCACCGTTATCCAATGTATAGGCAGCCAACAATTGGCTGGGTGAAGTCGTGCTGACGATAATATACGGTTTGGTGATGTTCACGCCATCTTCTGGCTGAACCAACAAAATATCTGAAAGGATTTCACCCTGAAGTTCGCGCACCAGCGGATTACCTTCAGCATCCAGAATCGGTGAACCATCAGCGCGGTTACGCCAGTAAATCTTGTGATCCCGCGACACCACGATAAGCGTATCGCCAGTGACCAGCGGTGACGGGCGAATAGCACGGGTTGCCACCTGCTGCTTCCACACTTCGCTCAAGTTTGCAGCAGTGTCCAGAGCATACACATATCCACCCAGATCAGCAAAATACAGAATGTCGTCCTGAATGGTAGGAGTCCCCCACACCCAATCTACGGTTGAATATTGGTTGACGATCTCACCATCCAGTGAAATTTCGAATAGCTTGCGGGCGAAGCTGCCAATGTAAAGGCGGTCGTTCGCGTACAACGGCATGCCCGTAACAGCACCTTCCAGATCAAGCTTCCACTTCAACTCACCTAACTCTGCATCAACCGCATAGAGATAATGGTCGAGGGATGAGAAGTACAGCACTCCATCTTGCAACAGCGGCTTGCCCCAAACACCGTGTTCCGTCTCAAAAGTCCACCGCACATCCAATGTATCCCGCTCAAGCGCCACTACATCTTTCGCGCTCAACCCGACATAGATCAGATCATCGGAAACGGCCAGATCAGTCACAGCATGCCCTGTGCGCCCATCAATCGCGGCTCCGTCCGCGTCCTCCGCACGTGCCGTTGTTGCATCAATACGGAAGATATGCTGATCATTGGCAATCACAAGCAGCGTATTGTCTTGCAGCAGCAGCGGAGTGGTATAAAACTGCTTACCGCCGCTGGGGCGGAAGTCCCAAACACGTGGCTTTCCATCGCTTTCCGGTGGACGGGGTTCACAATCGCTGTTGAGCAGTGGGGATGATTTCCCATCCGCAGGATTCACCTGCACAATCCGATCCATATACGAAATCATCACATTCAGGGAACTTGTATCACCACAGACGCTCTTAATTAAGCTTACGGATGGCCACCCGGTTCCCAGCGGAGCAGGCCCACAGGCTGCTACCACCAACAAAACCAGTATTGCCGAAGCGCTTAACAACCAGCGCCGCGCGGACAAAACACGGATATTCAAAACATTACTCCTCAAGATCAGGAACAGGGTCATAGCCTCCGGCATGAAATGGGTGACAGCGCGAAATCCGCTTAATTCCCATCCATCCACCGCGTATTACACCATAACGTTCAATTGCCTGATAAGTATAAACAGAGCATGTCGGCTCATAGATACAGGATGGGGGCAGCATAGGAGAAATGAAACGTTTATAGAAACGGATCATCGAGAGCGCTAACGTTTTCACAGATCACCGCTTTCCGCTACCATTACCAGTTTCGCCTGTTGAAACAACTCTCGTACTATACGTTGCACATCCACAAATGGTTGTTCTACCAATGGTGGACGTGCAATCAGAACGATGTCGTATCCTGTGCATAATCGGGGATGCAATACACGTAGTGCTTCACGCAGTAAACGACGCACCCGGTTACGTACAACTGCCCCTCCCAGACGCATCGAGGTGATCAGACCATACCGGTTGTATGGCAAACCATTCGGCATCTGGCTAAGGAGCAGATAGCGATTCTGAACTGTCACGCCCCCTTCTCGGAGACGCTTGAAATCTTCAGACCTGCGAAGTCTGAATCGTCGTTCCATTCCGGACGATCAGGCTTTCCAGTTAACCTTCTTAACGTGGTTGGGTGTCACCGTCAAAACATGTCGTTTCGCGCGGCGGCGTGCGTTCAAAACCTTACGTCCGTTACTTGTCTGCATCCGTTGGCGGAAGCCGTGTACACGCTTACGACGGCGAATTTTGGGTTGCCAAGTACGCTTGGTTGCCATTCGCTTAATCCCTCATTTCAATTTCATATACTTCATATAACAATTCGAAGGGTAAGTATATACTAGCGCTACCACAGGGTCAACCCAACGCTTGCGAGGGTGTATACTTCTCAAGTATAATTACAATTCGTTTTAAAATAACTTTGACACAATCCCCCACACACCATCTGGAGACCTGTAACGTTGATGATGCCAAGCCATCACTGGGCGCGTAATTTCACGATTGAAAAAGATGACATCGACTTTCTAACCGGTTTGTTACTGGAACGCGAAACGCCCCTCGAAACTCACGAACTTGCCTACGCCCTAATCGAAGAGCGCATTAATCGAGAAGTATCCCTCCTCAAAGAACGTTATAAAAACGCTCAGGTCTACGACCCTGCTCGTTCCTATGATGTTGGGCAAAAACTCATCTTCACCGAGTTCGATTACGAAACTGCCACCATCGTCAGCGCTCGTCCCGGCAACAATCCGGATTACGGTGAATTCAATGTCGTCGCCGTCAAGTTTGATAATGCCAAACTGAATACAAAGGGTAAAAAACGCGAATTTGCGACCCACCTCCTTGTCGAGCATGACCTTAATCTCGAAGAAGGTGACGAAGGTGCTTTTAGTTCCGTCGGAGATCTCAACACCGACGAAATCATGAAAACAGCGGGTAAAGAAATCACCAACCGCCTCGAAGAAAAACTTCGAGCCAACCCCGACCTCATCTATATGGCCAAGAAGTGGTTCCCCCGCGACTTGCTCATGGAAGCCAACGTCGGCCATCTCAACCTCGCTGAAGCTGTCCTCGACATCAACGGCGGCGGCCCGATGCGTACCGAAGACATTCTGGAAGAAATCGGGGGATTGGGCAACGCGCCCATGGCACTTCAAGTTTATTCGTTTAACTATGCCCTGAACCACGACAGTCGCTTCGACGAAGTCGGCCCCAGCGGAGAGGTTCTCTGGCACTTAACCCGCCTTGAACCGGATGAAGTCCAAAACACACCGACCATGCTCCGCTACACGCCCATTGACTATGACCGCGAAATCCTGACTCCTGAACTGATGGCGATTGAATCCGAAATTGACGACGAACTCTCACCCGGTGAGCAGGTAGACGATCTCGAATCCACCACCATCACCCTCACCTATCCGCATCGCCGTCTGGGAACGCTGCCGCTCAGCTATCGTACTGCTGCCGTATTCCCCACCGCCCGGCAGACCCCTCGTGTCTCATTTGTTCTCATTGACGGGCAGGATGGCGAAGAATATCCGGCATGGGTTGTCCGGCAGGAACGCTATGTCTACGGACTCGCCAAGTTCTATCGCAAGCACAAATTACCTATCGGAGCATACGTCACCGTCAGCCGGGGTGAAAAACCGGGTACGGTTGTCGTAAACTTTAAAGCACATAAACCCCGCACCGAGTGGATTCGCCTGATCGTCCCCAAAGGGGATCAGGTCGCCTTTGAAAATCAGAAACGGGCCATTGGCGCAGAGTATGACGACCTCATGATTTTAGGAGCGGATGATCTGGCCGGCGTCGATGCCGTCTATCAAAACATCCAGCAGCAGAAAAAGAGCTTGGTCGCCATTTTACGAAACATCATCCCTTCCTTAGGTGCGCTCACACCACAGGGTACCGCGCACGCCAAAACCATCTACAGCGCCGTCAACGTGCTGCGGCGCTACCCGCCCGGCGCAATCTTTGCTGTCCTGATTGCCAATCCCGAATTTCAGAATGTCGGTGGAGATTACTGGAAGTTAAGCGGGGATTAGGAGGACAACCATATGACAACCACAACGGGTAAACCTAATATTCTCATCAAGCCAACGCTGGAAACCAAGTTTCATATTGACTATAGCTGGTGGGAAAAAAGTTCAGAAGATCTGCGAACCTATCTCCTCAGCCACCTCTTACCTGAACAACGTGAACGTCTTAGTCAAACCGATGAGGCGCGCACCGTCGATTATATCGATCCGGATACCGGTGAAGTGTTTGAACTCGATGAGCTTGGCTTGGCTATTCAGATTGCCGCCGAAGACGAGAACTTTATCAACCAGCAAACATCACTTGTCGATAGTATTTTCCGCGTCTTTTTGGCGGATGGCAACCTGCCCATGACACCTGTCGATCTCGCCGAAGCAACCGGACGCAACGCCAACACCATACTCAAGACTCTGAGCGGCGCTCAGATTTACAAGGGAATCCGTCCCATCCTATCTTGATATACCAGCTATCACACAAGAGGATATCGCAGCATGAGTCGGGTCATCAATACGGATAGTACCGGGAAGCAGCGCAATCAACTGATGCGCACCGTCGCCGAAATTCTCCGCCGCTTGAGCCAGAAGCAGAACATTGACGCCGAAGTACAGGACATGGTCGCAATGCTCGTTTACTGCTTCCGCGAAGTCGAAGCAGGCATCGAACAATCGGCCGCCGCATGGGAAAAACGGGATTATTGGATGAAAGCTGAAGAACTCCGGCAGCGCTGGGGTTGGGCGTCCGATACCGCCGATCAGCTTCAAGCCATGATCTACAATGATAACTGGAGTCAACTGCCTCAGATGATGGTCAAGCTGCTACCCCGTGTCGCGGACATCAAAGTGACCAAAATGACCCGCAGCGAAAGCATGTGGGAAGGCGCTTATGACCGCCTCCTGCGGGAAAAGCCCAATCGATCATAAAGGAACGCCTCACGAATTCAGTGAAATCGTTCCTGTAACCATGGCAGAACCAATTCTAGATTAGGGATTGCATGGCCATCCGCAGTCCCGGTGATGTAATCCCGGTTGATGACCAACTGTTCATAACGCCCACGGTTGAGCAAAATCGGCGGCGCAATCGCCAGTGCATCAAACACGCTCAAGTTCGTATCAACCGCCTGAGATACCGCCGCCCATGCCGCAGGCCATCGCAGCGGGTTAACGAGCTTGGCGAACAGAGCCGAAACCACCTGCTGCTGTCGTCCGGCGCGGAAGTAATCATCATCAGCCTGCC
Organism: Anaerolineae bacterium; assembly: GCA_017303775.1. Classification (GTDB taxonomy): domain Bacteria; phylum Chloroflexota; class Anaerolineae; order Aggregatilineales; family Phototrophicaceae; genus CFX2. Next base: position 813 of record JAFLCH010000012.1, on the reverse strand, counting down.
GCGTTCGGGCGTAAATCAACGCTCGTTCCCCGTCCATTTCCTGAACGCCAGTCTCGAACTGCACCGTCATCACCCCGCCATCCCCTGTCGGATACAAAGTGTCCACAATTCGGCGCTCGACATCAATCGTGATGCCGCCAACTGCGTCAACCAATTTGACGAAACCATCAAAATCCAACCGTACATAACGGTCAACGCCCACGCCAAACGTCTGTTGCATCGCCGCGCCAACTAATATCGGCCCGCCGCCTAATTGTTCCTGTTCCCCCAGAACATTGACGGTATTAACGCGTTGCCGTCCATATCCGGGAGTATCAACGAATAAATCACGCGGGATAGAAAGCATACTCACGCGCAGTTGCCGCGGGACAACGCCGATCAGCATAACGCTGTCCGTGCGCGAGACATAGCCTTCGCCTTCGCGTCCATCCACCCCTAACACCAGCACATCAAGCGGTTGTGGTGGGAAGATCAGGTAAGTCAGCAAAGACAAACCACAGCAAAAAACAGGCAGCATCAAACAGCCAAACAACAACCATCCGAGCGACCCTCGGCGGCTGCGCATACGCACCATACGAATAGGTTGTGTGATACGAGATGGGGTATATGGGTTCGTGTTATTCATCCTGCTACCATACCAGAACCCGGCTCGAATTGCACGACAAATCTCTAACGCTTCCAGCCAATTTGCCATCGGAGCCTAGCTTCCGTAGCGTTGCCAATCACCGCCGCCCGCAGCTAATCCATATACTCCACCGCGCGGATCGCTCACGAAAATCGTGCCATCAGAACCCAGTTGAAGTTGTGGTGTAT
>JAFLCH010000119.1 GCA_017303775.1 Anaerolineae bacterium | reverse complement strand
CCCGCTGAATACCGCGAATATCTTGCCAGCATCCCCGGCCCCAAGATTGTCGTCGTGCAGGATTTGGATAAACCCAACTTCATCGGCTCATACTGGGGCGAGGTCAACTCTGGCATCCATCAAGCCCTCGGCTGTGTGGGAACCATTACCGACGGCGCAGTCCGTGACGTCATGGAAATGACCTCCAACGGCTTCAAGGCAATCGCCTCCCGCATGTGCGTCGGTCATGCCTATAGCTGGCCGGTGCGCTGGAACTGCGAAGTCGAAGTCTTTGGCTGCCCCATCAAGCCCGGCGAACTCATTCATGCCGATCAGTATGGCTTCCTCGTCATCCCCGATGAAGATCAGGAACGCCTGTTTGAAGCGGGCTTGTTCATGGATGCCAACGAATGCACCAGTGTCATCTCTGCCGCACAGGACTCACATGGCAAATCACTCGAGCAAGTCCTGCGCGAAATCAACGAAGCTGGCGGCAAGTTTAACCGTGCAGCACAAGGAAAATACGGTGCGGCAGGTGAATGGTAAAACAACTTCACCAACCTATCGAAATTAAGGAGGTGTTAGCGCAGCAACCGGACTAATTTTTCAGATACATAGATTTTCTTTGGCGAAAGGTTATCAAAATGAACAGTTACCGATCTCGTATTTCTCTTTTTACACTTCTGGTCTTCGTCTTTGCCCTGCTCTGCATCCCGGTCGCGGCGCAGGAAGCCGGCTTCTCGTCGGTCGATAGTTTCCGCGTCTGGAATTTGGATGAGTACGAAGCCGAAACCGGCAGCACCATCGCTACCTTCAACGAAGCTCCCATGCTGGCTGAACGAGTCGCCAGCGGCGACCTGCCCAAGCTGGAAGATCGCCTCCCTGTGCGTGAGGATATTCAGGTCGTACAACCGCGTGAAGCCATCGGAACCTATGGCGGGGAACTGCGCTACAACGCCACCAATCCCTCGACCTTCGGCAATATCGGTTGGTCAGCGTGGGATCAGCATCTCGCCGGCCTTTCCACCAACTGGGAAGTCATCTTCCCCAACATTGCCAAGAGCATCGAGTTTTCGGAAGACAACACCGTCGTCACCATTACCTTGCGTCGTGGCATGAAGTGGAGTGATGGTCAGCCGGTCACCAGCGATGACATCATGTTCTGGTACGAAAACATCATGCTCCATCCCGAACTGCCGAACCTTCCTTCCAGCTACATCGTCGGCGGGCAGCCTGCCGTTCTCGCCAAGGTCGATGAAAACACCGTCACCGTCACCTTTGCCACCGCTTACCCCGGCTTCATCGAAATCATCGCCCGTACCGACACCGGCTTCCCCATCGCCCCGCGTCATTACCTCGAACAATGGCACATCGACTTCAATGAAGACGCTCAGGCCAAAGCCGAAGAAGAAGGTTACGCGACATGGATCGAAGCTTTCGAAGCCCATCGTGGTGGTCAGATTGCCGACTTCCAGATCGACCCCGGTCTGCCTGTGCTGAAGCCGTGGATTCTCCTGAGCATTGATGAATTCGGTAACAAGATTTACGAACGCAACCCCTACTACTGGAAGGTCGATACCGAAGGTAATCAACTCCCCTACATCGACCGTCAGATTCGTGTCCTCCTCAGCGACCTCGAAGTCGTTAAGCTCAACATTCAGGCCGGTGATCTCGACTACGCCGACAAGCTCCTCATCTCCGACCTCCCCGTGCTGCGTGCTGGCGAAGCGGAAGGCAACTACACCGCGCTCCTCTTCCCCACCGATCAGGGCGCGACTCGTAAGTACCAGTTCAACATCACCGTTGGTGATCCTGTCCTGCGCGAAATCTTCAATGACATTCGCTTCCGTCAGGCCATGTCGCTCGCCATCAACCGCGAAGAAATCAACGAAACCCTGTTCTTCGGTCTCGGCATTCCGCGTCAATGGGGCGTCTCCACCAACTCACCTTTCTATGAGGACTGGATGTCGGACTACTACGCCGCCTACGACCCCGAACAGGCCAACGCCCTTCTCGATGAAATGGGTCTGACGATGGGGAGTGACGGTATCCGTCTGCGTCCCGATGGTCAGCCGCTGCGCATCGTCCTCTGGGATGCCATCGACAACATCCGCATGGATGAACTCGTCGTAGAATACTGGGGAGACATCGGTGTCGCCACCGAAATCAACCCCTCCACTCGTGAAGCGCAGGTTGCGGCGCTCTTAGCCAACGAAGTTCATGTCTCCGTCTGGTTCGCCGATGTCGTCGCAGCCATCGATATGCACACCCGTCCCATCTGGTTCCGCCCCCCCTATGGCTTGGACACAACCCCCTTGGGTGGTGGCTTCGCTTGGCGGACGTGGTGGCTCACCAATGGCGCAGAAGGTGAAGAACCCCCGCCTTACTACCTCGAACAGATGCAGCTTGCCGATGACTTCCTGCTAACGTCTGTCGGCTCGGAGGAATACTTCGAGTTGGGTCAGCAGCTCGTCAATCGCACCGTCGAACAAATGATGCATATCGGTACCGTCGGTGAAGTTCCCTACATCTATGTGCGCTCTAACCGCATCCAGAACTTCCCGTCCGAATCAACCATTTACATCGACCATCTGCGCGGTGCTCATTCCGACCAGTGGTATGTAACCGAGTAACCATTCCTTTGGCTAGGGGAGGCAGCTTCGGCTGTCTCTCCTACCCATACGCCTGTCTACCCGTCGCCGGGTCGCACAGCGCGGAAAGATTTCAATCAAGGACTCAACCATGTTCAAACGTCAAGTGAAGTATCAACCTGAACGTACCCGGACGTTTCTCGGCAGCCCCAGCGTCATCCGCCTACCCGATGGCGCGCTCATCGTCTCCCATGACTACTTTGGCAAAGGCTGCCCTCGTAATCACGAAAATGAGGAAAGCCTCACCAGCATCTACCGCTCCGAAGACAACGGCAGCAGTTGGCAGAACATCACCCACATTATGAACTGCTACTGGAGCACGCTCTTCGTTCACAATGGCAGCCTCTATATTCTCGGCTGCTCCCAGCAGTACGGTTCCATCTTCATCCGCCGCAGTGACGACGGCGGCTTTACATGGACTCACCCGCAGGACGAAAAGACCGGCATCCTCTTCCGTGGTAGCCCCTTCTGGAATCCCCCCAGCTATCATTGTGCCCCCGTCGCCGTCACCATTCACAACGGACGCATCTATAAAGCCTTCGAAGACTGCGACCCCACCATCTGGGGCATCGGTTTCCAGGCTTGTGTCATCTCCGCGCCGCTTGATGCCGACCTCATCGACGCTGCCAGTTGGACGATGAGCAACAAAGTTAAATTCAGCCCGGATTGGATGAACCTCCATCCCGAATGGGGTGAAGCCCGCATCCCCGGCTGGCGTGAAGGCAATGTTGTAGCCGATCCTGACGGACAATTATGGGACATCCTCACCTTCGAGGCCGCCCCCTTCCCGCATGAAAAAGCCGCCCGCATCAAGATCCTCGACGACGGCAAGCGCTTGGAATTCGACCCGGTCACCGGTTTCTTCGACTTCCCCGGCAGCAAAGCCAAATTCACCCTCCGTCATGATCCGGTCACCGGCAAATATCTGTCCATCGTCAACAATCTCGAATCCATCGAGTTGCTGCATCAAATGGCCAATGCACCTTCCGGCCCGTCCACTCGCCTGCACATGAAGCACCCTTACCGCCAGCGTAATTTCGCCACGCTCACCACGTCGGACGATCTCTGGAACTGGCGCAAGGTCAAAACACTCGTTCAGGACGACAGTGGCCTCTCGCTGGAAGATTCGCTCCGTTTGACCGGCTTCCAATACACCGACTGGATTATCGACGGTGACAATCTGATTTTCGTGGTTCGTACAGCGCATCGCGGCGCCCAAAACTTCCACGACTCCAATCAGGTTCTGTTCTTTGTGCTGGAAAATTTCCGCCAGCTTTTGTAGTGCCGTCTTGCCATCAGGGGTATCCTTCCTGTAATAGGGGGTACCCCTGCACCTCAAATCGCGCACGTCCCCATGGACACTTGTGCGAAGGAGGCTCTGTCAGGTTCAGCGCAGCGTTTCGGTCTCTTCTATCACAGTAATGCGCCGCGCTTGTACGATGTCCCGCTTGACCACTTACCGATTGGGAGCGCAAGACATCCGGGAGAAAAAGATGGGTAAATATATTCTTAAGCGACTGCTTTATGTCCTGATCGTTTTAGGGTTGGTCTCGCTCGTTGTCTTCTACATCATCAACTTGCCGCCCGGCAGTTGGGTCGAAAACTATGCCAACGAACTCGAAGCGACAGGCAGCCCCGCAGATCGTTCCGAGTTGGATTTCCTCACGACCCGCTACGGCCTCGACCAGCCGCTTCATGTCCAGTATTTCCGTTGGATCGTACCGCTCCTCACTTCCGGAGATTTCGGCTATTCCTTCGAGTGGCGTCAGCCTGTCTGGAGCTTAATCGCCGACCGGCTCCTCCTCACCATCATCGTGTCGCTCATCTCTCTGGTCTTTGTCTACGCGGTAGCCATCCCCATCGCCCTCTACTCCGCCACCCATCAATACTCTGCCGGAGACTACTTCTTCTCCTTCATCGGCATCATCGGCCTCGCCACACCCAACTTCCTGCTAGCCTTGTTGTTCATGATCATCATGCTGCGCGTCTTTGGCGTCTCTCCCGGCGGTCTTTTCTCCCCCGAATACCTCACCGCCCCATGGAGTCCAGCGCGTGTCTGGGATTTGCTCATTCACCTGCCCGTACCGGTCATCGTAGTCGGCACATCCGGCACTGCCTCCGTCATTCGTATCCTGCGCTCCCAGCTTCTCGATGAATTCCAGAAGCAGTATGTCATCACCGCCCGCGCCAAAGGACTGAGCGAACGCTGGCTCATCCTCAAGTATCCCTTCCGCATGGCCTTGAATCCCATCATCAGCAACATCGGCACGCTCCTTCCCGGCATCATCTCCGGTTCCACCATCGTCGCCATCGTCCTCGGCCTTCCCATGACAGGCCCGCTCCTCCTGCGCTCCATCATCGCGCAGGACACCTACGTCGCCGCCGGCATCCTCATGATGCTCAGCGTCGTCACCGTCATCGGCGTCATGCTCTCCGATATTCTCTTGGCGTGGCTCGACCCGCGTATCCGTTTTGAAAAGTCGAACTAGGACTACACCATGGAAATCAACTCAATGCCTCAATCCGCTGTGGTGAATCTAAAGACCGAACCGGCTTACGAAATTCTGTCGCAGCGGCAGCTCATCTGGCGCAAGTTCAAACGCCATCGCGTCGCCCTCCTCAGTTTCTACGCGCTCATCGCGCTCTATGCCATCGTCCTCTTGGCCGAATTCTTCGCCCCTCATGGCGCGTTCGAACGCCACAGTTCGCATCTCCTCTCCCCGCCCACCACCATCCGCTTCGTGGATGCCGAAGGCGTCTTCCACCTGCGCCCCTTCATCTATCGAATGGATAACGAACTCAACCGTCAAACCTTCCAGCGTGAATATGTCGAAGACACATCCGAAAAGTTCTTCTTGAAGTTTTTCGTCGAAGGCGAACCCTATAAGCTCCTCGGCTTCATCGACAGCAACATCCACCTCATCGGGGTCGATGAACCCGGCATCTTCCTACCCTTCGGCACCGATGCGCTGGGGCGCGACATCCTCAGCCGCCTCCTGCTCGGTTCACGCACCTCCCTCTTTGTCGGTCTGCTCGGCTTAGCCATCGGCTTCGTCCTCGGCCTATTCTTCGGCGGCATCTCCGGTTACTACGGTGGTAGCATCGACCTCTTTGTCCAGCGCCTCACCGAGTTCCTCCAGTCGCTGCCCACGCTCCCGCTCTGGATGGCACTCGCCGCCCTCGTCCCTGCCGAATGGACACCCATTCAAGTCTACTTCGGCATCTCTTCCGTCCTCGCCATCATCGGCTGGACGAGCCTCGCCCGCGTCATTCGCGGCAAGCTCATCAGCCTGCGCGAAGAAGATTACGTTATGGCCGCTCACCTCTCCGGTGTCAGCGAACGTGCCATCATCACCCGCCATCTCCTACCCGGCTTCACCAGCTACCTCATCGTCTATCTCACCCTCGCCGTCCCCCAGATGATCCTCGGTGAAACCGCCCTCAGCTATCTGGGCTTAGGCATTCGTGCTCCTGCCGTCAGCCTCGGCACACTGCTTCAAGATGCGCAAAACGTCCAAACCGTTACCCTCAGTCCGTGGCTCTTAATCCCCGGTGGCATGGTCATCCTGATCGTCGTAGCCTTCAACTTCCTTGGTGATGGCCTGCGCGATGCCGCCGATCCCTACCGGCATAGTTAATCTGAGATAGGCTTCAAGATGACCACTCAACCAACACCGATGCTTCAAATCGAAGACCTCAAAGTCCATCTGCCGCTGGAAGAAGGCGTACTCAAAGCCCTCGATGGCGTCACCCTCACCCTCAATCACGGCCAAACGCTCGGTCTCGTCGGCGAGTCCGGCTGCGGCAAGAGCATGACCGCCCAATCCATCATGCGCATCGCCCCTCGTTTTGCCCAGATGCAAGGGCGCATCAACTTCCACCGTGCCAGCGGACAAACGCTCGACCTCGCCTCGCTCGACCCGCAGGGCGACACCATTCGCTCCATTCGCGGCGGCGAAATCTCCATGATTTTTCAGGAGCCGATGACCTCCTTCTCCCCCCTCTACACCATCGGCAACCAGATCATCGAAGCCATCCGCCTCCACCGCACCAAAGACCCCAAAGAATCCACCGCCATCGCCGAAGACATGCTCGCCCGTGTCGGCATCCCCGACGCCAGCGCCACCCTCAACAAGTATCCCCAGCAGTTATCCGGTGGCATGCGCCAGCGTGCCATGATCGCCATGGCGCTCTCCTGTCGTCCCGCCCTCCTCATCGCCGACGAACCCACCACCGCCCTTGATGTCACCGTTCAAGCGCAGGTGCTCAAGCTCATGCGGGGGGTTCAGGCCGAATTTGGCATGTCCATCCTCTATATCACCCATGACCTCGGCGTCATCGCGCGCATGGTCTCCGAAGTCGCCGTCATGTATCTGGGGCGCATCGTCGAACAATCCACCGTTGATGACCTGTTCTATGCCCCCCGTCATCCCTACACACAGGCGCTCCTCAAATCCATCCCGCGCATGGGCAAGAAAGCCAAGCACCGCCTCGAATCTATTCAAGGCAGCGTCCCCGTTCCCATCAACACCCCCACCGGTTGTGGCTTTGTCTCGCGCTGCCCCGTCGCCATTCATGGCCTCTGTGATCGTGTCAACCCGCCCCTCGTCCCCGTCGACAATGGGCACAGTGTTCGCTGCTTCCTCTATCCGGAAGTCGTAGCCGCCGCTCAGCAGGAAGGTGCAGTGCAGCATGTCTCATGACGACATCATTCTTCAAGTTCGCAACCTTCGTAAGTACTATCCCATCGAGCAGGGTTTCACCCGCCGCCGTGTCGGTCAGGTCAAAGCCGTCGATGATGTCAGCTTCAACCTTCATCGTGGCGAAGTCTTAGGCTTGGTCGGCGAATCCGGCTGTGGCAAGACCACCCTCGGTCGCTGCATCCTCCGCGCCATCGAACCCACTTCCGGTGAAGTCCATCTCACCACCCGCAGCGGTTCCATGGTCAACCTGCTTCAGCTAAACAAAAAGGATCTGCGCGCCCTCCGTCGCGAGATGAACATGGTTTTTCAAGACCCCTTCTCATCGCTCTCGCCGCGCATGACCGTCCTCGAGATCATCGGCGAACCCCTCCGCGCGCAGGGTGTCGCTGCCGCCGAAGTCGAATCCCGTGTCAAGGACATGGCCGAGCGCGTCGGCCTCAACCCCGGTCACCTCAACCGCTATCCCAACGCCTTCAGCGGCGGCCAGCGTCAGCGCATCGTCATCGCCCGCGCCCTCGCCACCGGCCCCACCTTCATCGTGGCCGATGAACCCGTCTCCGCCCTTGATGTCTCCATTCAAGCCCAGATTCTCAACCTGCTTCAGGACTTGCAGGAAGAATTTAACCTCAGCTACGTTTTCATCGCCCACGATCTCAGCGTCGTCGAACATATCGCCGATCGTGTCGCCGTCATGTACATCGGGCGCATCGTCGAACTCTCCACCACCGAGGACTTGTACCTCAACCCGCGTCATCCCTACACCGAAGCCCTGCTCTCGTCCGTGCCCAAGCCAGACCCGCGCCTCGTCGAAGATCCCATGATCCTCACCGGCGAAATCGCCAATCCCGCCAACCCGCCGTCCGGCTGCTATTTTCACCCGCGCTGCAAATACGCGCAGGACATCTGTCGGCAGGTGCGTCCTGAACTCAAAGAAGTCACTCCCGGTCATTCCAGCGCCTGTCATTTTGCCGCCGAGCTGGAACTGAAAGGTGTCCCTTCTGAATAAGTTATCTGGTAAGCTTAATATATTGCGACGAAACAATAATGTTGGATTATCATGATCAATTCCGTGCTTAAAGCTGTTCATGTCATGAATATGTTCAGTGCTGCCGAGCCGCGTCTCACCGTCACCGAAATCAGCCGCCGGCTCAACATGCCCAAAAGCACCGCGCACAGCCTCCTGAACACCCTGCTCTCCGAAGGCTTCATTGAAAAAGTCGATGGCGAAATGTACGCCCTCGGCACAGCCGTCATCCGCCTCACCCAGCGCGTCCGCGTCAATGTCGAACTCCGCGACCGTGCCGCCCCCTACCTGCGTGAATTGGCCGATCAGTGCGACGAAAGCGTCTATCTCACCGTCCGCGATGGCGATTACGTCCTCTACATCTACGCCATCGAATCCTCGCGCCGCCTCATCGCCCGCACCGCCGTCGGTGATCGTGCCTACCTCCACAGCACCGGAGTCGGCAAGGCCATTCTCTCCGAACTCCCCCCGCACGAGGTCGAAGCTATCATCAGCCGGGTGGGTCTCCCTCCCGTCACCGAATACACCACCACCGATTTCACTCGTCTGTGTGCCGTCCTCGACCAGACTCGCGAGCGTGGCTATTCAATCGACAATCAGGAAAATGAAGTGCGCAATTACTGTGTGGGAGCCGCCATTCACGACGGCAGTGGGCAGGTCATCGGGGCGTGCAGCGTCGCCGGAACCGATCCCGAAATCATCGGCGCGCGTGTCACCGAACTCTCGGAAAATATTCGGCGCACCGCGCTCATGATCTCACGCAACATGGGCTACGTTCCGGCGCGCCTCAATCACGCTCGGCTTTGATCAGGACATCGACGGTCGCAGGTCGGCTTCTGGCTGCAAACGGGCAATTTCATCCATCGTAATCACCCGGTTGCCCCCGTCCAGAATCCACGCCGCGACAATCGCCCGAATCACGCTGTACGAAGCTTGTACCTCTTGGCAGGCGCGTGTCGCCGTTACCTTCAATGCCTCCGGCCAATCCCCCGGCGCTTGCAGCATCAGTTGGTCAAGATAGGAGAGTTGTTCGCTGTTCATCGTTGTCATAATTGGTTCTCCTGAAACAAGTTATAGTTTGCACTTTGTTCGCCTAATTATGCTTACAAAAGCCTGTTCTCGCCAGCTATCGAACCACCAAATTGGAGTCCAATCATGACCGATCAACGCCCCATCCTCATCTCCATCGCCCAGTATCAAGAACCGGTTCTCGCCGGTCAGCTTTCCGTCATGGATGTCGTCCACAAGCTCGATTCCTTTGGCGTCGCTGGCATCGAACTCCGCCGTGAAATCTGGCCGGATCTTCAAGCCGAACTCTCCGCTGTTCGTGACCATCTCAACCAGCGCGGCCTCACCGTCACCTATGCCACCTTCAGCACCCTCTTCACCCCCGACTCAACCGCCCATGATCAGCTCTTGCGTGACATCGACACCGCCCGCGCGCTCGGCTCATCCCTCCTGCGCATCTTCTCCGGCCCCGCCCCCCTCGATCTAGCCCATCCCGCGTGGGATACCGCCCGCCGTGCCGTCGATTACGCCGCAGCGCAGGGCATCACCCTCGCCCTCGAAAATGCCGACAAAGCCCCCGGTAACCACCTCAGCGAACTCGCCCGCACCCTCCGTATCATCGACCATCCCACCCTCCGCACCAACATCGACACCGGCAACTATCACACCTGCGGTCAGGATGTCGTCGCTGCCATCAACGCCCTCGCCCCTCACATCGCCTACGCCCACCTCAAAGACAAAACACTCGACCCCGCCCATCCCACCACCGCCCTCGGTGACGGCCTCCTCCCCATGGCGGAAATCGTCGCCGCCCTCAACAACCTCCCGCAGCCCATCCCCTACTGCTTCGAATTTGCCGGTGGCCCACGCCCCGCCGAGCGCATCCACACCAGTCTCGCCTTCCTCCGCGCCCTCCCGCGCTAATCACTCACCGGCGGGCTGTGATCAACCCCTTGCAGCCCGCTGCCCCATCCATCCAAAGTCCCATCCCCACTTCACCGCTTCGGGGGAGGCGTCTCATTTCACTTTGCCCTTATCCTGAATCGCAGATTATTGAACACAAGAGGGAGAACAAACATGGGTCAAGTGACCGCCAAAATGCTTGTCAGTGCCTCCGTCGAAGCCGTCTGGAACTGCCTCAACGACATCGACAACACCCCTCGCTGGGTCGTCGGCTTGGAACGCGCCGAATGGGTCACCAAACCGCCTATCGCCGTCGGCAGCATCTACATCGACTATAACCGCCTCGGCCCCTTCCCACAGGTCACCCCGTGGCATATCCGCGCCTTCCAACCCATGTCCCATATGATCCACGAGTCCGAATCGGCGCTCTTGCCCTCGCGCATGACCATCAACACCAAATCCGTTCCCTTCGGCACCGAAGTGGAAATGATCGTCGAATATCGTTTTTTGCCTAAATTGGGGATAATCAGCCGCGTCTTTGAATCGTGGGTGATGAACCGCGCCCTGCCGCAGGTCTTAAAGCAGAACCTTCTGCAAATGGAAGCCTATCTTCAGCAGCAGGACGCCCGTACCCATCCCATCGGACAGCCCGCCTAAGCCGAGCGAGTCTGTTTAGCTGCAATCGCCTCTTGAACCGTCTGCATCAGCGCTGCCGGTTCAAACGGCTTGGTCACATACCGGAACACGCGCGATTGCAGCTTGCCGATCAACTTGTTCGCCGGGTCATCAAATGCCGTCAGCACAATGATCGGGAAGTAAGTATCCGGAAAGCGCGACTTAATATACTCAAGCACCGTCCACCCGCTCATATCCGGCATCCCGATGTCCAGCAGCAGCACATCCGGTGTCACCTGCTCCAACACCTCCAACGCGCTCCGTCCATCAGCCGCATGATGAGCCTCAATGCCGGCCCGCCGCAGCGCGATCTGCATCAGTTGTGCCGCGTCCAGCGTATCCTCAACAATCACTGCAATCGGAGATGAGATTGTGTTTGACATAAGATTGGCGTACCCGCTTGAGTATGGTTATCTATTCAGTATATCGGCTTACCACGAGCGATGGGATGAAGCTGTACTTTTTTCGGGAAAAATTCATATCATGCCCGCCTAGGCACATTATAAGCCACATTTCGCCATACGCCGCCTCATCCTTTAGTTTGAATTTTCTAACCGGACAAACCATTCACCAACCATTCACCAACCGTCTTAACAATTGGCGAGGGGAAAAAGGTTGGTGCGAATGGCGGGAAAAAGTTACCAAATGTTCTTCCAAATGGTCACCCTAACGCCCTCTTTTTCGTTTACACTGTAATCAGCGTCTGTTCCATCACCACGACGCGGCGCATCTTAACAACCGCATACCGGCGACCACATCAGCACCGCCGCCAACCCCTCCGGCAAGGGTCTGCTCTTGGCCTCAGTAGGCCTCTCCCTCTTATAACTGCCTACTGATGACTTGTAACTCGAATTTGGCACTCTACTGCCAATGCCACTGCCGCCAATGCCGCCAACCCTGCCATCTCCCCCTCACCAAACGGCAGCAGCGTCCTTTAAGGGGTGATATTCTGAGCTTGTCTGCGCCGCCCTCGCCTGTTCCCGCCTGATTCTTTGTCGGCGACGACGACGACGACGACGACAAACGCCCCCTCGGCGGCAGCATCGGCTTCTTCCCGCCGAATTTTCCGCCAGCGCCGCCGCTGCCGCCGCCGCCAAACTCCGTTCAACGGGCAGCGGTTCCGCCTTGCCATCACCACACGCTTGTGCTAACCTTACCGCCAATCGATACCAAGTATCAAATAGAAATAAGCAGTCATCCGACTATTCACAAGGAGCATAACGTGTCCGGCAAGCACAAAATCACGG
>JAFLCH010000118.1 GCA_017303775.1 Anaerolineae bacterium | reverse complement strand
TTGCAGCCGCGCGGGGAATGTCGGGCGGCGCGGGGAGCCGGACTGCGGGTTCATGCGAATGCGCACGGTGTAGTGACAGCCTTCTGGCGCGACCTTATACACGCCCAGACAGATGTGCCATGTGCCCGCCTGAATCGGGCCGGGCATATAACCCGGTGTGGCGTCGTCTGTGCTGATGAACAGACTGCGGCGGGCACTTCCCGTCCAGCCGCGATAACCACTTCCGGGAAATTCGACGCCGCGCGGGTCGAATAGGCCGATGTCGAGCGTATTACCGCCCATCAGCAGCGGGTCGGAAGCGATGGCCGCGTCATAGTCGTATTCCACCTCGATGCGTCCGATGCCCTCCGGCACTTCAACAGGCAGGTGAATATAGCTGAAGGTTTGCTCCGGCTTCACCTCACCTGTCAGCAGCAGTTCAATGGGATCGTTCATGAACGGAGAACTCCACGGTTTGATTGAAGGCGACCTTGCTTTCCGGACTGATTGTAGCGCCCGATGAACGGATGGGGTATTCGGAAACTCGCTTTACGCTTTCTCCATGAGCGGGAACAACCATTCATCGCATGTTTCGACCAGCTCGTGAAAGTTCTGTTTTTTCCCGGCATCGCTGCTTTCGCTTGACAGGATTTTGTCGAAGTAGCCAACCGCATCTTCAAGATAACGTTTATACAGGTAGAAGCGGTAAGCTGTGGGGTCGAATTGGTAGTCCGGCATGAATTGACGATAGACCGGTAGGAAGTGATGCTGGTGGCGGTGAAACCATGTGTCACGCTCTGGCGGCGCGAAAATGATGGCGTCCCAGTCTACGAGATAGACCTGTTTGCCGTCATAAAGGATATTACCCGCTGCATCACCGTGAGTCAGGATGAAAGGGCGGTGGGATGTTTGAAGTCTGGCGGCTGTGTCTTGAATGGTCATGATGGCGTGCTGTATCACGGGTTGTCGTTCGACAGCCCACTGCGCAGTTTGCTGCTCTTGCGGATGGTCAAATGACCCGTTCCATAACTTCTGACAAAACGCATGCAGATCATCCATGAACCATAGGTCGTATGTTTCGTGTGGCAGCGGTGTCTGAATCTGGTCGGAAAGTTGATGAATGCGCGCCAGCAGCTCAACATAAGGTTCAAAAGGAAAGTCGAAAATCCAATCCCCCTCGATGTAATTGAATAAAACGAGAAGCCTGTTGTCTAGCGAGGTGCTGAACTGACCATCCCGCGTAAGGATGGGATAGGTGATTTGTTCGATGCCTATTTGATGCAACTCATGCAGCACGGGCAAGCTGGCCAACACGGACTGGATGTCGAGCGGCGACTTCAGGATTTTGGCGAAATAGCGTCCCGAATCGCTGTCGACATAGTAGGTTTCGGCCACAAAGCCCCGTGGAGCGGGGCTGAGATGTACGTTCGCCAGACCATAGTTTAAGGAAATAATTGGATTGAGCATGAGGTATGTCTATTTAACGCTCCTAGCCGTATGAGTTTACGCATGATCTTAACCGAACTCAAGAATCATTCCTGATGTGTTTTGAAGTGGGGTTTTCGTACAAGCCGATCATCTACAAAAGCTTCCTTTACCGTTATAATGAGTAGAAGCCCGTCCGTTAAACATCAAAGTAGAGATATGAACACACAGAACAAGATCGTCGGTGAAGGTCTGGGTTTTGATGATGTCCTCCTGATGCCTCAGCGCTCATCTATCCGCTCGCGTTTTAGCGGCGAAATTGATACCAGCGCCAGTGTCGCACGGGGCGCACCCAAGATTCACATCCCCATCATTTCGGCCAATATGGATACGGTCACCGGTTGGCGCATGTCCACCACGCTGGCGCTGCTCGGTGGTTTCGGTGTAATCCACCGCTTTATGAATATCGAAGATCAGGTGAAGGAAGTGCGCCGTGTCAAGGAGCGGATGCGCGTCATTGAGGATCATCCGCCGGTTATTCCTGCCAGCGCCACGATCCGCGATGCACAGCGACTGCTGCGGGAGCGTGAACGCGGTTATGTGATCGTCTTCGAGGGCGAATCCTTTGATGGCAGCTTTGTAGGCATCGCTACGCCACGCGATTTTGATGCGGGTGAAGGCGATACGCTGCTGCGCGAGGTGATGACCCCTAAAGAGCGTTTGCGGAGTGTGCCGCCGGGGACAACGCTGGAAAGCGCCGTTGAACAGATGCGCAAGCATCGGGTGGAGAAGACGCCGCTGGTGGCCGATGATGGGCGTTTGCTGGGCGTGTATACCATGAAGGATTACGAGTATTACCAGCATTACCCGCATGCTTCACTTGATTATAAGGGGCGGCTGCTGGTGGGCGCGGCCATCGGTGTGCAAGAACATGAAATTGAACGGGCGCTGGCGCTGGCCGAAGCAGAAGTGGATATTCTGGTGCTCGATATTGCGCACGGCGAACTGGATTACACGCAGGAAATTTTACACCGCCTCAAGATCATTGAACGGGTCAAGACGCCGATTGTTGCCGGTAACATCGCGACCATTGATGGTGCGCGTTACGTGCGAGACTGCGGCGCGGATGGGGTCAAGGTGGGTGTCGGCCCCGGTTACGTTTGCGAGACGCGGGACGTAGCCGGTGTTGGTGTGCCGCAAATCACCGCCATCCTCAACGCGGCCAAAGCGTTCGAGCACGACAGCGATCCGCTTCCCATCATCGGGGACGGCGGCATCCGCAAGCCCGGTGATGTCGCCAAAGCCATTGCAGCCGGAGCCGATACCGTCATGGTCGGTTCGCTCTTCGCCGGAACTGAAGAAAGCCCCGGTGAGCCGGTTGAACAGGATGGCATCCTCAAGAAGATGGTGCGGGGTATGGCCTCGGCCACCGCATTCGAGAAGCGACTCGCGCTCGGTTCGACCACTACGCGCGCCGAAGAATATGTACCGGAAGGCCGGACTACCTTTACACCCTACAAAGGCAGCGCCAGCAAAGTGCTCAAACGGCTGCGGGGCGGGTTACTTTCAGGGATGAGTTACACCAATGCGCGTACCATTGCCGAAATGCATGATCGTGCCCAATTCATCATCGTGCGCAGCCCTGCCATCCCGGAACAACGCCGTCCACTCCAGTAGGGATTGGCGCGCTGATGAATATCGTCAATGTCGGTTATGACTCGACCAATTATTATGTTCTCGCGGATTCTCAACCCCGGCTGCTGATCGATATCGGCTGGCCGGGGACTTTGCCGCGCTTACGCTATCACTGCCAGCGCACCGGAATCGATTTGGGCGCAGTCGGGCATTTGCTCGTCACACACTTTCACCCTGATCACGGCGGTCTGGTGCAGGAATTGAAGCAGCTCGGCATGAACTTCATCCTGATGGAATCGCAGCTCACAGCGGTGTCGGCCTTGAAGCATTATATGAAGCCCGAACATCACTACGTGGATGTTGAACTCCATGACAACGTGATTTTGACCTTCGATGAAAGCCGCCATTTTTTGGAAGGCATCGGGATTCAGGGGCAAATCATTCCCACGCGGGGTCACTCGGAGGACAGCATCAGTTTGATCCTCGACTCTGGCGAAGCCTTCACCGGCGATCTGCTGCATCCCATGATGCTGAATGAAGACACACCGATTTCGCAGCAAAGTTGGGATCTGCTGCGTGAGTGTGGCGCACGGCAGATTTATCCGGGACACGGCCCGATTTGGGCGTTAACTTAAGACTTGGGGGACTGGAACGGTCACCATGATGCGCGTCCCTTTGCCGGGGGCGCTCTGTAACTCCATCGTGCCATAAAGTTGTTCCGCCCGTTCTTGCATCGAGCGCAGCCCCAGATGGCCGGGGAAGGGACGGTTTGTGTCAAAACCCTGACCGTTGTCGATAATTTCCAGCACGATCGTGTCGCTTAAGCAGTCCACCCGCATCTGTACTTCGCTGGCCTGCGCGTGTTTCATGGTGTTATGCAGCGCTTCGCGGGCGATCCAGTAGAGGGCTTCTTTGGTCTCGACAGGCAGTGCCGGTTCTTTGCAGAAGGTGTTCTTAAAAATGATGCCGTGCCGGGCTTGTAGCGAAGCGGTTTGCTTGGTCAGGGCGGAAATCAGACCTTCTTCTTCCAGCGAATTTGGCCGCAGGTCGAAGATCAACGCGCGCATTTCCGTCAGACCTGCTTCCGCCAGTGAGGCGATGTAATCCAGCGGTTCCGCCAGCCGAGAAGGGTCACGTTCTAGCAGTGTGCGGGCGGTGCGCGTTCCCAGCGCGATGCCATACAGCGCCTGCGAGACCGAGTCGTGCAGTTCCCTCGCGAGCCGGTTGCGTTCCTCGAATACTGCCAGATCGCGTGCCTGCCGGTAAAGCCGCGCATTTTGAATGGCAACCGCTACCAGATCAGCCATCGTCGCCATCACCCAGATGTCCGACTCGTTAAAGCGGTTGACCTCGCGTGCTTGAATATCCACCACACCGATCAGACGGTTCGCCACCACCATGGGTACAGCCATTTCCGACCCGGCTTTCGAGATCATGGGCAGGAGCGTGAATTGGGGCGCGTTGTGAATGTCGTTGACGATTGCTCCCTGCCGTGTGCGGGCGGCCTGCGCGATGAGCGAGCGTTCGGCGGTCAGCGGGACACGAATCCGGCTGTTTTTGTCCAGCGGGGTATGATTCTCCGGATTGAATCCGGTTTCTTGTACGAGATACTGCTGTGATTCGTCCAGCAGATAGATGGCGAAGTGATACTGGCGGAAGCTGATGCGCGTCAGTTCCGAGATGGTTTCCAACAGTTCGCGTTCGTTGAGCTTACTGGTGGCGGCGGCGCTCACTTTGGCGACTGTTTCAAGCTGATAGGCGCGCTGCTGCTCGTCCAGATAGGCGCGCCGCCGTGCTACCACTGAGGCCAGAATTGGCTGGATGGCGGTGAATAATTCGCGGAATTCAGGGCTGAATGGATGCGGGTCTTTCCATACCAGTGACACGACACCTTGCCAGCGGTCGCCCGTCCGCAGCGGGATGAGGATGGCCGCGCCCCATTCCACCGTCCGGCTGAATTCGCGTGCCGTCCCTTTTTCGGTACGCGGGTCGGTGAAGATGTTCTCGAAGAAGATCGGCTCATTGGGGGTCGGGCCAGCGAGAGACAGCAGTGGATAATCCGCCACCCGGAAGGAGGTGATCGGTAGGAAGCTCAACGGCAGCGGACTCTTGCCATCGCCGGAGCGCAGCGCCACGATGTTTACCCGATCCAGCGGATTGCCCTCGGTGGACATGATGTAGGCCATGATCGAGAGCGAGACATCACTCGATTCCGCCATTTTTGCCACGACGGTCAAAATATCGTTTTCGGTGGTGGCCTGTGGCAGCTCGCCGTTAATTCGCGCCAGCAGTTCTGCACGCTGCCGTGAGATTTCTGTCTCGGCCTGCAAACGGATGCGCTCGACCGCCGCTGCGATCAAATCGCCAATGCCCATTGCGAGCCGTCGTTCGCGCGGGGTGTATTTACGCGGGTGCGTGTTCATAAACGTGAACATTCCCAGCCAGCGGTTGTGAATATTCAACTGCATGGTAATGATCGCGCCGATGTGGGTTGAGTGGCAGAAACGGCGGGTGCGCTCGTCCACCGCCGGATCATTCATCGTATCTTCGCTCACCCATATGTTGATGGTGGGCATCACTTCCGTCAGTGGAATGATGTTATTCGGCAGGCGCAGCCCCGCTTTAACCGGGATCACCGGATTACCGGAAAGGACGGCTTTGACCTCGATGTAAGTGGCAGAAGCAAAGTCGTAGTTTTCCCACGCGCTGAGGAAAACCGCTTCCGAACCGGTGTCAATCTGTGCTACCGCATGGATGATGTCCTCGAACGAGTTGGCGGCGTTAATCGTCTCGCTCAAGCGGTACAGGAATTCATTTTCCTCACGCGCTTCCTGTTCGGCCAGATAGGTGCGCCGGGTAGCGACCACCGCGCCTGCCGTTTGGATGAGCGCTTCGCACATCATGCGTTCAGCGTTGGTCAATTCGCGCGGTTTATCCCAATCGACCGTCACGATTCCCTGCCAGCGCCCGTTGCTGTAAAGCGGAATAATCGCCAGCGCCTCCGCTCCCACATCGTTTAAGAAGCTGCGGAGTCCTTCATCGATGAGCGTATCTTGCCGGATGTCGGGCAGGTGAGTGACGTGTTCTACTGTGTGCATCCACAAGTTAATGCTAGGCGCTTCGGCCCGCCGCACCACCAGTTCGAGGAAGCGGTGATCGAGCAGTGGTTCATGATCCTGCCAGACAGGTACGACGCGGAAGGTATCGACATAGCCTGCTTTGTCGAGGTCAATGTAATGCAGCACATGTGTCCGCCCACCTAACGGGTTGAGATACTCACCGATGGCCGAGATGATGTCCCATTCGTTGTGGGCTTGCGAGAGGGCGGCGTTTACGCGTGCTAATCGTTCAGCCTGCTGGCGTGACGCCTCCGACTCGGCCTGTAAGCGGATACGTTCTACCGCTGCGGCTACCAGATCACCCAGCCCCATCATGAGCCGTTTTTCTTGCAAGGTGAACTTGCGCGGCGACGAGTCATCAATTCCCAGCGCGCCCATCCAGCGTCCGTTCAACGACAAGCTCACGCGCATGTTGGAAAGGACGCCGTAACGTAGGAACTGCGCCTTGGACGAGTCGTCAATTTCCGGATTGTTGACGATGTCTTCGTTGACGTAGACCCCCTGACGCGGATACTTCTTGACCATCGGGTAGTCTTTCAACCACCAGCGTTCCCCCAACTGCCGGAAGGTGTCGCTGGCCGTGGCTACAATGTCGAAGTAGCGCGCACTGTCGTAATCATAATTTTCAAAGATATTCAGGTAGAAATCGCCGGAACCGAAGTTCATCCGATTCACGGCGCTCAGGATTTCTTTGAAGGTGTTCGCGGCGTTGATGGCCTGACTGGCCTGATAGAGCACCTCGCGTTCATAGCGGGCTTCCAGTTCGGCCAGATAGGCGCGCCGGCTGGCAACGACTGCGGGCATGATTTGTAAGAGCTGGTTGTAGATGTATTTTTCTTCTTCGGTGAAGACGTGCGGCTCCATCCAGCCAATCCACAAATTGCCCTCGTAGCGTCCGCCGCTTTGCAGGTAAAGCGCGGCGACTGCTCGCGTTTTGTGCGTCCGAATCCAGTCCGCGCGGCTGGCCGCTGTCAGTCGTTCATCGGTCTCGATATTCTCTACGAACACCACACTGGACGGGTCGCGCTGTGCTTCTGTTAAGATTTGCTGGTCGATCTCATGATCGGGCGGCACGGGCAGTGGTTTCGCCTCGTATTCGCTTGCCACACCGTCACGCCAGATCGCTACGGGCTGCCAGTTGCGTGTCTGGCGCCAATCACTGCCATTCAAATAGATTAGCAGGAGTTCACCGGCTCCGTAGCTTTCCGGATACCACGCAAGCGCTTTGAGGATGTCCACCTCATCTGCCGCGATGGAAAGCGCCTTGTTGATCTTGAGCAGGAATTCGGCGCGGATGGCGCGTTCCCGAATCTGCTCATACAGCCGCACCGAATCAATCACCGGAGCTGCTTGTTGAATCAGGGCGGTATAAATGCGCTCATCCCGTTCATCAAACCGGAAGGGCGATTCCCAGCCGAACATCAACATGCCGATCCAGCGTCCCTTGCTGTTCAGCGGCAGCATCACTGCTGCGCGGAAATTGTAACGCTTGAAGACGGGTAGGCTGTGTTCGTCCAGCCGTTCATCCGCCAGCGAGTCTTCGACCATGATCGGCTGCCCCGGCATCCCCAACCACAATCGTGCGAACCGGCTGCTGAGGGGGTCAACCTGTAAATGCGAACCGACGGTAATCTCGCGTCCGTCGCCAGTTTGCCACTTGGCGACCACAGCCGGATTGCGCTGTTCGGTTTGTTCGTTGAAGTAAAACAATACTCCGGCGCTCGCGCCGCGCTGGCGGGCATAATCACTCACCGCGTCCAATTGCTCCGCCGGAGTCGCCGCCTGTGTCAGCTTGTTGGAGGCCACAAACAGAATATCAATTTCACCCTTCAACATGTCTGACACCATCATGCGCCTCGTCTATTCGCCCAATCCCTCGACCAACCCGATGCGTGCCGCGTGCAGCGCCGCCTGCGTCCGGCTTGCCAGATTGAGCTTGCTCAGAATATTGCTTACGTGTGTTTTCACTGTCTTTTCGCCGATCACTAACTGCTGGGCGATTTCCTTGTTGGAAAGCCCTTTTGCCAGCAGTCGCAGTACCTCGGTTTCGCGTTCGGTCAGCGATTCCGGACTTTCCGGGGCGCGTACTTCCCGCATCAAACGCGCCGCCGCCTTTGGCGACAGTTGAACCTGTCCTGCTGCGGCCGCTTTGATGGCGCGGATCAGCTCGTCGGATTCCGTATCCTTCAGAATATACCCAATAGCTCCGGCTCGCACAGCGCCAATGACCGCCTGATCTTCCAGCACACTCGTCAGCGCCACGATTTCCGTATCCGGCAGTTCGCGCCGGATAATGCCAATCGCCGTGATCCCGTCCATCACCGGCATCAGCAGATCCATCAGAATCACATCTGGTTGGAGCTTATGCGCCATTTCGATCGCCATTTTTCCGTCAATCGCCTCACCGATGATTTCCAACTCGCTGTCCAGCGTTAGGAACATCCTCAATCCCTGGCGGACGACGGCATGGTCATCCACAATCAATATCCGTATAGCCATAACCACCCCATTTTTCTATACTCGATGCATATCTTAACTATAACAAGTCTCCCGGTCATACCCGAAAAGATCAGACTAAAGTCGGAGACAAAAGGCTGACTTTGGATGGTTGACAGCCATTTCCCCTCATAGAGACGAAAAAGCGGCTCATCTGGCCGCCCGTGCTGATCTCTAGTGCCCCCTGCAAATAATCGAGGCGCAGACTTGCTGCGCCCCAACGAAGTGTGCGTGTTGCTTCAACCCTTCGCATACGGCGGTTTCGGCTAGCCATCGGTCATGTCGTAGGGTGTATAGGACTCGGTGGCATGACGATCCATATAGCGCAGGCGGTCAGCCATCACTGTCATCACATCCAGCGCGAAGAACGGTGTTTCCTGCACGAGAAAGGTGAACCGATCCGAGTCGATTTCCACCACTTTGCATTCCGTTCGAGCGATGGCCGTTGCGGTGCGCGGGCGGTTGTCGATCAGTGCCAGTTCCCCCAAAATCCCACCGGGGCCAACGGTCTCAATCGTCATATCGAGCAGGTACAAGTCGATCTCGCCTTCCTGCACGATATACATCTTGTCGCCGTTCTCCCCCTGCTTGAACAGGGTTTCACCGGCCATAACCGTCTTGTAACGGTGTGGTGAGTTATCAAAGAGATGTATCCCGCGCATATCCCGTACTCCTTCATAAGCTGTCGTTCTCAATTGCGTTAATCATACGGACACGCACGCTTTTGCCCATCGGCCATCCGCTTGAACCTCCCTCCGCCCAAAGACGGAGAGCGATTCGCGAAATTAAAAAGGCGAGGAACCGGCTCACACCATCCCCGCCTCTCCATCTCTTAAACCTATGACTGATGCAGCTTGAGCTTAATCCCCAGCCAGACCCCCACGAACACCGCTGCCCCGAACACCCAACCGGAGATGGCAAACGCTGAGATGCCGGAGAGCAGCGTGCCCACCGTGCAGCCCAAGGCTGTCATGCTGCCCCAGCCCATCAACACCCCGCCGAGCAGTGCGGTTGTGCTGTTACGCAGCGTCAGACGGGGCGAGAGTTTGAAGTGGTTGCCGAGCAGCGCCATACTCAATGAAGCCAGTACCAGCGCCCCGATCAGGAAACCATTGTCGCTGATGGTCTGAATCACCACGGTGGCGCACCCCGCGAACGTATCCAATCCATTCAGCCGTTCGCTCAACAGCCCGGCGTTATCCAGTGTCGTTCGGGCGATGCTGCCGAGCTGCGCCGTCACACCCAGCGGTTCAACGCGGAAGTAAGCGAACACGCCGATCACGCCCACCAATGCGCCGGTCAGCAGCGGATTCCAGCGCCGCACAAACACAGCTTTCCATAAGCGTTCCAGCGTCAGCTTGCCGCCCTCGCTGCCCGCCAAATCTGGCAGCCGCCGGAGCAGAACCAGCCCGATCACCGCCAGCGCCAGCAGATGTAGAATCAACGACAGGCTGTAACCGAAGGTCGCCGGCAGCCATGCCACCGGAGCCTGTGACAGCGTGTTCAGATACACGCTCTGCCATGTGAAGAATCCGATGCCGAAGCCGACCAGTGAACCGCCCAGTGCGATGGGCGCGCGGGTATATCCCTCACCTAATCGGTACAGGTGACCACTGATGCACGCGCCCGAAAGCGCCATTCCGATGCCGAACGCAATTCCCGCCGCCAGCAGCACCCAGCTCACCGGCCCGATGTGCGCTTGCGGGGGCAGCCGACCCGTCAGCGAGTTGGGCAAGAACGCCCCGAAGACCACTGTGTAACCGATGCCGCCCACCGCTAATGCTGCGAGGATGGCGAACAGCGGCCCACTGTTTTTGAACTCAATGTAATCGCGGATGATGCAGAAAAAGCAAAAGCGCCCCCGCTGGAAAGCAATCCCCAGCGCAGCGCCCACTAATAATGAAAATGAGGCGGATGCGCCCCGGTCAGGTGTGATATGTAACAGGTAGGCCGCCACTGCTAGTCCAATCAGCAGCGCACATGCGATACCTCCGCGCAGCACGGCCCCCTGTGTGAGTACGATTGCGGGGGGGGCGGCCCCTTGTAATGAGCCACCCCCGACAGATGTATCCGCCATTCCTTACTGACCGCCCCAAATGGTGCCGCTCGGGTTTTCGATTGGCACGCCCACCGAGTTACCGTATTCCGTCCACGAACCATCATACAGCGCGGTTTCGTAGCCCAGAATCTGGTTCAGGACGAACCATGTCAGCGCGGCGCGTTCGCCAATTCGGCAGTAGGTCACAATCGGGGTGCTGCCGTCAATGCCCAGCCCACCGTACAGCGCCGTCAGTTCTTCCACCGATTTGAAGGTGCCGTCTTCGTTCACGTTCTGTCCCCACGGCACGTTCACGGCACCGGGGATGTGACCAGCACGCACGGACAGTTCCTGAATGCCTTCCGGCGCGAAGATTTCACCGCTGTATTCCTTCGGCCCACGAATATCGATCAGCGCACCGGCTTCTTCACCTTCCACAATCGCCAGCACATCGGTCAGGCGGGCACGCAGTTCGGTGTTCGCTTCGCTCACAGTGGCGTTACCTGCTGCCGGAGCTTCTGCGGTCACCGAAAGCGGGCGTCCATCCGCTTCCCACTTCACCCGTCCGCCATCCAGCAAGCGCACATCTTCAAAACCGTAGATGTTGAAGATCCACGCGCCCCATGCCGCGAACCAGTTGTTGTTGTCCCCGTACAGCACGATGGTCGAGTCATCGTTGATGCCAGCGGCCTGTACCAATTCCTGGAAACGATTCGCCGACACAATGTCACGGCTGACGGTTTCCACAAAGTCGGTGTGCCATACGAAGTTCACCGCGCCGGGGATGTGTCCGCGTTCAAAGACGCCCGGAATCACACTCACCTCGATCACCCGTACATTCGGGTCTTCCAGATTGGCTTCCAGCCAATCAGCCGTCACCAAGACCTCAGGCAGTTCAGCCTGTGCTGCGCTCACGGCTGGCAGCAGGGCGCTCAACGCCAGCACGATCACCATCACCACCAAGAAAATTCGTTTCTGCTTCATCAGATTATCTCTCCTCAGATTTTTCGATTTATCATTACATGAGCATGTTCAAGAACTCGGAACTCTGTTTTCGGACTGGCTTCATATTTCAACAACAGCGCACAACAGCCTCCCTTAAAATTACCCTCCAACAAACAGAAACGCCCCGGTCACATGATCCGAGGCGTTCGTTCCTTTTCCTGCTGGTGTCTGGTGAACAGAAACAAAAAACCCCGGTGGTGCCGGGGCATTTTCTATCCAGAAATCAAGTTGCAAGTCCTAATTCTGGCAGCGCAAATCCCGGCATGGTTGACCCATACACACACAACAACAGGTTTGGCTGACCACAAAACGAGACATGATTAAAACTCGCAGTTCATAAGATGCGCAAAGCATAGACGAAAACAATTTGACTGTCAAGCGATTGATAGAATTCCCGATTGTAGAACAAGATCATCAACATTCTGAAGCATTAGTGAGTTCAATTCTTTTGTTTCAGTTTAGCCAAGGTGTTGCGGTCAATCTTGCCGGAGGCTGTTTTCGGAAGTGC
>JAFLCH010000117.1 GCA_017303775.1 Anaerolineae bacterium | reverse complement strand
GAATGCGAACAAGTGAGCGATTGAGGGATGATGCAACTTTCGCTGTTTGAGGAACGACATGAATATGACGCGGGGGCGCTGGAACGCTGCTTGCGGGCGGACGCGGTGGCGGTGGATATTGAGACGGAGACGCGCTGGCCGGGGCATGGGCCGAGGCTGGATTACGGGCTGACGTATCCGGCAGCGGTGACGGTGATCGGGCTGGCGTGGGCGGAAGGGGGCGTGATTCAGACGAGCGCGGTGGCCGCCCCATTTGACGGGGTGATCCACGACTTTTTGCTGCGCCTGTTCCGGCAAGAGCTGATGATTGTGGCGCATAACGCGGTGTTTGACATGCGGCAGTTGAGCAAGCTGACGGGGGGCGAAGTGCCGCGCAAGGTGTGGGATACACAGTCGATGGCACGGCTGCTGCATCCGGGGGTGAACGTCAGTTACAGTTTGTTGGCGGTGGCGAGCGCGCTGGGGGTGAGCTTCCCGGAGCGGCAGCAGGCGATGAAAGGCCAGCGGGGTAAGCTGCACACGCTGCCACTGGAAGAGACGGTGCAGTACGCGCAGGATGACGCGCGGCTGACGCTGGAGATTTACCAGAAACAACGGACGATGCCCTGCGAGGGTGATCTGGTGGATTGGGAATGCCGCGCGATGTATGAGTACTGTTTGATGGCGGCACGCGGCATCCGGTTGAACACACCGTTTGTGGAACGGCGGCTGATTGCGCTGCGGGATGAGCGTGAGGTACTGGCGGCGCGACTGCGGGCGGATGGATTGGACGCGCCGAGCAGCCCGAAAGCGCGCGCCCGTTATTTGTACGAGACGAAAGCGATTCCGCTGCCGAAGTGGGACCCGAACTCGTGGTACTTCACACGGGCGGGGCGGCGACGTTTGCGGCGTGAACCGGGGACGGCGGTGCAGCTTGGCGACCTGAGTACGGGGGCGGAGGTGATCGAGTCGTATCTGGAAGAAGGCAGCCCGTACTATGAGCGGTTGAAGGATCTGGCGGCTTATGCGGAAGTGGATTGGCTGATTTCGACGATGGAAGGGCTGGTGGATCATGCGGTGGTGGACGGGCGGCTGCACAGTCTGGTGACGATTGCGACGGATACGGGGCGACGCGCATCGAGCTATCCGCATATGCAGAATTGGAAGATGCCGGCGATGGCGGGGGTGGCTGTGGGCGACGAGGGATTCACGCTGGTGGAGATTGATTACGCTAACGCGGAGAATGTGATGGCAGCGCTGATCGCGGGGGATAGCAATCTGGCGGCGGCGTGTATGGCGGATGATTTTCATTCGGAGATGGCGGTACAGTATTTCGGGGCGGTGTGGGAAAAGGCGGACAGCGGGGAACGGAAGCATCTGCGGAATATGTCCAAGAAGATCACGTATGGGACGGCTTACGGGATGGGGGCGGAACGGCTGGGCGAGAGCATCGGGGTGACGACGGTGGAGGCGCGGGCGTTGATGCGGGCGAAGGACGCGGCGTTCCCACGGCTGACACAGGTGCGGGCGCTGGCGCAGCGGCAGGCGAACGAGAAGCAGCAGCTCCGGCTGTGGACGCGGCGACCGGTGGCCGTGCCGACGGCGTTCGTGGCGTGGAATTATGTGTGCCAAGGCGGGGTGAGCGAGATGCTGAAGCGGGCAATTGTGACAGTGGGGGAGGCGTACCGCGCGCGTGGCATGCGTTCGCGGGTGGCGCTGGATATGCATGATGCGCTGATTCTGGAAGTGGCGCACGAGGAATGGGAGGCGGCAATCGGGATGGCGAGCCAAGCGATGACGACGATCACGCCGGTGCATTTGACACAGCGGACGACGCCGGCGATTCGATGGGTGGCACGCCCTAATTTGCAGGAAAACCAGCGCAAATGGGGCGCGGAACAGCGGGACCCGACCGAGGGGTGATTGGGAGGCGATTATGTCATTTTGCACAAATTCCCGCGTGATTTCTTGACTCCCAAAACGTTTCGGATTACTATCTGCGAACATCCGAAACGTTTCGGATCAATGTTAAATAATATTATTCTCAAGATTAGTGATGCAGGCAAAACTGAAAGATATTGCTCAGAAGAGTGGTTATTCCATCACAACCGTGTCACGGGCACTAGCCGGTTACAATGATGTAAACCAGCAGACGCGTGAACATATCATGCAGATCGCGTCGGAGCTGGGATACCAGCCCAACCTGCCCGCCCGCCAACTGCGAATCCAACGCACACACACTGTCGGCCTGATTATCCCGTCATACGACCATGTTTTTTCAAATGAATTTTTTAGCCAACTGCTGCTGGGCGTGGGTGACGCTGCTTCATTGGAACGTTACGATTTGCTGATCAGCACCCAAGTTCCGGGGGAAGACGAGATGGACGCTTACCGGCGGATGGTGGGCGGGAACCGCGTGGACGGAATGGTGATCGCACGGACGCGGCAGAATGACCCGCGCATCGAGTATTTGAAGCAGCAGAAGCGCCCGTTCGTGGTGAATGGGCGGCGCGCACCGGGGGAAGTTTCCGACTTTCCGTACATCGATATGGACAGCTACAACGGGATTCAGGCGGTGGTGGCGCATTTTGCTTCGTTGGGACATCAGCAGATCGGGTTGATTCTGCCACCGGAGAATATGGCGTTCACGGAATACCGGCATCAGGGATACCGCGATGGATTGAGGGCGGCGGGGCTGGATTACCGACCGGATTATGTGGTGTACGGGGATTTGCTGCGGACGGGCGGTTATAGCAACGCGAATTTGCTGCTTGACCGGCAGCCACAGCTCACGGCGATTGTGGCGTGTAATGACCTGATGGCGCTGGGGGTGATGCGAGCGTTACAGGAACGCGGGCTGCGGGTGGGCGCGGATGTGGCGGTTTCGGGTTATGACGACATTCCGGCGGCTGAATACGCTAATCCGCCACTGACGACGGTTCACACCCCAATTTACGAGATCGGGCAGCGATTGGTACGAATGCTGATTGCGCTGATTGATGATCAAGCACTGGATGAGACGCAGATTTTGCTGCCGGGGGCGCTCATTGTGCGCGAGTCCAGCGGCGGACAACGAGGATGAGGAGGTGATGCCCAGCTTGAGAAGAGGCGTACACAAATAAATCGCCCGCAACGGTAAGTTATACAAGAAAGGTAAAGCATGATGAAGAAAGTCTCTTTTATATTGGTGGCCTGTCTGGCGCTTGTGATGCTTACAGGACTGGTTGTACAAGCGCAAGATGACGCTCAAATTACATTTATTTCCACCCAGTTTAATGTGGTCGAGGAAGCGGAAAAGGCGCGCGCGATTGTGTCGGGCTATGAGGGCGGCATGATCGAGTTCGTGGTTTCGGAAGAAGGGCCGCTGCTGGATCTGCTGCGGGCTGAAGCGCAGACGGGTGAAGGCACGGTGGATGTTTTCGGCGCGCTGCACGGAACGTTCCCGACGCTGGTTAACGAAGACCTGCTGTTTGACCTGACTGACCTGCTGGCGAGCATCGAAGAAACGACAGATGTGAGCGATGCATTCGTGGCGCTGGGCAAGATGGGCACGCAGGATTACCAATATTACATTCCATGGATGCAGGCGACCTATACGATGGCCGCACACAATGACGCGCTGCAATACCTGCCGGAAGGCGTGGATGTGAACGCGATGACGTGGGCGGAACTGGCGGATTGGGCGAAGGCGATGTACGACGCGACGGGCGAGGCCAAGCTGGGCTTCCCGGTGGCGGGTTTGTTCCACCGCTTCCTGCAGGGGTATGCTTTCCCATCCTTCACGGGCGGTATGGTCAGCAAGTTCAAGAGCGCGGAAGCGGCTGAAATGATGCGCTTCCTGCGTGACGACCTGTGGCCGTATGTGAATCCGGAGTCGATCAAGTATGACTTCATGAACGCGCCGCTGCTGTCGGGCGAGGTTTTGGTGGCGTTTGATCATGTGGCGCGGTTGAAGCCAGCGTTCGACGAACGTCCGGATGACTTCATCGCGTTCCCGGCTCCGGCAGGCCCGGCGGGACGTGGTTTCATGCCGGTGGTGGCGGGCTTCGGCATTCCGTACACCTCGGCTGATCCGGAAGGCGCAGAGGCGGCTATCCGCTTCATGCTGTCGCCGGAGACACAGGGCGCAATCCTGAGCCAATTGGGCTTCTACCCGATCGTTTCGGGCGTGGATACGAGCGACCTGCCGAAGGGTGTGGCGATTCAGGCGGCGGCGGTTGAGGCACAGTCGAATTCACCGGACGCGCTGCCGGCACTGCTGCCGGTGGGGCTTGGCTCACGCGGTGGTGAGATCAACGAAATCTTCCGCAACGCTTTCAACCGGATCGTGGTCGAGGGGCAGGATATTGAGACTGTCCTGAACGAAGAAGGCGCAACGCTGCAAACGCTGTTGACCGAGACGGGCGCACCGTGCTGGGCGCCGGACGCGCCGAGCGAAGGCCCGTGCCAAGTTGAGTAAGGCTGTTGAGGAACTCACTGCTGTGATCGGCTGATCGTGGTGGTGATGCGAGCGGGGCAGGTTGTGGATTGAGTCGCAACCTGCTCCGCTGCTCGATCTTCAGGCGAGATGCCTGCTGAAAATATAAAAACTTTATTCAAGGAGAAATTGTTCTGAAAAAATTCTCTCCAACCCCCTACCTGTTACTGCTGCCATCCTTGATCTACCTTGTGTTGTTCTTCGCGTATCCGATGGTGGAGTCGCTGCAATTGGCGCTGCGACGTGAGGGGCAGTTCCTGAACTTGCGAGTCGAGCCGGTTGAGGATGCTGCTGTGGCGGGCACGGTGGCGATGCAAACGGAACTGAGTGTGCTGGAACGACAGCGCTTAGAAGAAACACTGCCGAACGGACGCACCCGCCCGATTTACTGGTTTGAAGTGGAGACGGTGGACGCGGCTGGCGAGACGATTCGCGGCTGGGTGAGCCAGAGTAATGTGTTCATCGAGTCGCGCACTGAGTCGACGAGCGCGCGTGTGGTGAGCGGGGAAGCGAGTCAGGAATGGACGCTGGATTTTATAAGGCGGATGTTTAATGACTTCCGCTTCAGCAGCGCGCTGGGGACGACTATTTTGCTGATCGTGCTCATCATCCCGCTGCAATTCGTGCTGGCGATCATCATGGCGCTGGTGCTGCAAAGCCAGATCCGGGGGAGTAACTTGTTTCTGTATATCTACGCGATTCCGCTGGGGATTTCTGATCTGGCATCGGGGATTGTGTGGTATTCGATCTTCACGCAGCGCGGGTTCATCAATTCGTTTCTGGTGTCGGCGGGACTGCGGGATACGCCGTTCATTTTCATACAGGCGGATAATCATGGGTGGATGATCACGGCGATTGTGCTGGCGGAAGTGTGGCGGGCAACGTCGATTGTGATGGTGATTGTGGTTTCGGGCTTGCAGGCTATCCCGCGCGATTATATTGAGGCGGGGGAGGTGTTCGGGGCGAATCTGTGGCAGCGGCTGTGGCATATCATCCTGCCGTTGTTGAAGCCCAGTTTGCAGGTGGCGCTCATCCTGCGCACGATTCTGGCGTTCCAAGTGTTCGCGGTGGTGATCGCGATTACGGGGGGCAATATTGTGACGGTGCTGGCGAACGAGACGTACCGGTGGTATGACCCGGCACGCTTTAACAGCCCGAATGTTGCGGCGGTTTACGCGGGATTCATCATGCTGCTGTCGTTAGGGATTTCCCTGTTTTATCTGCGCGCAGTCCGGTCACAAGAGGAGGCAGCGAAAGCCCTATGAACCAAACGACAGGTGTGATTACCAGCCTTTCTCAGCAGGAATTCCAAGCGCAGCACCGGCGTTCGCGGATGCGCCACACGATGCGGCGCGGGGGAATTTATCTGCTGGCGATTGGACTGGCGGTCTGGATTTTGCTGCCGATTGTGTTGATCGGGTCGATGGCGTTCAGTACGCCGGCGGATGTGCGGGCTTTCCCCAAGCAAATTATCCCTGATCCGATTTCCGGAGAAACGATGAACTTCTTCCTGAATACGGAGGGCATCCTGCGGGCGACGGGGAACAGCATTGTGGTGGCGGTGCTGGCGCTGTTGATTTCGACTGTGCTGGCGGTTCCGGCGGGGTATGCTATCGCGCGCTACCTGTTCCGGGGGCGTGACCTGATCCGGCTGGGGATTTTGTCGGTGCGCGCCTTCCCGATTGTGGTGCTGGCTGTGCCGCTGGCGGTGGTGTTCATTCAGTTGGGGATGTTCGATCAGGTTTACAGTCTGGCGTTGATGCACGCGGCGCTGACGCTGCCGACGACGATTCTGGTGGTGGCGAGTGTGTTCACGAGCGTGCCGTATGAACTGGAAGAGGCGGCGCTGGTCTTCGGCTGCACCCGATTGCAGGCTTTCTGGCGGATTGTGCTGCCGCTTTCGATCCCCGGCATCGCGGCTTCGGCCATTCTGACGTTTGTGCTGTCGTGGAACGAGGTGTTCGCCGCCATTTTGCTGACGATCACCAACCGGACACTGCCGGCGCAGATTTTGTACACGCTGGATAAATCCGGCGATCCGTTCAAGTTTGCGGGTGGATTTTTCATGCTCGTCCCATCGCTGATTTTCATATTCTTCATTCGACGCTACCTCTTCAGCATGTGGGGGCAGTTGAACAAGTAGTCATTAAGGAAATTCGACCTATGGCCGAGATTCAGATCGTAAATGCCGTCAAGCGCTTCGGGAAATTTGTGGCGATCGACGACGTCAGCCTGACGATACATGACCGTGAATTCATGGTGCTTTTGGGGCCGAGCGGCTGCGGCAAGACGACGCTGCTGCGGGCGGTTGCCGGATTGGGGATGCTGGACGAGGGATACATCCTGATCGGTGATCAGAACGTGACTTATTTGCCGCCCAAAGAACGCAAGATTTCGATGGTGTTCCAGAACTACGCCATCTTCCCGCATATGACGGTGTTCGATAACATCGCCTTTGGGTTGAAGATGCAAAAAGCGTCGAAGCAGGTGATTAAAGAACGGGTGGAAAACGCGGCGCATCTACTGCATATCGAGGCGATGCTCGATCGCTATCCCGGCGCAATGAGCGGCGGGCAGCGGCAGCGGGTGGCGGTGGCGCGGGCGATTGCTTATGACGCACAGGTGCTGCTGATGGACGAGCCGCTGAGCAATCTGGACGCGCTGCTGCGGCTGGAGATGCGGGCGGAGTTGAAGGCGTTGTTGAGCCGGTTGAATGTGACGACGATTTACGTGACACATGACCAGATCGAAGCCTTGAGCATGGGTGACCGGATTGCGGTGATGCAGTCGGGGAAGATCATTCAGGTGGATTCGCCGACACGGGTGTACGACTCGCCGGCGGATCGTTTCATCGGGAGCTTCATCGGCAACCCACCCATGAACTTTTTGCGCGGGCAGGTGCAGACGGAAAACGGGCAGGTGAAGGTGAAGATCGGCGATTTGATGGTGACGCCATCGTTGGAGATGCAAGCGCCGCTGCGGGCATACGACGGCAAGTTGATCTACGTGGGCATCCGCGCGGAGAACATGGAGGCGCTACCGGAAGCGGCGGACGATACGCTGCCCGTCACGGTTGAGGTGGTTGAGCCGCTGGGCGCACAAAACCTGCTGACGATCATCATCGGGCTGGAGACGATCAAAGTATCGACGCATCCCGATTTTCCGGTGCGGGCAGGCGGTTCACTCTGGCTGCGCTTCCCGGTGCCTAAGATCCGCTGGATCGATTATGAAACGGGCAAGGCGATCACACCGGATTTGCAACAGGTTCTGGCATGAAACCTTTGCAAGGGACATATAAGCCGCTGGATTTCGGTGGTGAAGGGGTGACTGGCAGCGTGGACGCGGACGGACGCATCATCGCGCTGAATATGCTACACCGACAACACGGTTATGTTACGCTGACTCCGGCTGATCCGTTCGTGGAAGCGGAACGCTATAACGCGGCACAGGTGCGGGCTTACCGCGCCAGTCTGGCTGGATTACAGGGATTCGGGCTGCGCTTTGCTGAAGCGGTGACGAGGCGTGAAGCGTATCTGCTGGAGTCGGCGGTGCCGTTCATCCGGCTGATGTTTGACAACGGCGGTGAGGCGACGGTGACGACGCTGGCGAACGCGTCGGGCGTGGCGCAAATTTGGGAGATGCGCGGGGTGCAGCCTGTGTGGGAGGGGCGTTTGTGCCTCCAACGCTGCGCTTATACACAGCTCACGGAGGGCGGTCCGGTGCGGATGCCGCCGCTGCGAATGCACATCTCGGCTCAGGCTGATGCACTCCACATTGAGAATCCGATGCTGCCTGCCGCCGTGGTGATGCGTGGGCTGGAGGGTCTGCCGGAAGAGACACATGAGGTCGAACAGCCGCTGACGCTGCGGCTCGAATGCGCCCCTTCGACACGGGTCGTGCTGGTGTATGGCGTGGGGGAGAACGCGGCTGCGGCGGATGAGCAGGCGCGGCGATTGCAGCAGCGCGACGCGAGCGCGTGGCTGGGGGAAACGCTGGCGCGCTGGCGTGGTTACTGGGAGCACACCGCTGATGACCCTGTGCTGCGGCGCGGGTTGGTATACGGGGAGATGCTGGCGATTCCGGTGGGGGAAGGCATGTGCTTTTTGACGGATCACATGCTGCTGCCGCTTTCATGGAACCGCGATGCTTATTATGTGGCGCGGGCGCTGTTAAGCTGGCATCCGGCGATGGCGGATGTGGTGCGACGGCATCTGCTGTGGATGTTCGAGATGGCGGAACGGCATGAAGGGGCATGGGGGCGCTGCTATCTGGCGAATGGGCGGATTAAGGACGGCGCGTTCCAACTTGACCAGCAGTTATTCCCGCTGCTGGAATTGGTGGATTATGTGGAGCAGACGGGAGATCGCGCGCTCATGACCCGCTTGAAACCGCATGTCGAGGCGCTGCTTGATATGTTGATGCTACGGCGTTCAGCGGATAGCGGTTTGTTCCCGACAGATGAAACCCCGGCTGATGATCCGATTGCTTTCCCGTATCATCTTTCCAGCCACCTGCTGCTGCTGCGGGTGCTCATGAAGCTGAAGCGTGTTGGTCTGGCAGAAGCATGGGCGACTGTGGCGGACGAACTGCGAGATGCTCTACCGCAGCATTTTATTGCGGCACATGGGGAACGGCGGTTGTATGCTTATGCTACGGATGGGGCAGGACACCATCACTTTTATCATGACGCCAATGATCTGCCGCTGGTTCTAGCGCCGCTGTGGGGGATTTTGAGCGCCAACGATCCGGCGTGGCAAGCTACGATGGCGTTCGCGTTCTCGGAAGATAATGAGGGCGGCGCTTATGGGGGACGGTTGGGTTCGGTTCATACACGCGCTGCATGGCCGCTGGGGGATGTTCAGGATTGGGTCATCGCGCAGCTTCTGTGTGAACCTGACCGTGAAAGGCGGGCGCTGGCACAGCTTCGCTCGGCTGCCCAATGGGACGGGGCGCTGCCGGAAGCCAGCGACCCGCAGAGCGCGGCGGTGGTGTCGCGGCATTGGTTCGCATGGCCGAACGCGGCCTTCGCCTGTGTGTGGCTGCACGCGTTCGAGTCCTAAGCCGGTTTACGCAGGCGGCGTCGGGGTGGGCTGAGCGGCGACTCCCCAGAGTTGAACCGGCCCGGTGGCGTCGATCAGCGTGAGCAGGAAGCCATCCGGTGACCAATCCGCGTATAAAATCTGACGCGTGCCTACGTTCAATTCCGCCCGTCGCAGCAATTCTTCCCGCATCTGGGTGACATCCCACAGTGATACCAATCCGCCCAAGGCCGAGGTGACGAGCAGATCACCGGATGGCGAAAAGGTGACATCGTTGGCTTCGCCGCCGGCGGAGGGCAGGGTGTTGACCAGTTCGCCGGTACGGGTATCCCAGACGGTGAGGGTGGGGATGCTGCCGCCGTTCACCAGATACTGGCTGTCCGGCGAGTATTCCAGCGCGTCGGAGAACAGGCGGGGGCCGGTGTTAATGGTGTGGAGGCGTGTGCCGTCGGCTGTGTTCCACAGCGTAATTTGTTGTTCTTCACCGACCGCAATCTGGCTGGAATCGGGCGCGAAGGCCAGTTTGTAGGCGACGCTGTTGAAGGTGACACGGTTGGTACGGGTGCGCCAGTCCCAGAGTTTGATGCTGCCATCATCACTGCTGGTCGCCAGAAGTGTGCCATCGCTGTTGAAGGCGATGTTGGTGATTTGCAGCGAGTGCGCGGCAATGGTCACGAGGGATTGGCGGGCGGCCACATCCCAGACCTTGACGCTGCCATCCAATCCACCCAGCGCGAGCAGCCCTTCATCAGGGAAATAGGCGGTTTGACCATTGAAGCGATCATGACCGTTCAAGGTGGTTTTTTGGCGTCCGGAGGTGGCTTCGAGGACGCTGACAGTACCGATGTTATCCAAGGTGTAAATGTCGTTTTTGTCGGCGCTGTAGAACACCTGAAGGGCGTCACCGCGTCCGGTGTTGAAGATGAGCTGACCGGTTAGCAAGTCCCAGCCGATGATCTGTTCGTTGTTCAGCCCGACGAACCGTGTGCCATCGGTGGAGAAGGCGTAAGCGAATACGGTGCTGGGGGTGCTGAGGGCATCCAGCCGACCGATGTAGGCGATTTGCTCGACGTTCGCCAGCGCGATTTGTTCACCGGCTGGAACCCACTGCGGCGGGACAAGAGTCGGTATATCCCGCTGCTGCGGTTCGAAGGTTCCGGGCGGTGGGAGTTCGGTTTGTGGCGGGGCAGTCTGGCAGGCTGCGGCTGCAAGGATGAGAACGAATGCGAGCAGATTCAGAATAGACAATTGGCGCATAGCAATCTCTGATAGGGAATAACCGGCACGAAAACATGGTATCAGCCTACCACAATTCGGCTGATCGAGACATTCGATTATTCGGGCAGCGGGCCTTCCAACAACTGCATGGTGCTGATGAGCGGGCCGAAGGTTTTGATCTGTTCCAAACCACATTCACCTTCGAACGGATCGACCTGACCGTTGCCGTTGGCATCCACACCGTTGAGCAGGGCGGCAGCAAGCCGGGTGGATTGTAAGGCTACTTCGGCGACATTCGCGACATCCGTGGTTTCGGCCAGCATCTGCTGTTCGTGCTCGGCGATGGCGGTCACTCGCTGGCGGGAGTTATCCAGACAGATGCGCACGAATTCGATGTTGCTCTGGAGGCGGATGGTTGCGCCGGGGGCGTTGGCTGCTTCCAATAGTTCGGTTTGCATGAGGTCGAGGTAATAGATGACGCCCTTGAGGAAGCCGGGATTTTCCGGCGTGCCGTCTCCGGCGTAGTCAACCAATTCACCGTTCATGATGTTGAGGGTGTGTTCGTTGTGGCTGTGCATCCCGCCGATGGTTCCGGCGGATTGGGCTAGACCGGCATGCTGACGTGCCCGATCTGCTTCGGCTAAAGCGCTGCGGAGCAGTCCGGTATGGGGGCCGTCGCCATCATCATCGGTTGATTCGTATAAGCCGCCACCGAGTGCTGATTCAAGAATACCTTCAGGCGCGGTGATGAAGAGGGCGGTGAGGGTTTGCATGACGCGGGCGGGTACGGCGGCGCTGTAGGCGACTGCGCCGGCGGGGGTGTCGCCCATGGATGCTTTGGGTTCGAGGCTGATGGCGACTGCATTATACAAGGCCGGCAGCACACGCGATTCAGGGTCGGTGTAGGCGTTCATGGCACCGCTGCCCAGCGCGTTCAGCGTCAATTCACCGATTTTGAGGGTGCTGTCGTCCGTGGTGTTGAGCAGCCAGACCACATACTGCTGATCAGCCGCGGGCGGCTTCAGGTTTTGTACTTGCAGCGTGACGGTATCACCGGGTTGATTGGTTTGGCCAAAGCTGAGGGTGCCGAAGGTCGGGGCAGCGGTGACAGCGGCGGCGACGGTGGTGGGCTGCGCAGTGGGTGGGAGGGTGGCGGCGGGGGTGTCTGCGCTGCGATTGCCTCCGGTGACGACTAGTACAACCACGACCAGCAGCACGGCGATGATGGCAAAACCGCCCAAGAGCAGCAGGGGATTCGTTCCCGGTTGGACGATAATCGTTTGCGGCGGTGTGGGGGTGGCGGGATTCTGCGGTTGGGTGGGGTACGGCAGTTGAGTCGGTGTGACCAGTGGATTTGTACTCGTCCCCAAGGGAGCGGCAGCATCCGCAGGAACGAACACCGGACCGGCGGCGAACACGTCGCTGCCTTGGATGGCGCGCCTGAAATCGTCGGCAAATTCGGTTGCGGTACGATAGCGCTCGCCGGGTTCTTTGGCAAGGATGCGCTGCATGACGGTGACG
>JAFLCH010000116.1 GCA_017303775.1 Anaerolineae bacterium | reverse complement strand
TACTCTCCGGTTAACGGATTTAGACGGCGATGGGGATGATCAATACGGTTAAATACCATGTGCCTTGTCTCATTCTTTTTTACTGAAATTTGATATATCCTGTAAATGTTGGAGGGATTATAACGCTCTTTTCCGATTACATTGTGTACAATCGGGTACAATCGGGCTAAATATCAAAAATTTGTCGTATTGATTGCCAATCATGGATTATGATTTTCTGCTGTTGGGTGATTACTTCTTCGATATGATTTACACCGGCCTACCCGGTATGCCCCGTTTGGGTTGCGAACTCTACACGCAAAACTTGACGACTACCGGCGGTGCTATGTTCATCACTGCTGTTGCCATGCGCCGTTTAGGAGCAAAGGTTGGTTGGGCAACCCATTTCGGAGATGATTACTACAGCCAGTTCGTCCGGCAGCTTGCCCTCTCCGAAGACTTGGATCTGGCATTAGTGCGCCAGCTCCCACACCCGTACCGTCGCGTCACAACCTCGCTGACGCTGGAAAGTGAACGCGCTTTCGTCACCTTTACCGATCCTGACGCGAACGACATCCAAACCTACTGGTTAGAAGCCATGGATCATTCCAGTTTCCGCCACCTGCACCTCGGCGGGCTTATGCTGCCGGATGAAGCTGCGCCGCTGATCCAGAAGGCGCGTTCCAAAGGCGCGACCGTCTCGATGGATTGTCAGGATATGCCTATGCTGCGGGAACAGCACCCTTGGCATACCATCATCAGCGCGGTTGACATCTTCATGCCCAACGCCCGCGAAGCCATGTTGATGACCGGCGCGCCAGACGCAGAATCAGCACTACGGCAGTTAACCAGTTGGGGGCAGGGGAGGGTGATCGTCATCAAAGATGGCCCGAACGGTGCATGGGCAGGTCAGGCTGACCAAATCACACACCGGCCTGCAATCCACGTCCCACAGGTGATTGATACAACCGGTGCCGGTGACTGTTTCAACGCCGGTTTCTTGTTCGCGCACATCGTCCAGCAGCAGCCGCTCGATTTCTGTTTGCACTATGGCAATTTCTGTGGTGGACATTCGGTTCAGGGTATTGGGGGCGCAACAACCGCGCCCACTTATGATCAGTTGCAGCAGTTCATCAATTTGTTATAGGATACATTTTTCAAGAAACGATTTGCGATGATAACCCGGGATTTATTGCTTCAACAATTACATGAGGCCGAAGAACAATTAGCGCAGCAGCAAGCACTGGTTGAGACTTTAAAAACCCGCCTCAACTCAATATCATCTGCCGATACTTCAACCCTCGCGCCAGTCGGCTCGGTATCAGAATCATCCAAAACAAGCCACCTGTCTATTTTCGATAATCAATATTTCAATCTGATCATCAGGCAGGTACCCATCTCCATCGCCATGTTCGACACCCACATGAACTACCTCGCAGTCAGTGAAAAATGGCTGGAGGATTGCGGGTTGCAGGGGCAGAACATCATCGGCCAAAATCACTACGACATCTTCCCTGACATCAGAGAAGATTGGAAGGAAGCCCATCGGCGTGGCTTAAATGGAGAAACAATCAAACAATCCGAAGACCGGTTTGAACGCCCCGATGGTATAGGATTGTGGTCGAAATGGGAAATCAAGCCATGGCATGATGCGCAGGGTAACATCGGCGGTATTTTCATCTTCGGTGATGACATCAGCCAACTCAAACAAAACGAAGAATTAGTACTTTTACAAGGCGCTGCGCTGCAAGCCGTTGCCAACGCCGTCGTCATCACTGATCGAGACGGCATCATCAAATGGTGCAACCCCGCCTTCAGCAAGCTGACCGGTTACTCGGCAGAAGAAGCCATTGGACGCAATCCCCGTGAACTCGTGAAGTCCGACGTTCATGACAGTCAATTCTTCAAAGGGCTGTGGGATACCATTCTCGCCGGCAAGGTCTGGCACGGGCAGCTCACGAACCGCCGCAAAGATAAAACCTTATATGATGAAGAACAAACCATCACCCCACTGCAAGATGAAAACGGGGAGATCAAACATTTTATCGCCGTAAAAGAAGACATCACCCTCCGTAAGCAGGGGGAAAGCG
Organism: Anaerolineae bacterium; assembly: GCA_017303775.1. Taxonomy (GTDB): domain Bacteria; phylum Chloroflexota; class Anaerolineae; order Aggregatilineales; family Phototrophicaceae; genus CFX2. The sequence continues at coordinate 10,184 of JAFLCH010000116.1, read as the reverse complement.
CCCTGCTGGATTACACTCAATATCTAGAAGCCATGCACCAGATTGTGCTGGATCTGCTCAACCGCCGCGAAATCGACGATCTACTTCAGGCATCCGTTGAACTGGCGTCCGTTATCCTCGATGCACCTTTTGCTGAACTGCTCCTCGAAGAAAATGGCGAACTTGTCGTTCATGCCTTCACCATGAACCAACCTTTTTTGAAAGGGGATCGGGTTGACCGTTCAAATGGGTTGTTATCATGGCAAGCCTTCGACAGCGGCAAGCCCGCCATTATCGAAGATTATTCGGCTTGGGCGAAACATCGTCCCATTTATGATGCTGCACACCTCCATTCCGTAGCCGATCTTCCCATCATGGCAGGCCGGGAGTGTTTAGGTGTATTGGCACTGGGGCGTTCTGCCCCTAACCATCCTTTTACGGAACGCGACATCCAAAAAGGCATGATGTTCTCCCAGATCGTCGCTGTCGTGCTCGATAACGTCAAACTTTACAACAACGCGTTACAGGAAATTGCCGAGCGTAAAAAAGCTCAGGCCGAACTCAGCGAAAGTGAAAATCGCTTCAAAGGCGCTTTTGAGTATTCGCCCATCGGTATGGCACTCGTGTCGCCGGAGGGGCGCTGGCTCAAGGTCAACAACAGCATTACCCAGATTCTGGGCTACAGCGCCGAAGAACTCGCTTACATCGACTTCCAAAAAATCACCTACCCGGAAGACCTTGATCTTGACATCGGGCTGGTCAATCGGGCTTTGCGAGGCGAAATTGACAGCTATTCAATTGAAAAACGCTATGTACACAAAGATGGTCATGTGGTTTGGGCGCTGCTCGGTGTCTCGTTAGTTCGAGATGAACTTCAGCAGCCGCTCTATTTCATCTCGCAAGTGGAAGACATCTCCCAGCGCAAAGTGTCGGAACTCTCGCTCCGGGAAACCAACCAGCGCCTACAGTTGGTACTGGAAGGCGCGTCCCTCGCCACATGGGATTGGAACATCAACACTGACGAAATCGATTTCGATCAAAACTGGTCGAATATTTTATTGGACTTGCCTGACACCAAATTACGTCTGACTCTCGGAAGCTGGCGCGATCTGATCCATCCGCTGGATGATGCGCGCGTCGTGGAAACCATCAATAAACAGAAGCTCGATCCTGACCCCCAATTTCAACTGGAATTCCGCTTACGTACTTTATCCGTCCACGCCCGCTGGATCTTAGTCAGCGGACGGGTTTCCAGTTGGGATCAAGATAACAAACCGGCGCGTGCCTTGGGCATCATCATGGATATCACCGCGCGCAAGAAGGCCGAACAACAAGCCTTTGAACTCGCGCTGGAAAAAGAACGGGTGATGCTGCTCACCCAGTTTATTCAAGATGCGTCTCACGAGTTCCGAACCCCGCTCACCGTGATTCAATCGGCGCTTTATATCCTGAACAAAATGTCCCTTGATGAAAAATCGCAGCGCAAGATCAACCAGATTGACGAGCAGATTGTTCGAATCACCGAGTTGGTTGACCGCTTGGTGGAAATGAGCGCCCTCGATAACGGTGTCGCGTTCGATTTACGCGATACCGATTTCACCTACATCCTCGACCTATTGAATCAACGCCTCCGCGCAAAGCTGGAGTCGCGCCAGCAAGTATTGCAAGTATCCGTCCCGCTTCAACTACCCTTGGTCAAAGCCGATTCGGAGCGTTTATTTGCCGCGCTGTATCACGTCCTCGACAACGCCATTCGCTATACGGTCGATGGCGGAATCATTCACCTCAGCGCTGAACAGGAGCACGATCAGGTCATGATTCGAGTGCAGGACAGCGGCCCCGGCATCCCCACCGATGTCCTCCCACACATCTTCAAACGATTCTACCGCTCAGACATCGCGCACAGTTCCCCCGGCATCGGGCTAGGGCTGCCCATTGCCAAAGCCATCATTGAACGTCATGGAGGAACTATTGAAGTCTTGAGCACTTCTGAAGCCGGAACATGCATCCAAATTCAACTGCCGCTGGGAAACAATGCATAAAGCCTATGGTTTTACTGCAAGGCGGATGTTAGTCTTGTTTGTCATGATGCTTGTCTGCACAAGCGAACACGGCACCTTATATGATTGGTATGTAAATGATCCCTCAAGACCCGACTGAAAATCCGATTGCGCAATCGGATGCTGTAACACCCGAACCCCGCCGAAGTGCGGCGCGCACAATCGCCCGCAATACCATCTTCGGCTTAGGCGCACAATTTGCCCTCAAAGTCGCATCTTTCATCTTTCAGGTGCTGGTCATACGCCAATTGGGCGGTGAAGAATTTGGGCAGTACTCGATTGTGACCGCATGGGTCGGTTTGTTTTCGGTCATCGGTGATTTAGGGGTTAATCAATATCTCGCCCGCGAGATTGCCCGTAATCCCAACCGGATTAAGGATCTTTTCTGGAACACCGTCCTTATCCGCCTTGTGCTGGCGCTCGTCGCCCTGATCGTGACCGCTGTCGCTGCCTACGTATATGGCTACAACACAGAGATCATCGTCGCGACCATCATTTTCACCTCAAGCTATTTCTTTCAAGCGCTGCTCGCGCCCATCAACAGCGTACTGACCGGAAACGAACGCCTCGATCTCACCTCCATCCTCTCCGTCATCACGCAGGTCTTGTTCATGGTCTTCGCGGGTCTGTTCCTCAGCCTCGGCCTCAACTTCACATGGCTGGCCGTCGCCTCCACCCTCAATATGCCCATCGTGCTGGTCATCGCTTACCGCATGGTGAAGAAACACAACTTCCCGCCGCCCAAATTTCATATTACCCCCGCTACATGGATTAGCCTGATCCGGTTGGGGCTGCCCTTCGCCTTCATGCAGTTGGCGCTGTCATTCTCTTTCCGTGTCGATACCATCATCCTCAGCGGTCAAGTCTCCGATCTGGAAGTCGGTTGGTACAACGTCGCCTATGGCCTCATCTTTAACATCCTCAGCATCGTCACCAGCTTCAGCACAGCAATTCTGCCCACGCTGGCGCGTGAACACGCCATAGACCCCGACTCGGTAAAACCGTGGTATTACAACTCCACCCGTATCATGATCTTCTTGGGGCTGCCCACCGCTGCTGGCATCACGGTACTGGCCTTCAAATTGGTCGGGTTTCTCTATCAACCGGAAATCGCCCCGGCCGCCATTCCCCTCATGATCCTAATCTGGGATATCCCTTTTAGCATGTATCAAGCCTTCTGTGGCAACCTAACCCAATCCATGAAGCTCGAAGTGGATGCGGCGCGGATATTCGGCAGCCTCGGGGTTCTGAATCTCGCCCTCAATCTCATCTTAATCCCACCGCTCGGCATTCTCGGATCATCCTTCGCCACCGTCATCACCGATTGCACTGGATCGATCCAGTATTATATTCTTTTGCGACGCAAACTCGGTTCTGGTATACGCTTTAAGAGTGTCTTGCGCATTATCGCTGCCGTCGTCCTCATGAGCGCAATTCTGTATCTGGCTTACGATTTGCACCTGTTGATTCTTATTGCTTTAGGTGGATTATCCTATCTGGTGATTGTGTGGTTTTCGGGCGCTTTTACGTCGGAAGAACGCGGTCAATTACTTCGCATTACCCGGCGGCTAATCCCGGTTCGCACTACCTAGAAGCATCAATCTGCCTCAAAATAATTTGAGGTAAAATTGAAAATTCTTATTGCAGTGCATGGCTTCCCCCCAACCCACTCGGCTGGAGCGGAACGTCGTGCAGAGCGCATGGTTCGCTGGTTGACGGCTCAAGGTCATCAGGTGACTGTCTTTACAGTCGAAAGTCTAGAAGCCCCGGCCTTCTCTGTAAACACCACCTCGGATAACGGCTCTACCATCCATCGCCTTTCCTATAACGTCAGCGAAGGCAATCACTTCCACAATCTGTATGACTTTCCCCAAATTGGCCAAGCCTTCCTTGACGTGCTGGCTTCGGACACCTTCGACCTCGTCCATGTCGTCAGCGGCTACCTGCTCGGCGGTCAGGTCATCCTTAACGCCCGTCAAGCCGGTATCCCTGTCGTAGTTACACTCACCGAGTACTGGTTTATGTGCGCCCGCCTCAACCTGATCCGTGCTACAGGGGAGGTCTGTTCCGGCCCGGAGACAGACGCCAAGTGTGCGCGCTGCCTCATGGAAGATAAACGCCGTTACCGCTTCATTTCTCAATCCGCGCCACAACCCGTCACAGAACTATTCTGGTCGCTCATGGAGCATAGCCCCGTCTCACATGCCATGACGCAAACCATCAAGGAGCGGCGCATCACCCTGCGGCAGGTGCTGGAGGCCGCCGATCTGGTCATCAGTCCCTCCCGTTACCTGATGAATAAATTTGCCGAATTCGACTTCGACACTCAAAAGTTCGTCTTCATGCGTCAGGGCTTACAAAAACCCGCCCCCGACCTAAAACCGCCCCCCAAGCCCGCAAGCTCAACCCTGACGCTCGGTTACGTCGGCCAAATCAAATATCACAAAGGTGTTGACCTGCTAGTTGATGCCGTCATCGACCTGCTCAACAGCGGTTTTCAACTGAATCTTGAGCTATGGGGGTCAGAAACCGAAGAACCGGATTATGTCGCCGCCTTGAAAGCGCACACTCGCGCCTATCCCTCTATTCAATGGAAAGGTCGCTATCTCGGTAGTGATGTATGGAAAGTGCTTTCCGGTTTCGATACCTTGGTAATCCCATCCCGATGGTATGAAAACAGCCCGAACGTCATCCTCGAAGCCTACGAAACAAAGCTGCCGGTCATCGGCACAAATCTCGGCGGCACATCCGAACTCATCGAGCACGGAAAAACAGGGTTGTGCTTTGAACTGAATAACAAAGATGATCTGCTGGAGCAGATCAAGCGTATCCTGCAAGAACCGGGTCTTCTCCCCAACCTGCGCGCCAACATTCCCCCCGTCAAATCAATCCACGACGAAATGACCGAACTCGTCGTTCATTACCAGAGCCTTATTCACAGCGCACAAGGCTCCTAAAGTATCCTATGATAATGTGCCAGAGTTTGTTATAGTTCGGTCATAACACCATCGCGCTAACCTTCACTAGCCGTTCATCAAACGTTGAGGTGATCTTGAAAGTTCTGATCGCAATTCATGGCTTCCCGCCGACCCATTACGCAGGCTCAGAACGTGCCGCCGAACGGGTTGCGCTCTGGTTGGTTTCGCAAGGCATCCACGTCGAAGTCTTCACCTGCGAAAACTTGTACGATCCCAACACGCACGTCGAAACCCGTACCGAAAACGGCATCATCATCCACCGCCTCAACTACGACATCAAAAACGGAGATTATTTCCAGAATCTGTACGACGATCCTCGCGTCGGCGCGGCCTTCCAGCAGGTGGTGGGGCAGGGCGGTTTTGATATTGTCCATGTCGTCAGCGGCTATCTGGTCGGCCCACAAATCATCCGCATCGCCAAAGCGCATAACATTCCGGTTGTCATCACCCTCACCGAATTCTGGTTCATGTGTTACCGCCTCAACCTGCTTAACGCCCATACCGAAATGTGCGTCGGCCCTGAAACAGACGAAAAATGCACCCGCTGCATTGCCGAGGAGAAGCGTCGCTATCGCCTGGCCTCCCAAAATCTACCCGCCCTCAGTGATGCCTTCTGGAAGGTCGCCAACAGCACCTTTGCCAGAGACGACGTGCTAGCCGTCAAAAACCGGCGCGAAACATTGTCCGAATCCCTGCAGCAGGTCGATCTGGTCATATGCCCCTCACGCTTTATCATCAGCAAATTCGCCGAGTTTGGTTATGACACCAGCCGTTTTGTACAGGTACGGCACGGGCTTAAACCACCGCCCACCTCCATTCCTGTTCGTGATTATTCACGTGTGAGTGCAGGTTTAACCCTCGGCTACACCGGCCAGCTTAAACCCCATAAAGGAATCGATCTGCTGGTGGATGCCGCCATCGACCTGCTGAATCAAGGCTACCAGCTAACGCTCAATCTGTGGGGTGACTCCGAAGGCAAAAAGGCCTATGCCGAAGCCTTGCAGGAAAAAACCAAACCCTATCCCTCAATTCGCTGGCGTGGGAAATATGGACAGGATCAGCTCCCCGATGTTCTCGCTGAACTCGACGCGCTGGTCGTCCCCTCCCGCTGGTATGAAAACAGTCCGTCTGTCATCCTCGAAGCCCACACCTATGGCATGCCTGTCATTACCACCAATCTCGGCGGCATGAAAGAACTCGTACAGCACGAGGTCAACGGTTTATTATTCGAAGTCAACGACTCAAAAGATCTCCAAAACCAGATCAAACGTATGATGGATGATCCAGCGCTGCTCGCCCGCTTAGCCGCTGGCATTCCGGCCATGCCCACCGTAGATGATGAATTAGGTTCGATCCTTAAGTATTACCAGCAGTTGACTCAACCAACCTAATCCCATATTGACGAACGGCTCTAAGCTCGATACAGTCATACGGAAATAGATAGTATGAACTTATTGATTCTTGATTAATCGAAGGATGATAATCGCTTATGACCATCCTCATCACCGGTGGCGCGGGGTTCATCGGCAGTCGCTTGGCGGCTCACTTGCTTGCACAAAACGAGCAAATCGTGATCCTCGACAACTTCAACGACTTCTACGATCCAGCCGTCAAACGTGCCAACATCGCCGCGCTGGGTGAAAAGCCGGTCGTCATCGAAGGGGACGTGCGCGACACAACCCTCGTGCAGCGCATCTTCAGCGAACACCCCATCACCCGCATCGTCCATCTGGCAGGCCTCGCCAATGTGCGCCGTTCTATCGAAAATGGCATCGAATACGCTGACGTCAACACCACCGGCAGCGTTGGCCTCATGAATCTTGCCCGCCAGCACAATGTGAACATCTTCATTCAAGCCTCAACATCCTCCGTCTATGGGCATGCCACCCGCATCCCTTTCAACGAAGACGACGCGCCCGATCAACCCCTCTCACCCTATCCCGCCAGCAAGCGCGCTGCCGAAATCTTCGGCTACAGCTACCATCAACTCTTCGGCCTCAACGTCACCGTGCTCCGCTTCTTCAATGTCTACGGCCCCTTTGGTCGCCCGGATATGATGCCCCTCAAGGTGATTGACGCCCTCGTCAACGACCAGCCCATCACCGTCTATGATGAAGGCAAGCTCGAACGTGACTGGACATATGTGGATGACACCGTCGCTGGCATCACAGCCGCGTTACAGCGTCCACTGGGCTATGCCATCATCAATCTCGGCTATGGCTCGCCCGTCGCCCTCACCGATTTCATTCACATCTACGAAAAACTTATCGGCAAGAAGGCCATCATCCAATACGCGCCCGCGCCCATCAGCGAACCGCGCATCACCTACTGCGACAACACACGCGCCCGCCAACTTCTTGGCTTCAACCCGCAGGTCACCATCGAGGAAGGCTTAGCCCGCACATGGGCATGGTATCAAGCCACCAAACTCAAACCAGACAAGGCTTGAATTCATACCCGAATACGGGTAATGTTCAACTGCGCTTCACAATATCTCGGTTGAACCATAACCTATGCTGGCTACCTTCAAACATCATTACCTGACTCTCACCGCCGCCGTCCTCACCGGATTGGCGCTCTTCGCCCTTACCACCCGCCTTGATCTCGACAGCCAGTGGGCGCTGGAATGGAATCACCTGAACCTCGCTCACGTGCAGTTGGTGTATATCGTGCTCCTGCTGGTAGCCCTCGCCGCGCTGCCCTTCGACCGGCGCATCCGTCAGGCGTTAGGGCAGGGGAGTCTGCGCGCAATCATACCGCTCATCGCCGTAGTCGCCGCCTTCTTCCTCATCAGCCTGCTCGAACCGGATCAAGAACACCGCCTGTTCATCACCCCCTTCAGCATCTGGGTGATCATCGTGCACGGTCTCGCGCTGGCCGCCCTTGCCGTGCTGCACACCGTCCCCCCCTCCATTGAATCCGACTCGCGCTTGATCCGACGGGGCGTCCTCCTGCTCACCGTCCTCGGCCTCATCCTCGCCGTCCTCTACACCATCAGCCTGCGTGAATTCATGTACCTCGACTTGCCGGACGAACCCTTCAATGCCAGCATCGCCACCAACTACGCCGAAAACAACGACCTCAGCACCCAGTACATCGGCTCGGCCTATGGCAGCCCGGATGTCGTCTTCCCGCGCTACTACTGGGTCATGGGCTTATGGCTCAAACTCGCCGACGACTCCTCCCTACAAACCCTGCGCGCCTTCCCCCTCATGGTTGGCGCGTTCACCCTCGTCCTCTTCACCCTTGCGCTCTGGTCGCTGCGGCGCATCTATGCCCTCAGCCGCCTTCAGATTCTCGCCGCCGCCGTGGCGCTGCTCTCGCTCAGCACCTTCGCCCGCACCAGCCACAACCTGCGCATGGATGTCATGCTCGCCCTCTACGGCAGCCTCATGCTCTGGGGCATGCTCACCTTCTGGCACACCGCCGCCACACCCCCCCGCAAACGTCTCGCCCTCGCCGTCATGGGCGTCGCCCTCTTCTTAGGCATGCAAGGCATTCCCACCACCGCCCTCCCTCTCAGTGCCGCCGTCGGTTTCATGCTCGTTCTCTGGTGGCTTCTTCAACCTGCCAAACAGCGTAACAGTCTCTACGTCACCGGCTATGCCGCCGCCTGCGCCCTCGGCGTCGGCGCATACTACCTCTTCCAATTCCTACCCGACATCGCCGCCAGTTGGGCGCGTTACCGTGATTTTGTCGAAGTCTACACCGCCTTCACCGGCGTCGGTTCCGTCCGCTTCTCCCTCGCGCCCATCGAAAGCATGACTCGCTTCAGCCTCATCCTCTCGCCCGCTGAACTCATCCTCGCGCTCACCGCCTTCGTCCTGCTCTGGCGGCGCGGTAGTGCTGCCGAACGCTGGATGCTGGCCTCACTGCTCGTCGGCTTCGTGCTGGTCAACGTTCTCTCACGCCTCGCCTACAGCTACCTCGTCATCTTCACACCCTTCATCGCCTACGCCGTCGCCCGCGCCCTCCAGCCGTCCACGCACCGCGTCACCCATCTGACCGCCGCCGTCCTTTTCGTCTGCCTTCCCGCCTTAGCCGCCCCGCCCATCCTCGACATGATCGGCGCGCTCCAAAGCGGGCGCAACCAATCACGCCTCGAAGCCGTCGCGGCCATCATCCCCGACATTCCCCCCGGTACCACCATCATCGCCGACGACATCTTCTGGTTTCCCCTCCATCGCGGGCGCACCGTCATCGGCGTCAACGGATTCGCCAACTACGTGCCCATCCGCCGCACCACCATCCCCGATGCCCTCCAGACGCTCGGCGTACAGGCGCTCCTCTGCGATGTCAACGACCGCCGCTGTGATGAACTGCTGGAAACCGGTCTCTTCGCTGAACCCACCGAATACACCTTCAGCACTGGAATCTACAACCTCTACTGGCGCAAGTAATCACCGCTCATCAGGTGTATCATCCAATTAGGTCGCTGCATGAGGGAGTCACAAATCATGACACAAGGTTTCACACCCATCCCCACAGTCGCTCAGGTCGAGGCCATCGCCGCGCAAACCGATCCCATCATCCGCAATCTGCACATCACCCTCTGCTACCACCAGCTTGCGCAGGCCATCGCCGCCCGCACCGGTCTACAAGCCAACTGGTGTACCTTCGCCACATGGGCCTCCAAACAAGCCGGCCAAACTATTCGCCATGAAGATTTCCGCCGAACGCTGGAACTTCTCCTCAATCGTCAACCCACCGCAATGCAGGTCATGCCGGATGTAATCGCCTCAACTCAAGCGCTGGGCGTGCGCGGCCAACCCGCTGCCATTCAAGAATCCGTGAGCGAAATCCTCAATCCGCTGGCGGCTTTTCAAAACGCTAGTCATGCTGTAGGGCAGGGGAATAAAAAAGTTTTTGAAGAAATTGGCCGCGAGTTCGCTCGCTTCATCGAGCACTGCCTATCCGATCCGGTCTACACACCGGAGCACATCACCTCATTCTGTGCCGCTCTCCGCCCCGGCGATCCGCCTGACGGGCAGGATTATTTGCGCCGCGCCTTCACCCGTTACTATCAAGCCTGCTTCGAGCCTGATCCCAAAATGCGCGCCGAACTCATGCTGCTTGCCAACATCGAAATCGGCTGCCACGAACAGACACGCCTGCAGCCGGAAATCACCGCCGCCATGAATGCTGCCATCATCGACTACCGCGACTT
>JAFLCH010000115.1:6435-12345 GCA_017303775.1 Anaerolineae bacterium | reverse complement strand
CTCACCCACGCGGGTACACAGCCAGCACCGCAGGAACCGGATCAAGGGATGAAACCACATACTCCGTTGAGCCATCAATGCTCAACCCCATCATTGTTGAACCGCCGCCGTCCAGATTAAAAGCGGTCACAAGATCCAGATCAGCGTCTGCCAGATAGGCGCTTAATTCGCGCAATGGCAGCCCCAAGAGCGGCGTCGCCATCAAGATAACCCGACCAAGCGAGTCTTGCCCGATTACGGTTCGCCGCGTTGGGCGATCCCGTAAATCATCCCGAAAGGACTGCTCGCCATCAATCACCAGCATCGGGAACGCCTGCACCGCTTGTTCCAAAACTTCGCCCCCGTAGGGCTGCCGCAGCAGGGCTTGCATCACCACCTGCCCATTTTGGATCGAAAACATCCCGCCTCGATCGGTGTATGAACTGCCGTATACCTGCCCATCCGCCACTAACAAACCAACGATTTGATTTTGCGGGTCAAAAAAGTTTGCGTTCACGAAGGCCGTCGCCCCGCCTAGTTCTTGAAACCACTCTCGTGTCGTGAGGGGTTCGCCGGGACGATAATGGACGCGAAAGGCAAACCGCGCCGGATCAATCCGGAGCGCGATCATCCGTGCGATGGGGTTACTGGAGTCAGGGTCATAAGCCCGGCGTTCTAAACCCGGCGCTAATAACTGCCAATCGTTTTGGCCGCTTAATGTTTCGGTGGGAGGGGGGATTGTTGGAACTTCCTGAACACTTGTGGGGCTGATGCAGGCTGGCGCAGTGAGCACGGCGAGCATCGAAAATGCAATTCGTAATTTTCGAAAAATACGTAATATGGATAAATAGCAAGCTTGTAGGTCGAATTTGGGTTGGTTATACTGTCTCAATCCTGCTCCTATGGTTGACTAAAGAGGTCATTTTGGTCGGAACTGTGGACATTGATTTTACCAAATACAGTGCACTTGCTGTAGAAGATGACGCAGGCGGTATGGCAATCATAGGGGTAATGATGCGTTATATGGGCTTACAGTCCTATATGAACGCCACAGGTGAAGGCGTCGTTGAACTCGCCCTTGCCATGAAGCCGCGCCCGAACATCATCTTCCTCGACCTCAATTTGCCCAAGACCAACGGTTACGAAATCATCAAGAAAATCCGCGCGGAATCGCGCCTCAAAGATGTGCTGGTCATCGCCGTCACCGCGCAGGATGCCGATGAAGAGATTCCCCGCTGCATGGAAGCCGGTTTCGATGGTTTTATTGGCAAGCCAATCAGCCGGACCCGTTTCCCGCGCCAACTGCGTCGGATTCTGATGGGTGATCCTGTCTGGGAAACCTATTAGTTCACTGCTCCGCACCATACATCCACGACATCACATTCGGCGTTCCAAACACCGCTCCGGCTGTCTTCGTGCGTATTTCTTAATTCTTCTAAGCCTTTTCTTACGAAAAAGCCGAACAACCCCTAAAAATGAGGGGGTAGGCTTTGATATTCGCATGATATATTGTTTGAAATCTTCCAAACAAAGTGGATGATCTCTCAAAGATTCGACAAATAAATCAAAACGTCATTCTACGAGTCGCAGAGTAGACCGACATCTCCGCTACAGCATTTCTATATCTATGGAAAGAGAGATTGTCGGTTTTAATTTCCAAACTAACCGAAGGATTTAGGATGGTCTCAAAACAAGCAACTACCGAAAAACAAATTCCACCTGAAACGGGAACCGTGAACTGGTATCAGATTGAAACCGGCACCGTACTCAAACAATTTCAGGTTGATGCCGAGTCGGGACTGGATGAACAAGTCGTCCAGCAGCGGCTCGAACAGTATGGCCCGAACGAACTCGTCGAAAAAGGGATTACCAGCCCTTGGGTTATCCTCTGGGAACAGATTACTAACCCGCTGGTTTTGCTCCTGATTCTGGCGGCGGGTATCTCCCTGCTGCTCGGCAAGGTCGATAGTGTCATCGCTATTATGGCCATCGTGATTATCAACGCTGCCCTCGGCGTGTTTCAGGAATATCGTGCCGAACAAGCCATGGCCGCCCTTAAAAAGATGGCCGCGCCCCTTGTTCGCGCACGCCGTAATCATAAAACCCTTGACATTCCTTCGCGTGAGCTTGTTCCCGGAGACATCATTCTCCTCGAGGCAGGCAGCATCATTCCCGCCGATTCACGCATCATCGAGTCTGCCAACCTACAGGTTCAAGAAGCCTCTTTAACGGGTGAATCGCAGCCGGTGGAAAAATTCGTTCATACCCTGAACGAAGAAAATATCCCGCTTGGTGACCGCATCAACATGCTTTACATGGGTACGGCTGTCACCTATGGTCGCGGGACTGCCGTGGTTGTAGAGACGGGCATGAAAACCCAACTAGGGCGCATCGCCGAACTCATTCAATCAGTCGAAGGAGACATCACGCCTCTCCAACGCCGCATGAATGAATTGGGCAAAGTGCTCTTGGGCCTCGCGCTGGCCGTCATGGCGGTGGCCTTCGTCATTGGTGTTGTCGTCGGCGATCCGCTCGAAGACGTGCTCTTGAACGCCGTCGCCATCGCTGTGGCGGTAGTGCCGGAAGGTCTCCCCGCTGTCGTGACTGTCGCCCTCGCGCTCGGTGCACAGCGTATGCTCCGCCGCCGCGCCCTCATCCGCAAATTACCTGCCGTCGAAACACTGGGTTCAGTAACCACGATTTGCTCGGATAAAACCGGAACGCTCACGGAAAACCGCATGACGGTAACCGTTGTGGATGTCGCTGGCAACAGTTCGACGATGACCGAAGTCATTCAGCGCGGTGAAACACTGCGCGCACTGAACGGCAGCAGTTCACCGGAACCCAAAGATATGGCGCATGCGCTGCTCTTGGCCGGGAATACCCTTTGTAACGACGCGGTTCTTGAACCGGACGACAAACAAGGCTTCAAGGCGATTGGTGATCCAACAGAAGGCGCGTTGGTTGTTGCGGCAGCCCGTTTCGGCATCGAAAAACCGGTTCTGGACACCGTCTTACCACGTGTCGGTGAGGTACCTTTCTCATCAGAACGTAAGCGTATGACAACCGTCCACAAATTGGATGAATCGGTCACACCGAATGAAGGCGTTGCTCGCTTCCTCAAGGACTTCATCAACGCGATCAACCGGGAATACATTGCCTTCACCAAAGGTGCTGTGGATAGCCTATTAGAAGTCTGTGATCGGGCGTGGATAAACGGTGAAGTTGTCCCCCTCAGCAGCGAATGGCGTACCCGGATTGAAACCGCTAACAACAACTTGGCGCAAAATGGTCTGCGCGTACTCGGCATGGCGCTTCATCGTCTGCCGGAAATGCCAACCGTCTGGACGCCTGAAGGCATCGAACACAACATGATTTTCGTTGGTATGGTCGGCATCATCGACCCGCCGCGCGCTGAAGTCAAGCAAGCCGTCGCCACCTGCCGTACCGCTGGCATTCGCCCTGTGATGATTACCGGCGACCACCCGCTCACAGCCTTGAATATCGCCCGCGATCTCGGCATCGCATCGGCAGCGGATACAGTCGTCACCGGCCACGAACTCTCTGCCATGAATCAGCAGCAGCTTGAGGCGATTGTCGAGAAAGTGCCGGTTTATGCTCGCGTCTCGCCGGAAAACAAACTGCAAATCGTGCAAGCGCTCCAGAATAAGGGGCACATCGTCGCCATGACCGGTGACGGTGTTAATGATGCCCCTGCGCTTAAGCGTGCTGACATCGGTGTGGCGATGGGCATCACGGGCACTGCCGTTTCCAAAGAAGCTTCGGATATGGTCATTGTTGATGACAACTTCGCCACCATTGTGAGCGCGGTAGAAGAAGGCCGTACCATCTATGATAATGTTCGCCGTTTCGTCAAATATCTCATGGCCAGCAACACCGGTGAACTGTTCGTCCTGTTGATGACTCAGCTCGTCTCAGGCATGAGCCTTCCCCTCACCACCCTCCAGATTCTGTGGATGAATCTCATCACTGACGGTGTGCCTGCGCTTGCACTCGGTGTCGAACAAGCGGAACGGGGTGGCATGAACCGTGCTCCTTACGCGCCTAACGAAAGTATCTTCGGGCGCGGCCTCGCCCGTCATATCGTCATCGTCGGCGCACTCCTCGGCATCACGGGTCTTCTGCTCGGCATCTGGGCTTTCAACAACCATCAAAATGGTGTGGAAAGCTATGGCCCCAAAACGTGGAATACCATGGTCTTCTTCTTCCTCACGGTCGCTCAAATGGGTCATGCGCTCGGCCTTCGTTCGCACCGCGAATCGACCTTCAGCATTGGTTTCACCGGCAACAAAGTGCTGCTCGGTGCGGTTGTCATCACGGTCATACTTCAAACATTGGCGGTCTACCTGCCCTTCTTCAACGGCATTTTCAATACCACGCCGCTCACGGTGGAACAACTGCTCATCTGCGTTGTCCTGAGTACAATTGTGTTCTGGGGTGTCGAATTGGAGAAACTGCTCATTCGACGCGGCATCCTCAATTAAGTCACGACCACCTCAAAATTGGGGGGTGATAACACCCCCCTTTCCAATGCAAATTTAATGTCCCATCGCCAAAATAATCCCATAACTCACATTTAGCGTAATTCGGAGAAGCACTCTATGAATAACACCATCAAAACAACTTTACTTCTCGGCAGCCTCACCGGTCTGCTGATGCTCATTGGATCGGCATTGGGTGGCACAGGTGGGATGATCTTTGCCTTCTTCTTCGCCATCATGATGAATATGGGCGCATGGTGGTTTTCGGATAGCATTGCTCTTCGCTTCAGTGGCGCGCGCGAAGTATCACCTGCCGAAGCCCCTGAACTCCACCGCATGGTCGAATCGCTCTCAACTCAAGCTCAGATGCCGAAGCCGCGTGTCTACATGATCGACAGCCCTGCCCCTAACGCCTTCGCCACAGGTCGCAGCCCGGAAAAAGGCGCGGTAGCGGTCACAACCGGCATCACCCAACTGCTGAGCCGGGACGAACTCGGCGGCGTCATTGCTCACGAACTCGCGCACATCAAGCACCGTGACACCCTTATCTCCAGCATCGCCGCGACCATCGGCGGCGCAATCTCCATGCTGGCAGATATGGCGCTATGGGCGACCATGTTTGGCGGTTTCAGCAGCGATGACGACGATAACGGCGGTGGTCTCATCGGGGGTATCGTCATGATTATCGTCGCGCCGATCGCAGCCCTGCTCATCCAACTGGCTATCTCACGCTCCCGTGAGTTCAGCGCGGATGAAGGTGGCGCGCGTATTCTCGGCAACCCGCTGCCGCTCGCCAATGCCTTAGAAAAGTTAGAGGCTTGGTCACACAGTCAGATGGGTCAGATGAACCCTATGCGTGTCAATCCGGCCACAGCGCCTCTCTACATCGTTAATCCGGTACTCGGCAGCGGTCTCGCGGGTCTGTTCCGCACCCATCCGCCCACCGAAGAGCGTGTTGCCCGCCTGCGTGCCATGAATCCAGTCACCGACTGGCGGCAGGCTCAGGCCGGTATCTAATCGTATTAATTTTGGGAACCCACTCACATGAACAGGGATACATCAATGGATGAATTACTTGACTCTGAACTAATCGAAGAAACAGCGCGCAGCCGTAGAAAGCATCGCAAGAATCGCCGCGCCTATGAAGCCCGTCAGCATGACTATGAATGGGACGACGAACATACTGAGGAAGAGTTGGATGAGTGGGAACTTGCACGGCGCAACAAGCGTCGGGAACGCTATGACCGCACCAAGCGATTGTAATGAAATGGAGTACGCACATGAACTGTCCGATTGATGGTACAGAACTGAGAATAACAGAACGACAGGGGATCGAGATCGACTACTGCCCCCAATGTCGTGGCATCTGGCTAGACCGCGGTGAACTCGACAAAATCATCGAACGTTCGGCTGTTGAAGTCACCCCACA
>JAFLCH010000115.1:0-6335 GCA_017303775.1 Anaerolineae bacterium | reverse complement strand
AAGAACGCCACACCCCCACCATCGGTCACGACTCCCAGAGACATCACCCCATTAAATAACTGCAACACAAACCAGAAGCCAAGCACATACAACGCCGGTATCTCGGTCAAACGCGAGAAATACCCCAATAGGATTAACCCGCGCACGCGCACGCCGGGGAACAGTATCAGATAACTACCTAACACACCTGCAATCGCGCCCGATGCCCCCACCAACGGAATCTGCGAAGTCGGGTCAATCACCACTTGAGCAAACGCCGCCACAAACCCGCACACCAGATAAAACAGGATGTACAGCGGCTTGCCCATAACATCTTCGACATTATCGCCGAAGATCCACAGATACAGCATATTCCCCAGCAGATGTGCCCACCCACCATGGAAGAACATGCTGCGAATGAAATCCAGTATCGTCTCTATCGAGAAAGGATCACGTGCTACCAGCACCGGCACGACCGACTGCGTTACATATACCTCAGCCAACTGTCGCTCGCTCAGACCAAGTTGTGTCAAGAACACAATCACATTGATCGCAATCAAGCCATAGGTGATATAAGGCACGCGTCGGGTTGGGTTAATATCTTGTAAGGGAAGCATTTTTAACCTTCAACACTCTGAACGCACTTACTGTAACCCCAAACGGCAGCATCAGCAAAGTCTCAGGCGCTGCCCATTCCATCAGTCAATATAGGTCACGCGCTCCGGCGGCCCTTTGAGCATCATATAGATGAACGCCAGCACCAATCCGCCGACAAACCCGCCGATATGGGCAAAGAATGCCACACCGCCGCCCAGCGTATTCGCGCCCAATGAAAGAAACCCGTTGAACAGTTGCAGCACAAACCAGTATCCAAGCACGATTAGCGCCGGTATATCATAAAACTTGGGGAAGAATCGGAAGAATACAATCAGCACGCGCACCCGTGTGCCCGGATACAATATCAAGTAACTGCCCAGCACACCTGCAATCGCACCACTCGCCCCAATCATCGGCACACATAAACCGGTGTTGATCATCGTCTCCGCGAAGGCCGCAGCAAATCCCCACATCACATAAAACAGGAGAAAGCGCTTACTCCCGAAATAATTCTCAACATTCCGCCCGAAAATCCACAAAAAAGTCATATTGCCGACGAGGTGCGCCCACCCGCCATGAAAAAACATGCTGCGCACAATATCCAGAAACGTTTCACCGCTCACCGGTGCCTGCGCCACCTCGCACATGACCGCCGCATACTGGTAAAAAGTCTGGTTGAGCTGCGAGGTCGGCACCGTCAACTGCCACAAGAACACCAACGCGTTCAGGATAATCAACCCGTAAGTCACATAAGCAGGTTTGCGAACAGGGTGAAGTGTATTGACCGGCAGCATATCGAACCTTTCGCTGGTTTTATTCAACGCGCCTATTAAACAGCGTTCTACCATTCAATACGCAGATGAACGCCAACCGGTTGCATCACCACAAAAAAGAGCGCAGCCCTCACAGAGCCGCGCCCTTTCATCTATATCAATAAGCTGCTCACTCAGCCAAATTAACGCTGGTCAATCGGTACCCATTGCAAGCCCATCGGCCCAACGTAATTGACATCCGGGCGAATCAGGCGATTATTCGCGAACTGTTCCATGATATGGGCCGTCCAACCCACCACGCGCGCCATCGCAAACAGCGGGGTGAACATATCGACATCAAGGTGAATGGTATAAAGAACAATCGCGCTGTAATAATCAACATTCGGGTACAGCTTGCGCTCGATGAAGTACTGGTCAGCGCGAGCCGCCTCAGCCAGCTTCTTCGCGATCTGGAACCACTTTTCGTTACCAGAGCTTTCCGCCAGTGCCTTAGCCTTTTCTTCAAGGATCGCCGCGCGGGGGTCAAGCGCCTTGTAGATACGATGGCCGATACCCATAATCCGGCGGTCACCTTCCTTGATATTGGTCTTGAACCAGCCTTCGACATTCGCCGGGTCACCAATTTCAAGGAACATATGCATCGCCTCAGCGTTCGCCCCACCGTGCGACGGCCCCTTCAGCGTACCGATGCCGCTTACCACACCGCTGTGCATATCCGAACCCGTTGCCACAGTCACGCGGCTGGCGAACGTGCTCGCGTTCATGCCGTGTTCTGCCAGCAGCACCAGATACACATTGATCGCTTCGCTGGCGGTCACATCAGGTTCTTCGCCCGTCAACATATACACAAAATTCTGAGCCAGATTCAAATCTTTGCGCGGAGCAATCGGCGCTTTCCCGTTACGGATGCGATCCCACGCCGCACAAATTGTCGTAATCTGACCGGTCAGCCGGATCGCCTTGCGCCGGTTCGACTCGACGCTGTTGTCCTCGCTGTCCGCATCATACATTGCCAGCGCAGATACTGCCGTCCGCAGCATAGCCATCGGATCAGCCTTCAGTGGATACTGCTTGAGCTGTTCGAGGAACGCTTCCGGCAGTGCTGCTTCCGTAGCAATTGCCGACCGCAGATTCTCTAATTCAGCACGGTTGGGCAGCCGTTCATTCCACAGCAGGAAAGCCACTTCTTCGAACAGCGCATTCTCCGCCAGTGTTTCGATGGCGTAACCATCGTAAACCAGCTTGCCTTCTGCACCGTTCACGAGGCTGGTCTTGCTCTCGGCAACGACTATGCCTTCCAGACCTTTCTTCGCGACTTCAGCCATAATCCTTTTAACTCCTTCAGGATGTCAACACAACAAAAGCCCGATGACGGGCAGTTCGCGCTACGCATTGTTTCGCACACGGGCGGGATAAAATCGGTTGGAAGTTAGGAATAAAACACATACTTGCCATCATGACATTAACTTTATTAAGTATAGCACCGCCGCATAGACAATCAACGCCCGATTCAATTTTTTCAACGAACCTTAAGACAACTGACCCTTGTCACCCTCTTGCAATCCATTGCAAATCGTGTTAGTCTTCATGACTATGAATACAAATGTGAACGTTTTCGCCCTGAATATGTGTTGTGACTCAATGGCCTGTATGTGTATGTGCATGTGCAGCAATTTGTGTGCGCCGGATCAGGGTCAGGCAGCGTCGGTGTAAAAACCGAACGTAACTGTGTAAAAAGCGAGAGCCAACCCACCGGGGTTGGCTCTTTTTGTTTCAGTCACCAAAGGTTCATAAATGACCGTCAATCTAGCAAAATCGTTACAGCAGCAAATCATCCAGCACCTCGAAACCGGTTACCCGAACGAAGCCGGTGGGTTCCTATTAGGTGAAGTGACCCACGAGGCCATCATCATTCGCCAGATCACCGGGGTCGCCAATGTATGGGCTGCCGAGGAGCAGTTCCACCGTTACGCCATGACCCCGCAGGATTGGGCGCGCTTGGAAGATGAGGCGGATGAGCAAGGTCTTACTCTGGTCGGTTATTTTCACAGCCACCCGGACTCACCCGCTATCCCCTCCGTCTTTGATCGTGACCATGCCCTTCCCAACTTCACCTACATTATCACACAGGTCAACAACCATCAGGCCATCGACATGCGCGTCTGGCGTCTGCGCCACGACCGTACCGCGTTCGATGAGGAGGTACTGCTTATTACTTAGTGGGCAACCGTCAGTGCTTTCCACCTTCCTATCTGCCTTCGGGTAGGTTGCTGGTCGAAAGAGCTGACTGTTGAAAGCTAATCTCAACAAAGACCGGTTTCAGCAGATCATCTAACCCGTATCCTTTAGGAGGAGAGACAATGGCTAACGCAAACGGACACACCAAGGATCTCGCATTTAATACGCTGGCGCTTCACGCTGGCTATTCCCCCGACCCCACCACCGGGTCGCGGGCGGTGCCTATCTATCAAACCACATCCTATCAGTTCAGAAATACCGACCACGCGGCAGCGCTCTTCGCCCTACAGGAACCCGGCAACATCTATACCCGCATCATGAACCCCACCAGTGATGTCTTCGAACAGCGCATCGCCGCGCTGGAAGGGGGCGTAGGAGCACTGGCCACAGCATCCGGCCAATTCGCCCAAACACTCGCCATCCTCACCCTCGCCAATGCGGGCGACGAAATCATCTCCACCAGTGCCCTCTACGGCGGCACCTACACCCTCCTGCTCCACAGCCTCAAGCGTCTCGGCATCACCACCCACTTTGTCGAAGGCGCAGACCCACAGAAAATCGAAGCGCTCATCAACAAGAAGACCAAGCTTATCTACCTCGAAACCATCGGCAATCCCAAGCTGGAAATCCCCGACTTCGAAGCAATCACTGCCCTCGCCCATGCCAATGGCATTCCGGTGGTCGTCGATAACACCTTCGCCACACCCTATCTCTGGCGTGCGTTTGATCATGGTGTCGATATTGTCCTCCACTCCACCACCAAATGGATCGGCGGTCACGGCCTGAGCATCGGCGGTGTCATCGTCGATAGCGGCAAGTTCGACTGGAAGGGCAGCGGTCGTCATGATGGTATCGTCGAGCCGGAACCGGCCTATCACGGCGCGGTCATCCACGATCTGGTCGGCCCCCTTTCCTTCATCATCCGTGCCCGTGTCGTCGGCCTTCGTGATTTCGGTGGCAGTCAAGCGCCCTTCAACAGCTTCTTGAACATCATCGGCCTCGAAACGCTTGCGCTCCGCGTCCAGCGTCATGTCGACAACACCCTTGCCGTCGCCCGCTGGCTGGAACAGCATCCTGCGGTATCGTGGGTCAACTACCCCGGCCTCCCCAGCCACGTCAGCTACGAACGCGCACAGAAGTACCTGCCCAAGGGCGCTGGAGCAGTTCTCGGCTTCGGCATCAAGGGTGGCAAGGCCGCCGGCAAGACCTTCATCGACAACCTCAAAATCTTCTCGCATCTCGCCAATGTCGGTGATGCCCGTTCGCTCGCCATCCATCCTGCCACCACCACTCACAGCCAGTTGAGTGCCGAAGAACAGGCGCTCACCGGTGTCAGCGAGGACTATATCCGTCTCGCCGTCGGCATCGAAGACATCAACGACATTCTCTGGGATCTCGATCAGGCGCTCACGATTTCGCAGGGCGTCTCCGTTCATCCCGTTACCGGTTAAGACCACCTATAGGAGAAGGGTGAACCAATCGTTCGCCCTTCTCAAAACACACGATAGAATGAGGAGCGCACAGCGATGATCGTATATCAGGGAGAAAAGCATAGCTTGACGACATCCCCGCGCAAACGACCTACCCAACCTGCCCATCGCACCAACTCGGTTGGCGTTGTCAAGCGACAGTACGCCCATTTCAATACACCTTTGCACACCCGCAGCGGGCAGACGCTCGAAAAGTTTACGCTGGCCTATGAAACCTATGGCCGCCTCAACGAATCGCGCACCAATGCCATCCTCATCTGCCACGCCCTTTCAGGAGATGCCCACGTCGCAGGCTATCACACCACCGATCCCGACGAAAAACCCGGTTGGTGGGATGATGCCGTCGGCCCCGGCAAGATGTTTGATACCAATCGCTTCTTCATCATCTGCTCCAATGTCATCGGCGGCTGTCAGGGCAGCACCGGCCCGGCCTCGCTTGCGCCGGACGGCAGCCCCTATGCCTTGCGCTTTCCCTTTGTCACGGTAGCCGATATGGTCGCCGCACAAACTCACCTGCTCGATCATCTCGGCATCAAACGCCTCTTCAGCGTTGCCGGTGGCAGCATGGGCGGGATGCAAGCCCTTCAGTGGGCAGTCGATTATCCCGAACGGGTCGGTTCAGTGCTCTTTCTTGCCAGCACCGCCCGTTCTTCGACCCAGAACATCGCCTTTAACGAAATCGGCAGGCAAGCCATCTATGCCGATCCCAACTGGAATCAAGGGGATTATTATGATGCCGCGCCGCCCGCTGCCGGTTTAGCTGTCGCCCGCATGATCGGCCACATCAGCTACATGAGCGAACAATCGCTTGAAGATAAATTCGGTCGCCAGACCCAGAGCGGGGGTGATCTGCGTTACGACTTCAAAACCGACTTTGCTGTCGAAAGCTATCTCCAGCATCAAGGCGAAAAGTTCGTCGAACGCTTTGATGCCAACAGCTATCTCTATATCACCAAAGCGCTCGATTATTACGATGTGTCCGATGGCTATGGATCTGCCAGAGCCGCCCTAGAGCGTACACAATGCCCATTCTTGGTCGTCAGCATCTCCAGCGACTGGCTCTACACCGCGGCGCAGGCACAGGAACTCGTCGACGAACTGCGCGCTTTAGGTCGCGAAGTTGCCTACCATCACATCGAAGCCACCTTCGGGCATGACTCTTTCTTAGTCGAAGTCGAAACCATGACCAACATCGTCGGCGGCTATCTCGATCAGTTATGGAGCAAATCACACACCAATCACCGCTCTTCCGGTTGAG
>JAFLCH010000114.1 GCA_017303775.1 Anaerolineae bacterium | reverse complement strand
GCGCTCCAGCCCAATCCCGTCGCCAGCGCCATAAACAGACAGAGACTTACCGGAGCAAGTCTCTGTCCCACAAATTGAAATTGTCGTGCCACTAAGTTCATAATGAGGCTAAATTACTGTCCGGTCTCGCTCAGGCGGTATCCAATCCCGCGCACATTCACAATCAGATCAGCGTCCTTACCCGTCTGCTTCAGCTTCCGCCGCAAATTACTCACGTGCGGGCGGATCACCTCACGCGCCTCAGCTTCATCCACCGCGTATCCCCGCACCTCGCGCACCAGCTCATGGCACGAAACCACACGCCCACGGTGCGCCGCCAGATACAGCAGCAGATCAAATTCAGTCGGCGTCAGGTCAATCGGCTGGTCACCCACCGAAATCTGGTAACGACCGGGGTAAATCGTCAGCGGCCCCAGCGTCATATTAGCGTTCATCGGCTCAACCGGAGCCATCGACTCATAACGCGGCGGTTCTGCGGCGGGCAGCGGTTCGTTGTCGTCGTCATAAACCGCCGAAATCGCGTCCACATCCGCCCGTGTCAGTTCGAACACATTGCTGCGGATCGCGTCCAGCAGCGCCCGTCGCCGCTTCAGGTTGCGCGCCCGTTCCACCCCACGCGCCACGCTCTGGCGGATGTCTTGGCTCGAACTCGGCTTGATCAGGTAATCATGTGCGCCCAACCGCAGGCTCTCGACTGCCGTTCCAAGGCTGGCATAACCAGTCATCAGGATAACGATGCCATCCGGAGCGATGTCCTTGATCCGTTTCAGCAGATCGACACCCGTCAGTCCCGGCATACGAATGTCCGTCAAAATCACTTCGTATTCACGCTTAGTGATCATATCCAGAGCTTCTTCACCGCTCGACGCTTCATCCACTTGATAGCCAATACGCTGGAGCGTCTTACTGACGGAGTAACGGATTGCCCCTTCATCGTCAACCACGAGGACGTGAGCAGCATCGTTTGTGGTATCCATCATCACCCACCTGTAATACAGTTTACGATTTGCTTATTTTGTCTTAAGCATACTAACTTCACACCACTTCTGCAACCTCAAATTCTTACGATTTGGACATATTTCGTTACCAAATGACAAAATTCATGAATTATCCAGAAACTGAAAATAAATACTTGTGGCGCTGTCGAATTCTCTGAATGCTTCGCTAATGATCCATTGATCATTCACAAACACTGCCGCCACCACCCCATCCACACATAAAATCGGCACAGCATCCCGTTCATGTGCCGGCACACGCCGCGCCGTCAGCCAGCGGTTCACCTTCTGCGAATGTCCCTCCATCCCCGGCGGTTGGAATCGGTCACCATCCCGCCGTGTGCGCAGCGTCACCACCGCTCCCGCCGCTGTCCCCAACCGCTCATACCCCGCTAGCACATCATAGCTTGTCGCCAGCACTCGCTCACCAAACCGCGTCTCACCCGGCACGGCCACCACCTGTTCATCGAGCCGGTTAAGGGTCGCCTCCGTTAGCGCGCGCCGTTCAATCATCACATGGTCATATTCCACCCGAACCTGAATGCCGCCCCGGAACAAAGCACGGCTGTCATGCCGTCCCTGCGCTGCCAGTGCCACCGCCTCCACCACATGCCCATAATCCACCACATCCCCCGACTCCAGCAGCATCACCGCCCGCATCACCAACCGCCGCTGCATTGCCGGATGAAGTTCACGGAACACCGCCAGCTTAACCGCAATCTGCTCCCCGCCGATCTGCACCGCATCCGATTGCATCACCGCCTCGACCGCCTGCTCAAAATAATCATTCTCCAGCCCGCTCACGTCCGCCAATCGGGTGAGAGTCTCCTTAATGTTCCTGTTAAATGTCGCAAGATATGGCAGCATATCATGACGAATCGTGTTGCGCAGGTAGTTGGTATCGGCGTTAGTCGCGTCGTGGCGCGGCTCAAGGCCATACGCCGCGCAGTGAGCTTCAATCGCCGTGCGTGTGCTGTAAAGCAGCGGTCGGATCAACCGCAGTCTCCCGTCAGTTGGGAACGGTGCCTCCAGCCGCATACCACCCAGTCCGCGTGTGCCTGAACCGCGCAGCAGGTGCATCAAGACGGTCTCGGCTTGGTCATCGGCGTGGTGTGCCACCGCCACCCGCTTTGCGCCGCTTTCATGGGCCACCTGTGCCAGAAACGTATAGCGCGCCAATCGTGCCGCCGCTTCTATTCCCAGCCCATCCTGTGCTGCCAGCGCCGCCACATCCCGTTCGCCCACTGTCACCGGGATGTCCCACGCCGCGCATAAATCGCGCACGAATCGCGCGTCGTCCCGGCTGGCCTCGCCGCGTAGTTGATGATCCAGCGTCGCCGCCCGCAGCTTGAACGACATGCGCGGAGCCAACTCGCGTAGAATATGCAGTAGCGCCAGCGAGTCCGCGCCGCCCGAAACTCCCACCACCACATACTCGCCGGGGGGGATTAACTGAAACTTTTGTAAGGTTTGACGGATTGTTTCAAACATTTTTGTACGTTCGTTGTATCGTTCATGGGGTATTATAAACCTGCCTAAGCGCAAATTCGCCCTTTTTGTAAACGGTTTTAGGCATGTTATAATGCCGCGCGCTTCGGATTGCCGTTAGGAGTCTTCGTCGTGCAGAGTCCGTTCGATTTTTTGTTAGGCCTTTTCTCTCTGGACATCGGCATAGATCTCGGCACCGCCAACACCCTTGTCAGTGTGCGCGGTAAAGGGATCGTGATTAATGAGCCTTCATTTGTCGCGCTCGAAAAAAAGACGCGCCGTCCCATTGAAGTCGGTGCGCGCGCCAAAGAGATGTGGAGCAAAAACCCCAAAGACATTGTTGTCGTCCGTCCGCTCCGCGACGGCGTCATCAGTGAATTTGAGGTCACCGAAGCCATGCTCAACCACCTCATCAACAAAGCCCACGAGCAGTCTTGGGTTCCGCTGCCTCGTCCTCGTGTCGTCGTTGGCATTCCCAGCGGCGTCACCGAAGTCGAAAAACGTGCCGTATGGGAAGCCGCCATCAACGCCGGTGCCCGCGAAGCCTACCTCATCGAAGAACCCGTCGCCGCCGCCATCGGTGCCGGTCTCCCGGTGCAGGAAACGCGCGGCAGCATGGTCATCGACATCGGCGGTGGTACCACCGAAGTCGCCATCTTCTCCCTCGGCGGCATCGTCATCAGCCGTTCTATTCGCGTCGCCGGTGACGAAATGGACGAGGACATCGTTCAGTATATGAGGACCAAGCATAACCTGCTCATCGGCGAACCCACCGCCCAAAAAGTCAAAGAAGACATTGGCTCGGCCTACCCTCTCCCACAGGAACGCACCTTCCTCGTCAAAGGTCGCAACCTCATGACCGGCCTTCCCGCCTCTGTCGAAGTCAGTTCCATCGAAATCCGCGAAGCCATCTCCGGTTCGGTTGACATCATCGTGGACACTGTCAAAGATGCCCTCGACGACACCCCTCCCGAACTCGTCGCTGACCTCATGGAAAGCGGTATCTGCATGGCCGGTGGCAGCAGCCAGCTCAAGGGTCTTACCGAACGCCTCACCGATGAGGTCAACATCCGCACATGGCTCGCCGAAGACCCGCTAACCTGTGTTGCCCGTGGAGCAGGTCGCGTCTTAGAAGACTACAACAACCTGCGTCGTTTGCTGGTCGGCCTCGAACGCGGCAGCACTCATCACTAACAACGACCTACTGAAATCCCCCATAAAACGGTCATCCAACCTCTTGACTCTTATGAACTTTTGTTCTATAGTGGTTCGTGCCTATTACTATTGTTCATTCGAGGTTGCCCATGTCACCAACCAGCTCCCCACACACCGGCACCTGCCATCGTTTGGCGGATTTGGCGGCAGTGGCGGCGCACCTCGGCGGCAGTATACGCGCTCCCCGCACAGCCCCATTCTTTGCCGGCGGCAGTCTCGCCTCTTCCCGCTGCCATTGCAGCATGGCGGCAGCCAACACCGGTCTTCCCGCAGCCAAAAGCGCCAAACCCCCATCTTCCCGCCTGCAAACGACATAACCACGCGCCAGCTAAGCCTATTCCCGCCGTCAATAACGGCGGATACATCTTCCCCGTCCTCCCCTCCGATTCCCCTTCTCATCATCCCTCCGCTTGACGATCCGATCCTCTGGTTTGATATAATCAACCCGGTATGGAAATGAGGAGAGGCAAAACCTGTGCGTACATGGCGCTCCAACCGGCTGGTTTTTCTATTGTTCTGCTTGGCGATATGCCTCGGCCTCATCTTCGCTAGTCAACTGGGCATCCTTCGCCCCGTTCAAGGCATCCTTGCCGTTCCCATCAACTTCATCACCGGCATCGTCAACAACCTCACCCACAGCGCCGTCAACAGCCTCGACTCCACGACCGACATCCCTACCCTCCAGAATCGCATCGCGGATCTGGAAGAGGCCTTAGCCAACTACCAATCCGAATTGGTCGAACTGCGCGAAGTCGCCAGCGACTATCAGCGCCTCTCCGAGCTGTTCAAATACACCTCCCTGATTCAAAATCAGGAATTCATCGCCGCAGATGTCATCAGCAACGCCGATCCTAATGCCCCCCTCCGTACCATCATCATTAATCGCGGCACGCGTGACGGCGTAAGTGTTGGCATGCCTGTCATCACCCAACTCGGCCTCATCGGGCGCATCCTCAACGTCTCGGCCAACGCTGCTCAGGTGCTCCTCATTAACGACGAATCCAGTGCCATCAGTGGCCGCCTTCAAACCACCCGTGCGCAGGGCAGCATCGTCGGTCAGGCCAGCGGGGATCTCCGTATGCAGTTCATTCCCCTTGATGCCAGCGTACAAATCGGCGACATTGTCATCACCTCCGGGCTAGGTGGGAATCTCCCTGCGGATATTGTCATCGGGCAAGTCACCAGCGTGCGCCAACAAGAATTTGAACTCTTTCAAGATGCTGTCGTCCGCAGCCTCAACAACTTCAACACCTTGGAAACAGTTCTGGTCATCACTGGCTTCCAACCCGTCGATATTTCTGTGTTCCAAAACGTCGGTAGTTAAGGAAACTGATTTATGGGTAGTTTCCTCAGCCTACCACTGCTCGTGCTTGCTGCCGTCCTGCAGGTGACTCTCATGCCACAAATCAGGATTCTCGGTGGCAGCCCGGATCTCATCTTCCTCATCGTCGTCTCATGGTCTCTCAACGCTTCGCTTGAAGAAGCGGTGCTCTGGGCCTTCGTAGGCGGCATCAGTAAAGACTTGCTTTCTGCTGCCCCCCTTGGAACCTCTACCCTCGGCCTAATCATCATCCTGTTCGCGGTTCATTCCATCCGCGAACAGGTGTATAGTGTCGGCTTGTTCACCCTCATTTGGGTCAGCATCCTCGGCAGCCTCTTTCAACAAATCACCATTCTCATCATCGTCTACCTTGCGGGCTTTCAACCAGCATTCGCCGATACTGTTGGCTATGGTGCAGTCATCGACCAGATCGGGTATTTTGTCATTCCAACCATCGTCTATAATCTGGTCGCAATCTTGCCTGTTTATTGGTTCGTTCGCCGCCTGCAAATCCGCATCGGCCTCAACGAACGCTTCACACGGTAAAACAGGCCGGATCAGAGTAAGGAGTGTCCAATGAATCGTCAACTTCAACCATTTCAGGGATGGCGGCTCACCTTTTTCTATGCGGTCATGATCGCCGTCTTTCTGTTATTTTCCTTCCGCATGTATGACTTGCAGGTGGTGAACTACGATACTTATCAAGCTGCCGCTGACGAAAACCGCCTCAGCCAACTTCCCATCGCGGCAGCCCGTGGCGTAATCTTCGACCGTAACGGTGTCCCGCTAGCTAAAAACGTGCCCGCCTTCAACGTCACCATCGTTCCTGCCGCCCTACCTGCTGACCGTAACGAAGAACTCTCCATTTTCAACCGCCTATCCGCCCTTGTAGGTGTACCTCCCACTGCGGCCATCGCAGCCGCCAGTGCCCAAACCACCGGCACACGCATCCGCAGCATCGAAGAACTCGTCGTCGAAGGTGAAGGTATCGCCCCTTTCCGTGAAGTCATCGTCGCCCGGGATGTCGATCTCAATGTCGCCCTTCAAATTCGGGAAGAAAGCCTCTCCCTCCCCGGTGTCAGTGTGACTGCCGCCCCCGTGCGCGAATATCCGACCGGCAGCCTCACAGCACACCTCATCGGTTACATGGCGCCCATCCCCCCCGAAGAAGCTCAAGCACTCATCGAACAGGGCTACGATCCGGCCTTTGACCGTATCGGCGTCGATGGCATTGAATATTTCCTCAACAATGAACTGGCCGGACGTCGCGGTTCGGTTCTCCGCGAAGTGGATGTCGCCGGTGAAATCATCAATGAAATCGAACGGATTGAACCAATCCCCGGTCAAAACGTCCGGCTCACTATTGATGTTGATCTCCAGCGCGCCGCCGAAGAAGCCCTCAAAAATCGCATCGCCCTTCTCAACAGCCAGTACAATGAACTCGTGAGTCAGCAGGGCGTAGTCATCGCCATGAATCCCCAGAATGGTCAGATTCTCGCCATGGTCAGCTACCCCGGCTACGATAACAGCCGTTTCGCGCGTACCATCGATGTAACCTACTACTTAGAAGTCGCCAACGACCCCTTGCTCCCGCTCGTCAACAATGCGATTCGTTCGCTCTACCCTCCCGGTTCAGTCTGGAAGCTCATCACAGCCTCCGGTGCGCTAGAGGAAAATGTCATCGCCCCCCAGAGCGTTCTATCCGATCCGGGTAGCATCGTCGTGGAAAACAAATACGCCCCCAACGACCCCGCCGCGTCGCAAACCTTCGTGTGCTGGAACCGGTCAGGTCACGGTCTGGTCGATATGCTTCGCGGCATTGCCCAAAGCTGCAACGTTTACTTCTATCAAGTCGGTGGCGGGAATCCGGTTGTCTCGGCTGCAACCCTCAGACCCGGCGGCCTCGGCATCGACGACCTGTTCCGCTATGCAACCGCTTACGGCATCGGCACTGAATTGGGCGTTGAATTACCCAGCGAAAATCGTGGCCGCATGCCCGAACCCAACTGGAAGCGTATCCGTTACGGCGAAAACTGGTCAACCGGTGACACATACAACGCTGCTCTCGGCCAAGGCTATGTCAATGTCACCCCCCTCCAGCTCGTCAGCATGGCGGCCACAGTTGCGAATGGCGGCACGCTCTACCAACCCACCATCATCGAAAGTTATCTCGACCCTGAAGGAAATGTCTCCCGTCCCTTCCAACCGCATATTCTCCGAAATGTCGATCTCGCCGATGTCAGTGGAACACTCCGCCTGCTGCTCGTTGAAGATATGATCATGAAAGGCCCCAACAGCCTCGCCTGCACCTGCGAAAACGAGTCCGACAACCCTTACTACAATCCGCTGCGCTGTAACCCCACCGAATATCGCAATACAGTAGACCTCTACGGTGATGGTTCGGACATCCGCGAATACACCGTCCATATTCCTCAGAACTATGTTTTCAACGCCCGTCTCTGCACATCTCTCCGTTTTGACGACAGCTATCGCCCGGCTTTCGTGAGCAGCGAGAACATCGACCTTGTGCGTCAGGGGATGCGGGACGTCATCACGGTTGGTACTGCCCAAACAGCGAACCTACCCTATGTCGAAGTCGCGGGTAAAACCGGTACGGCTCAATATTGTGATAACATTGCCAATCAACTCGGCAAATGCAAGTTCGGCAGTTGGCCGGCGCACGCTTGGTTTACGGCCTTCGCCCCTTACACCAATCCGGAAATAGTCGTCGTCGGCTTTATCTACAATGGAACGGAAGGCTCGCTCTGGGCGGTTCCCCTCGTGCGTGAAACACTTGAGGCCTATTTCCGCCTCAAGAACGAACGCGCCGGCATTGCACCACCGCCTGTCAGTGCTGCACCCGGCATTCCACAGCCCACGGCTGTACCTGTCGAACCCACAGCGGAAGGTGGTTAATGCTTTAATGAATGCCCTGAATTCCAATCGGCTAGATCAAGCCTTGCTTCGCTACTGGATGCCCGCCCTCATCGCGGGCATCTTGGCGCTCATAGCCTTCGTGTTCATCGGTCAAACACCCATCCCGCGCGCCCTCGGCATGGCCGCCTCCATCACGGGCATGGCGCTCATGCTGCGTCGCTTTGACCCGCTTCTAGCCATCCTCGGCAGTCTCTCCCTCGCCTTCAGCCCTGCCTTCTGGTTGCAAACCGGCGCGGGGGAAACCACTACGGCAGCCCTACTCGGCATCGGCCTGCTTATCGGCGTCGGCCTCATCATTCTGCTCATCTGGTTTGCGCATGTACCTCCTTCCCTTATTACACTGTTGATCATTTTCGCCGCAGTCATCGTGAGCCTCCTCATAGGCGCGCCCCGCAGTCTGCGCGTCACCACCTTAATCAGCACGTGGCTCCTCTACGTACTTTCAGATACCGTCCTAACCGCCAATCCCCGCCCGGAATCGGGTGTGGTACAACAGCCCGACCGCCAACACCTCCTCAGTATGTTGGTGCTCCTGACGGTTGGCGTCGTCAATGATCCCCTTTTTATCCTCCTCGCGCCGGCAACCATCCTCGGCATCGGCCTCTCAGGTCTCAAGCCCCCATCTTGGTATTGGGTTGCCCTGTTGGCGGTCATCATCATCGGTGTTCGTGGAACGATCATCCAATATGTAGATACCGACTGGTGGCTTTTCCCTGCACAGAGTGCCGAAGCGCTCGGCCTGCGGGTCCCATACATCCTCTCCGGTGGCTGGCGCGAAGCCTCTCGCTGGCTGTATCTCATAAACCTCATCGGCAGCCAGTTTTCGGGCATCGGCCTAGCCCTAGCGGTGCTCGGCTTATCGCGCCTCTCGCGTTGGTATCCACCATTAGGTGTGGTTAGCATGGTTGCTTTCGCCAGCTATGCCCTCTTCGGTCTCGTCTACTACGGCAACAACAGCACGATTCTCCTGCTGCCGATGCTCATTATTCTCATTATCTGGATGACCTACGCCATCTACAGCTTGGGACAGTGGCTGCAAAAGAGCCTCTCCAGTGTCCCGAAGATACAATGGATCTCGTCACTTTTATATATGATCCTGCCGCTGGTACTTTTGGGGCGCGCTGCCGGCGTCATATAGCGCAAGAAAGAAAATAAGGTATATTTAACATTAGGTTATTTTTTTCTGTAAATTATTCTTTTTCTTTCCAGCATCTTGATACGTTCTCAACCCTTTGTGGTGGTGTTTTCAATGCAAGAGCAGACAGTTGCGATTAAAGGCATTAAAGACGGACTGCTCATCTCACTCAGTCCGACTGAGGAATGGCAGTCCATCACAGCAGATTTAGCCGCGCGCATCGACCAACAAAGTGCCTTTTTCGCCGGTGCGCGCATCACAATTGACCTCGGCGAGCGGCCGGTTCCCAAGCATGAGTTAAGTTCCCTTAAAGCCCTTCTGGAACGGCGTGGGCTGGCGCTCTACACCGTACTGAGTGAAAGTGCCACGACAGTCGATGCGGCTTTGGCGCTCGACCTACGCACCACAACCAGCACACCGATACCCGGTCGTGAAGATACTGAAGACGATGAATTCGACCCCGAAGAGGACGGTACAGTTGGTGTCATGATTAAACGCACCTTGCGTTCTGGTCGCACCGTTAACAGCGCCGGTCATGTCGTTGTATTAGGAGATGTCAACCCCGGCGCAAAAATCATCGCCGTTGGTGACATTATCGTTTGGGGCAGACTGCGAGGCATCGTACATGCCGGAGCAGAAGGTGACGAGCAAGCACTCGTTTGTGCGCTCGATATGAGTCCGATGCAGTTGCGCATCGCGGGTTATATCACAACCTCGCCACCGGAAAAACGACGTCAATCCAAACCGGAGATAGCTTCCGTGCGCAAGGGACAGATCGTAGTAGAACCATGGTCGTATTGAAAGGAATATGAATCGTTATGGGGGCTAAAGTTGTAACGGTAACGTCGGGCAAAGGCGGTGTTGGTAAAACCACCACTACGGCCAACATCGGCGTCGCCTTAGCGCGTATGGGAAAGAAAGTTGTCCTGATCGATGCCGACATCGGCTTACGTAATCTCGACATCGTCATGGGCCTAGAAAACCGCATTGTCTACGATATGGTTGATGTCATCGAAGGTCGTTGTCAGCTTCGTCAAGCCATGATTAAGCACAAACAATTCCCGGATCTGTTCCTCATCCCTGCGGCACAAACCCGTGATAAAACCGCCGTCAGTCCCACCGATATGATCCAGACTGCCGACAAGCTGCGACCAGAATTCGATTTTATTGTGATCGACTCCCCCGCTGGCATCGAACGCGGTTTCCGTAACGCCATCGCGCCGGCCGATGAAGTGCTCATCGTCACCAATCCCGAAGTCTCTGCCGTCCGTGATGCCGATCGCATTATCGGTCTGCTCGAAGCCAACAACAAAGGCCCCGGTCGCCTCATCCTCAACCGTGTCAAACCCGAAATGATCAAAAAGGGTGAAATGATGTCTGCCGAGGATGTCACCGACATTTTGGCTATTAAACTCATCGGCATCGTTCCTGAAGATGAAGGCGTTATTCCTTCCTCTAACAGCGGCACGCCCATCACCTTGAACGAAAACTCCCGCGCCGGTCAAGCCTTTCGCAATATTGCCCGCCGCTTGAATGGTGAAGATGTACCGTTTATGCAGTTGACTGAGTCAGGTGGCTTCTTACAACGAATTACACGTTTATTCTCTGGTGGACAGTCCGAATAAGAGAGGGGAGATTTCCCATGTCTGGTTTTTTCGAACGCTTGCTCGGGCGATCCCCATCCAAAGGTAGTGGCTCGACAGCCAAAGAGCGCCTACAGTTCATACTGGTTCATGATCGCATCAATCTACCGCCCGAACGCCTTCAAGCCATGAAAGCCGAGATTCTGGAAGTTATTTCCAAATATGTCTCGGTAGATCGCGAAGACGTCGATATTTTTCTGGAACAGCGCGATCGTGATAGTTTGATTAAAGCTGAGATCCCATTTTCGGGCATTACGGATCAGGATGAAGCCCGAAAACGACTGAACCAGCCATCCGCAGCGGGCGATGACACCTTAGACGACGGTTAGATCATCTCTTTGATCCAACTATTTTGTCCATTATAATGCCCTGTCGGTGTTAACGAACGGGAACACAGTAGTATGAACCGTACCGACAGTATTTGGCGTCATTTTGACTACATCCTCTTTGGAACAACCCTTATCCTTATTATC
This sequence comes from Anaerolineae bacterium, assembly GCA_017303775.1. GTDB lineage: Bacteria > Chloroflexota > Anaerolineae > Aggregatilineales > Phototrophicaceae > CFX2. Next base: position 1,141 of record JAFLCH010000114.1, on the reverse strand, counting down.
TTCGGCATCCTGATGATCCGGAGCGCAACACTCGGAGCAATCGACCCCGAACTCATTAGCCGCGTTCCTGACCAGATCCGTTATGCTGTTATTGGTCTTGTACTTGTTTTCGTCTTTGCAACCATCGACTACCGCCTCTTAGGCGGTATGCATACTTGGCTCTATATCATTATGGTTGGCCTGCTTATTTTGGTACGCTTCCTCGGTGTTGAAGGGGATGCTGGCTCTCAACGCTGGATCAATGTGGGCATCCGCATCCAACCCTCCGAAATCGGCAAAATCCTCATCATCGTCACCCTTGGCCATCACCTCGCGAAAAATTACCACCAGTTGGGCAGCCTCAAGGCTGTCCTCATGTCATTGGTTCACATTTCCATTCCCACCGGTTTGATCTTCATCCAACCCAATCTCGGTACAACCATCGTTTTCATGGTGATCTGGTTTGTTATGATTTGGGCGGCTGGACTGCGCATGAAACATATCGCGCTTTTTGTCGGGGTCATGCTCATCGGCCTTCCTGTCTTGTATTCGCAGATGCAGCCCTATCAGCGCTCTCGTATCACCACTTTCCTCAATCCCGAAAGTGATCGCAGCGCCTTTTACAACATTCTGCAAGCCCGTATCAGCATCGGTTCAGGCGGCGTTTTGGGTAAAGGCTACGCCAACGGCACACAAAGCCAGCTCCGTTTCCTCCGCGTGCGTCATACCGACTTCATCTTCAGCGTCATTGCTGAAGAATTCGGGTTCGTCGGTGGGCTTACCGTTATGGGTCTAATTGGCATTGTCATCAGCCGCATCTTGCGTGGCGCTCGTATGGCAATCGACCCTCTTGGAAGCCTCATATGTTACGGAGTCGCGGGCATTATCTTCTTCCAAACTGTGGTATCCATCGGCATGAACCTCAACATGCTGCCAGTCACAGGTCTTACACTTCCATTTGTCAGTTCAGGGGGAACATCCCTCCTGTCAATTCTAGCCGGAATTGGGCTGGCACAGAGTGTCATCGTCCGTGGTCGGCGCGTTTAATCCCTGCTCTGTTATAGCCCTATAAATATAGCGCTGTCTGGTGTAATATAATTACCCAATTTGTTGACAGGTAGGAGTAATCTGTGACTGAGACAAGTCCTCGACCGGTGCGCGT
>JAFLCH010000113.1 GCA_017303775.1 Anaerolineae bacterium | reverse complement strand
AGGACCATCCCGCAGTTTATCATCCACCGAACCGCCAGCCATATAACGCATGACAATGTAAGGGCGACCATTATATTCCCCGTAGTCGTGAACAGGGACGATGTTACGATGTTCGAGTTTAGCAACGATAGCAACCTCTTGATTAAAACGCTGGAGATAGGTGTCATCGTTGATATACTGCTCCGGCAGCACTTTGACGGCAACGGTACGATTCATGGAAACCTGATGGGCTTTATAGACGGTCGCCATGCCGCCCTTACCGATCACATCCTGAATTTCGTAGCCGCCTATTTGCTTGCCGATCAGATCATCCGTCATAGCGTGTCCTTGCTGCGCGATCCGGTGCGCGAACATGGTGATTATACGGCAAATCGTGAGGTGAAAACAAACGCATATACCTATCGAGGAAAGGAAACAAGCTACAATAAGCATACTGATAAAGCAGCGTTTGCGATGTACACGTTTTAGTGCTGTTCATGAATATGCAGAAACGGATCCTAAAAGACCTCTGTGAGACGAAAGGTAAATCATGAATCCGGCTGATGTGTTGAACTATGGACATCTGCATGTCCTGCGGACACTGGAAGATCTGAACGAAAGCGATTGGCAAGTAGGCGGAGTTTGTGGTGTCTGGTCGGTACAAAATATCTTGAGTCATCTCATTTCATACGAGTTGTGGTTGACCGAAATTCTGGCGCCGTTTGCAAAGATGAGTTCTGAATACATGTTGATGGAACAGAAGCGTGTGATGGGTAATGACGCGTTTAACGAGATGCAGGTAACCCAACGAAAAGGATATACACCTGCGGAAATCCGGCAAGAGTACATTGAAAGCTGCCGCTATAATCTCGAAGTCGTCGCACCATTGATACCTCAAACAACGTGGTCTACTAACGGAACACTACCGTGGTATGGAAGCGAATACGCGCTGGATGATTTCATCGTATACACGTTTTATGGGCACAAACGTGAACACTGCGCACAAATTGAGGTATTCAAGGATTCACTCGAAAGGCGACAGTAGGAAAAGTAAGTAATGGGACATGAGATTCTAGAAGGACCCAACCCGCATATTCGTTATTTGCGCATTTATGGCAGGCTGGTGGCGGAGGATATGGTTAAGGCAGAAGATTTAGGACTGAATCTGAAACCCATTTACATCGCGATGGATATTACCAGCATGGAACTCAATTTACCGAAGCATTTTCTTGACTTTGCACGCGAATCCTTCTTTGTACACCCGAACATGAAACATCTGGCGGTATACGTGCAATCAAGCCTACTCAATTCAATCGCTCTCACTATCGCGCGGGTCACTGACCGGGCTGACAAACTGTCACTCCATTCGACATGGGAGTCGGCATTGATCGAAGTTGAGAACCGGACAAAAAGTCAGCTGTAGGGAAACCGTTGAAACCAAACAAGTTGCAATAGCCGCGCAAGTTGCTACACTACAATCGATTTTACTGCCTCTTTTTACACCACTTACCCGCATGAGATGATGAGCCGCCGAGATTCCGTGATCCGGCTGGAGGTAGACGTAACGATGACGACAACCGAGCAACCGATCTCACACGCGCTGGTCTTGCCTGACCTCGATTTCCTGACATGGCTGAAGGCAACCGACAGCTACACGAAGACTTTTCCACGCGTAGCGATTGTACGATCTCCAGCAGGGAATGACTTGAACCGTTACCGGAATGTGACGGCGGTACAAGCGCCGGGTGTATGGGTGGGCAACGACGCACTCACACATATCCGGCGGGTATACCCGAATGTGGTACGGGTGGACGTGATTCGAGCAGCACTTCCAAGCGATCTGGCAACAATCCTGCAACAACGGGTCAATATCAATGACCGGTATGGTGAGAAACTCACGCCGGGGAATATCAGTGATCGCTTTACGCTGGAATGGCCTTCTGATGCACGTCCGGCAAGCATCATAAGAGGGTTTAATGACACATCCGACGGCAAGCGCAATGACGGGTTGGAAATTTATGCTCCGGCGGGAACCCCAATTCGAGCATCGGCCAGCGGGTTGGTGAACAGTGTTGTAAAGACAGCGAACGCACTTAATCTCGGTCCTTATGTGCAGATCACTACGACGATCAGCGGGCAAACCTTTGTCACGTCGTATTTCCGGTTGGCGAATATCCGTGTGACTATCGGGCAAGCGGTGCGAGTCGGAGATGTGATCGGGGATTCGGCTGCCGCGAGCATCCGCCTTGTGGTACAACAACCGGGTAAGGGTTCAGGCGGATACGTGCTACCTGATGTGGTTGACCCGACCATGATGATTTACTGGCAAGGACTGCGGTTAAAGACCACGGTCGCCAGCCTGAGAATCCGTGAAAAGCCGGGAACCGAATTCAAAACGATCGGTCAGTTGGTTCCGTTCGACCGGAGTGAAACACTTGAGCCTCATGGGCGAACGCTGCTGAAGGTCGGGCGTGAAAACCAGTGGATAAAAATCCGCTCGCCACAGACAGTTGAAGGTTACAGCGCGGCGCAATATCTGGTGGCTGATGAAACCAGCCCGACGAGCGCGCTCAATATGACGGGCATTAACCTAGACATGTTACACCGGTTAGGGAAACCGGACGCCGCGCGACTGAAGGGTGTTGGCTGGGTGCGATTCGCTTACAGCGTATCGATGGATCGAGGTTCGACTAACCTTGACGCGGCCTACAATTACTATGCACCATTTATTGACCGGTACGCTAAAGCGGGTCTTAAGGTGATACTGGTGCTCACTCACCAGACTTATGGCGAGGGACAAGGCTATGTTTGGCCGAATATGGATACGGCGCGCTGGCGTGAATTAACCGCGCGCTTCACGGATTTCTCGGCACAGATCGCAAGACGATTCGTAGGTAAAGATCAGGTTGCGGCCTACCAGATTTGGAATGAACAAGATACACCTATGAACGCAGCACACGCGGCTGTACCGATGCCTTCATCCGATTACGCTTACCTGCTGACCGAGTCGATCAAGGCGATACGGAGCGTTGACAGCAAGGTGAACGTGATCACGGGCGGGCATGTGGGAGGCCCGTATCAGGGAGCAAATTACGCGCGGGCGACAATCAGCGCGATGCCATCGAATGTCCGCCCGGACGCTATCGCCTGTCATTCGTATGGGCGCGGGCCGGTGGGCAACAAGTACAGCCCATTCGGGAGCATTGACGAAGACATTGATGCATACAGCAAAATCATGCCGGGAGCACAGGTTTGGATCACCGAGTGGGGGGTACTGGATCGTCCGGATGATCCGGCAAACGATGTGGCGGATTATGCGGTGGGGTTTGTGAACCGGTTGAAGATGCTCTACAGCGGGAAAGTGGCTTCGGCGATCTGGTATGCGTGGGCAGATACAATGCACAACGGATACGGACTGGTTGACCGAAATGATGTGGTAAAACAACCGCTCTACGACCGATTCCTGCGGGCTTAAGAGCGAGAGGGGACTTTGAAAGTCCCCTACTCGATTCGATGAGCGCTAGAAGAAATTCTTGGCGATGCCCAAGATACCTTGCTTCCACGGGACACGATGAGATACACCAGACTGCCCCTGAAACTTCGAGAGATTATCCAGATACCACTGATAATTACGGATGAGCGCCTGCTTGTTGGAATATTTAGGCGCGTAACCCAAGACACGCTGAGCTTTTTCGATGGAAACGAACGAGTCCTTGCTGGCGGTTTCATAGACCCACTTGTAGAGGGGGGAGAGGTTGAGCGCCTCGAGGACGCGGAGAGTCCAGATGGCCGGAGCCGCAGGTAGGCCGACAATCTTCTTGCCAAAGCCAGCATAATCCAGAACTGCTTGATAGTCTTCCTTCATGGTGGTGAATTCTTGCGCACCAATGTTAAAGGTGTCATTGGCGACTGCACAATCCAAGGTGCAGGCGAGATAGATGGCGTCACACAGGTCTTCGACATCCAGCAATTGATAGCGGTTGTTCCCGCTGCCGAGCATAGGGAAGCCATGACCATCTTTAGCCCAATCGTAGAAGAGCGCGAACACACCGAGACGTTCCGGGCCGATGAAAGACTTGGGGCGAATGACCGGTACACACATCCCTTTGGCGCGATATTCAAAGCAAACTTCCTCGGCAGCGATCTTGGCTTTACCATACGGCCCTACCCCATCGAGCTTATCGGTTTCGAGGAGGGGGTGATGGTCGGGGATGCCATAGACGGCAGTGGAAGAGACATGTACGAAGCGTTCGACGCCGGCTTTGTGGGCCGAGTCGATGACGTTGCGCGTGCCATCGAGGTCGGTAGAAATAATGTCTGCTTCGGTATAAAGGGGGAGCGCGGCGGCGGTGTGGATGACGATGTTGATGCCATTCATAGCTTTATCGACAGCAGCACGGTCGCGAATATCACCAATGATCTCGGTGATTTGGCCGCGTTCGGGATAGTCGAATTCAGCGATATCGAGGGTTGTGACGCGATGGCCGCGTGACAAGAGGTAGCGAACGAGGTTAATGCCTAAAAAACCTGCCCCACCCGTGATTAAGTATGATTTTGATTCGGTCATTCAAGTTTCTCCAATTAGTCAGTGTCGCTCAACGACTGGTTATTCCGTATTCAAGTGCACCTTCATCACAGAGGGTGCAGGGTGTCAGGTTCGTTCCCTGAGTCTATTATCCGCCTGATCTTGTGTGGGCGATGATTAATTCCCCGGTGAAGCCTGACTTTTCTGATGGGATGCGATGCGTTCACGGAGACAAGACGGGCACAAACACCCCGTGTATTCGTTGGATTGCAGCGGGTGGACGTTAGGCAAGTCAAAGCACCAACAGTGTGACTGCGCTGCGGCTACACCACAGGTAAAGGACGCGCCACAACGCGGGCAGGTTTTCTGCGGCGGGTTGGAATGAGCGGGCTGGTGGGACATTGTTTCCTTCGGCCAACACGGTGAACAACCCTGTGAGTGTATTGCAGGGGGCGGGAAAGCGTCAATATGAGAATTCGTGGGACGGGAATCATAAAGCGCCTTGATGGGCGCTTCTGTTAGTGGGGCAAGTGGGATTCGAACCCACAAGTCCGTCAGGACAGAAGTTTTTAAGACTTCCGTGTATGCCGTTCCACCATTGCCCCGGTGGGAAATATGTTAGCCGGTAGTTTATCAAGGTTGAGGGAGAGCGTCAACGGCGGTTTAGGCGGGAGGGCTGGATTACGAAAGTTTTGGATATGGCGGCGCTTCCGCCGTTATTGGCGGCGGGAACAGGCGTAGACGGCGCGCAATTGTGGCGTTTGTCGGCGGGAAGGCGGGGGTTTGGCGCTTTTGGCTGCGGGAAGACCGGTGTTGGCTGCCGCCGTGCGGCAATGGCAGCGGGAAGAAGCGAGATTGCCGCCGACAAAGAAAGAGTGGATGCGGGAAGAAGGGGAACTGCCGCAGACACACGCCGCCAATGCCGCCATATCCGCCAAACGATGGATTGAGGTGGTGGGAGGTTGGTGACATGGTGACATGGTGACTTCCTCGACAATGGAACTAGCGCAACTTCTAATTTTAGAACAAAAGTTCACTTTTTGTCAAGACACAGAATTGAAATTTTGGGAAGCACGGGCGGGGCGTTGACGGCGGGAGCGGAGGGCGACTATAATGCAATACAATGCCCTTGTAGCTCAACGGATAGAGCTGCCGCGTCCTAAGTGGAAGGTTCTGCGTTCGAGTCGCAGCAAGGGCACACCGATGAGAAACGCGTCAGGATGGCGCGTTTCTTTTTTTGGTGAATGGTTCGTGAAAAAATACACAGCCCTCCCCCAATGTGGTAGAATATCAATGAAGTTCCCCGAACAAACTGGTGACAATCACCTAGTGGAGCAAGCTCCTCATGCAGTACCAAGTCATACTGGCGCACGGCGCGCTGGGCATCTGGGATGAAGTTATCTTCCTAAGCATTGGCGCGATATTTCTGGTGATGATGGGGATTAGTTGGGTACGCAGCCGGAATAGTGTGCTCGACGAGGAAATAGAAGCCGACGACGGTCATAGTACAAACACAACCGATCCATCAGACGAGCGATTCCGGCTCGAATAGGCTATGCGACGTTTTATATCCCCCCGTTTAATCCTGATTGTGATGACCGTGATGACGCTGATGAGCATTGCTCCAGTTTCGGCACACGGGTATCTGATTCGTTCGATTCCGCAAGACCGCGCTACGCTTGAACGCTCACCGACCCGACTGCAATACTGGTTCAGCGAGGCATTGGAGGCGCAATTTAGTTCGCTGACGGTGCTGGATCAGAGCGGGAAGGTGGTGGCAAGCGGGGGCGTGTCGGAGGACAACAACACACTGCTGACGGCGCGGCTGCCAAATGATCTGGGCGATGGGGCTTATATCGTTGATATGCGGATCGCTTTCGCCAGTGATGGACATGTGATCGCCGAGCGGCGGGTGTTCTTCGTGGGGGAAGCGAACCCAAACATCCAAAGCGGCGGCACGACTTACAGCGCAAATGGGTTCGAGATTGTGTGGCGCACGATGCTGCTGACAAGCTCGACGCTGCTGCTGGGCACATTCATCGTATACGGGAGTGTGCTGGTGCCAGCGTGGGGCAACCCAGCTTACCGCGCCGGACTGCTGCCACCGCGTGTCATGACGAGATTGAATTGGATGGTGGGCGCAGCGCTGGCGGTGGCGTTGGTGGGGAATCTGCTGGCGCTGGCACAACAAAGCATGGTGTTCTTCGACGCGCCGATTGAACAGGTCATTAGCCAACAGTTATGGCGGGTGGTGCGCGAGGGTTCGCGATTCGGGGATTTGTGGACAGCACGCATGATCCTGCTGGTGATTGTGGGCGTATGCTATGGGTTGAGTTTATATCTGCGTGAAGACCAGCCGGAAAGTGTACGCGGGTTCTGGACAGCAAACGCATGGGCGATGGCGCTGGTGATGGGAAGCTTCAGCGCAGGCAGCCATGCGGCAGGATCGCCTATCTTGCCGTGGGTGGCGATCTTCAATGACTGGCTGCATGTGCTGTGCGTGGGGGCATGGGCGGGCGGGGTGAGCGCGATGGCGCTGGTACTGCCGAGCGCACTGACGCCTTACAGCGGCGAGGCACGGCGGTTGGCTCAACTGGCGGCGTTGAAACGGTTCTCAAGGATCGCGACGGCGTGCGTGGTGGTGGTGATCGCAACCGGCATTTACAGCTCGGCGACATGGATTTACAGCAGCAGCGACGCTACGGACACGGCGTTTGGCGATACCCTGCTGTTGAAGGTTGTATTGGTGGGCGGGTTGGTGGTGATGGGGTTGGCGCACCATATTTCGCTGCAACCGGAGCGCTATGAACAATGGGTGAAGCGGGTGGGGGTAATCCGGCAATTCGTGCCTACCCTGCGGTTGGAAGCCATTCTGGTGCTGGTGGTTCTGGGCAGCGTGGGGGTATTGGGCGCGACGCCTGTCCCTGTGCCGTACTTCATTCAGGAAGCCGTGCCCTCGCCCACAGCGACCCTGACATCAGCCGGATACAGCATCACGCAAACGGTGACACCGGGTGGGCCGGGAGTGAACACTTACGATACGCAAATCTTGCGGGATGGGAGGCCGGTTGAGGGGCTGACGGTACGGCTGCAACTGGTGCAACCAGAACGGGACAAGCGCAGCCTGTGGCTGAGCGCAGAAGACGCGGGCAACGGGGTTTATATCGCGGCAGGGGGTGAGATTGACCGCGCCGGATCATGGTTAACGCTGGTTGATCTTCAAGAAGATGAAGGCGGGCGGGAACGGGTGGTCTTTGAGTGGGCGATCACGGATGAGGCGCGTGTGGAACAGACACAAGTGCCGCGCTTGCAGCATTTCGTGGCCATCGGTCTGGTGCTGGCGGCGGTGGGATGGGCGCTGTATCCGACAGCACAAGGTATTTATAGGCGGTTAGACCTGAGCACGGCGAATGTGACGGTGGCGATTGGGACGATCATCGCTACGATCGGGTTGAGCGCTGCCGGTGTGGTGGTGATCCAGAATACGCAGGCGGAATATGAAGCGACCTTGAACCCGCTGCCGACAATCATTAATCCGATTCTGCCGGACGCGGACTCGCTGGGGCGAGGGGAGGATTTGCTGAAGCGGTACTGCCCGGATTGGGTCAGCGCGAGCTTGATTGACCGGCTGCCCCGCACGCGTGACGAAGACTTGTTCACCGCGACTGAAGATGGATGGCAAGGATTTGCTGACTGTGACGGCAAGATACTCACAGATTTGGAACGATGGGATCTGGTGAATTACATACGGACATTCCAGAAATAAGCAAAGGACAGAATGATGCTGACATTCGCATATGCGCCAGAAGACGCGAAACTGGGCGACCGGTTAAAGACAGATTTACAGCAAAAGGGGTTTGAAAGCAGTGACACCCTGCAAAAGGGCAGCGGGAATCTGCTGATTCTGCTGGTTTCGGCAGCTAGTAACAGCAACAGCGGTGTGCAAAATGCGCTGCTGGAAGCACTGGACAGCGGGCTGCACATCATTCCGGTCATAGGTGAGAACGCTGCGCTGCCGAAATATATTGATCATTTGAAGGGTTTGGACTTCACGAGTGAATATCCACTAGAAACACTGGTGAAACAGATCGAAACGCTGACCTCGGCGAACGCAGGGCTGCCCATGAAGGTGCTGACGCCGGCAGCACGACAGAAAAATCGCGGGATCGGGCTGTGGTTGGGGGCGCTGGTGATTTTCTGGTTCATTGCGGGGGTGATCGCAGTAGGATTGTTCGGTATTCAGGCACCACGCGAAGAATACAACACAATTGAGACTGAGGTGGCAGCTACTATCGCGGTGATTGTGGATAAGAACCTCCCGCGAAGCACCGAAGAAGCTGCTAACTTCCCGGCGACAGTGCAGGCTGTCCCGACCAGCCAACGTCCGCTGCTGATCGCAACAGCAACAGCACGCGCAGGCGGCGAATAGAGAAAACAAAAGACGACTCGTGATGAGTCGTCTTTTGTTTGGTGTAACGGTGAGAACTACAGATTGACAACCAAGTTCGAGAAGATGTTACCGATGGCCGGGCCGAGCAGCGCCAGAATGACGATGACGACTACGGCAACCAGAACGAGAATGAGCGCATATTCTACGAGACCCTGGCCTTCTTCACGGGGCATGTACAGCATTATAAGTTCTCCTCACAGATGATTACGAATGATATGTGGTATAAAGTCCACTGTCCTTATCATAAGTAGAAATAAATTTAGTGTCAATAGGGTAAGTATTAATTTACAAAATCTCAATTATCCGACTGTTTTAAGAAAAGAGACAGCACCCGTATTTGTGAAAAATCGGGTGCTGTGGGTTGGTGGGGTTTCAGACTGATTGGAATACGCTGTGGATGCCAGTTGCGCCGCTGGGACGTGAACCGGCGGGGTTGGGATTCTGTGCTGTGCCGTTAGATTCGGTACAGCGCACTGAGAATTTATGGTTGCCGGACTGGAACGGCCAGTCGTAGCGCCAGATGACCCACGTGGTTTCGGAAAGCGGCTGACGGAGCTGCGCTTCTACCCATTCTCCATCATCGACCTGCACTTCCACTTTTGAAATGCCGCGATCTCCGGCGTGAGCGATGCCACCGACGGGGACAAACTGCTGGCCATCTTCGGCGGTGAAGGTATCGCTGACGGCGACGGTATCAATGACCGAGGTGGCGCGCATGTAGGCATTAGGGTCCCAACCCCGACGCACCCACCAGCCTTCTTGCCATTCCTCTACCGCTTCGATACTGGTGATCCATTTGGGCTGCTTCATACCGAAGTGGTCGGGAATGTAGATGCGCAGCGGAAAACCATGTTTAACTTCTAAAGGAAGCCCATCCCATGCGTAGGTCAGCATAACACGGGGGTCGTCGAAGACGGTTTTGAGGTCGATGAATTCATCAAAGTTATCCGCCGCCGTAATTTTGAGATATTTGGCAGTGGGTTTGAGGGGAACATCCGCAAGCACATCACGGAGGCTCGCACCTGTCCAGCGGGTTGTGCCGATGAGATCACCGGCGATGTAATTGGAGATACAGGAGAGGGTGACGAACTGGTGAAGCGGTTCGTAATTGGATTTGAGATCAGCGAGGGTCATTTCTACAGGTTCATCGACGAGACCGGTAAAGGTGAGCAGCCAATCTGATTCGCGGATGGTGGGGGGGACGGTGTTGATGTCGATGCGGTAGTGTTCGGCAAGCGGAGTCAGTTCGGGGCGTGTACCCGCAGCGGGTATGAGCGGATCATTGGCATTGGGTAAGGTATTACTGGCTGACCACGGAGAAGTAGGGGATTCAAGATCGGTGCTGGCGGCTTGTGGTTGAGGATTGGTGGATGTGCCGGTGTTGAGGACCGACCCCAGCCCTGCCCCAACGACGGTCACGGCAGCGGTGGCGGTGCCGAGGCGGACGATGAAATTACGGCGGTCGATGGCTTCGAGGCTGTTGGGAGCTGTTCCAGCGGCGGGTGCGGTGGCCTGCAAGCGGAAATAAACCACGCTGAGAGCGATCCCCCAAGCGGCAAAGGTTAACAGAATCCAGAGGGCGTTGACGAAGGGTGGCTGGGTGGCATTGAGATTGACGGCGAGGGTGATCAAGGCTACCGGCAGGCCGACCGCTAGACCGGTGATGATGCCGGGCATGAGGCTTGTGGTGATGGAGGGGCGGCGACGTAAGACGGCGTACAGGAGCGCACCGGCGATGGCATTGGTGACGAAAAGACCGGCAACAGCCATAATTTGTTCGGCAAGTTTGGCGGTGGATGAGGTTGAGCCGAGATCGAAGGCGCGGATGACAGCAACGATGCTGTCGATGCCGAAGGTGATGAGCGGGCCGGGGAGTACCCTGCCCATCCAGTCGAAGACATCAAAGGGAACGAAGGGTGTGCCAACCCACTGTGCGGCGGCAAATAAAACCGCGAGCAGCGGAGCCGTCAAGATGGCAGCAACCCACGCGCCCGTCCATTCCGTTGGTTTTGATTGATCGGTCATATTTAGGTATCCATTGTTGAGTATTTTTCTGAGCATAGTCTTATATCATTAACAGACCATTACGCGAAATTGAGCATTTTGGATTTTTAGGGCAGCACGCATACAATAGGAACATTCCCGGCATGTACTTCGCAACAGGATGATGAGAGCTATGATTGTCGTTGACGCGCATGAAGACATCGCATACAACGCCCTGTGTTATGGGCGAGATTACCGCCGCAGCGCCTTAGAAATCCGACGGCTGGAAACCGATCCGGCACTCATCAAGCTGCGGGGGAGTGCAACGGTGGGGCTGCCAGATGCTATGCTCGGACGGGTGGCGGTGGTCTTCGGGACGCTGTTCGTGGCACCGTTTAACCCCAAAGAAGCCGATATGCCGTGGTCGAATTATGCATACCGGACTCCGGCAGAAGCGAATAAGATGGCGATGGCACAGCTTGATTACTACAACCGACTGGCCGACAGCACTGATAAGGTGCGGTTGATTAAGACAGCGGCGGATTTGGACGCGGTGCTGGAAACATGGGCGGAGGGGAAAGAAATCGGCGAGCACCAACACGGTTTGGTGGTGTTGATGGAAAACGCTGACCCGATTCTTGAGCCGAAACAGTTCGAAGAATGGTATGAATATGGTGTACGGATTGTAGGGCCGGCGTGGACAGGGACACGGTACAGCGGTGGAACCGGACAACCGGGGCCGCTGACCGCGTTGGGGTATGAGCTGTTGGATGTGATGTCGAGCTTTAAGGCTGTGCTGGATCTTTCGCATATGGCGGAAGAGGCTTGTTTGCAGGCGTTGGATCGCTACGATGGTGTGATCATCGCCAGCCACAGCAATCCCCGCCAATTCCGCAACACGGATCGACACCTGACTGATGTGATGATCCGGCAGTTGGCCGAGCGCGATGGGGTGATGGGGATTGTGCTTTATAACCGCTTCTTAAGTGACCGATGGGAGAGCGGCGACCCGAAATCAAAGGTGCCACTTTCGGTGGTTATCGAGGCGATGGATTACGTCTGCCAGTTGACGGGAAGCTCGGCGCATGTTGGAATTGGAAGTGATTTTGACGGCGGGTTTGGGACGGAGAGCATTCCTGAGGGGTTGGATACAGTCACCGATCTATTGAAAATTGGCGATGCGCTACAGATAAAGGGATATGCACCGGCGGATGTCGAGGCTATTCTGGGCGGCAATATGCTCCGCAAATTGCGACAGGCGCTGCCATCCGGCTAGGAGCATTTTATGGGTCGTATCGCTCAATTTGGAATTGCGCTGGGGGCGTTAGGGGTTGTTCTGACGTTTATGGGGTTATTCCCCGGCGTGACCGGTTTGAATCCGGCCAGCGGCATCGGGCCGCTGCAAATCGTGACCATGCTGGCGGGATTCGTGATCCTGATTATCGGGGCATTG